>DATMNB010000118.1:0-28494 GCA_035569435.1 Gemmatimonadaceae bacterium
CTCTATAGTAGCAAAGACTACAGCTCGGAGTGGAATTTCCACCCCGAGACGAAGCGGTTTATGACGGACGACCCGACCAAGTTCGGCGTCAACATCATTGTGTATGCGCTCACGCGTTGAGCGGGTATTGCGCGGCATCGCCTTCGCCGCGCTGGTGGCGCTGGGCGGGCTGTTGCTCCGACGCGCCGGCGGCGGGCCGGTCGTGCGGGCGGACGCTCGGGAGATCGATAGTGCGCTGGTCCACTGGAGCACGCGGACGGCGCCGGCGGTGGCGCACCTGACGTTCGCCGATGCGCCGAGCCCTGTGGTTCGCGATTGGGCGGCGGCGTTGCGCGGCGCGGGGACGCGGGTGACCTGGAGCGCGCGGGCGCCGTTGCCGGCGGTCGCAGCGGCGGTGGTCCCTCTGGCCGACCCGCGCCGGCCGGCCACGGTGCTCGTCTCGGCGCCGGCGGGATCGGTCATCGCGGTGCGCGATGGACTCGGCGAGATCGACAGCGTCCGCGTGCGCGCCGTGGGCGCCGCGGTGACCGTCCCGCGGACGGCCGGCCTGGTGCAGGTCGCGGTGCGTGGCACGGCGGCGCGCGTCGCGCCGCGCGATTCCCTGGTGCTCCGCCGCCTGCTGGTCGTCGGCGACGCGACGTGGGAGGCCAAGTTCGCCGTGGCGGCATTGGAGGAGGCCGGGTGGGCCGTCGATGTCGAGTGGTCGCTGGCGCCGCGCGTCACGGTGATCCAGGGACGGTCCCCGAAGCTCCCAGTGGACACGGCGCGCTACGCCGCCGTGCTCGCGTTCGACACCGTTGGCGCGGCGCGGGCGGCCGAGATCAGCGCGTTCGTCAAGAGCGGCGGCGGCTTCATCGCGGGCGGCGACGCGGCGTCAGGATTCGCCGCGCTGCTCCCTGCTCGCCCCGGTCCACTGGTGCCCGCACGGCGCTTCGATGAGGACTCGGTGCACCCGCGGCGCGCGCTGGCGCTGACACCGCTCATCGCGCGATCCGACGTGGAATTGGTGCCCTTGGACATCCGGCCCGACGCGACGCCCGGTCTGGCGGTCGCGGCTTGGTGCGTCGGACGCGGGCGCGTCGTCCAAGTGGGGTATCCTGAGACGTGGCGCTGGAGAATGCACGGCGCCGATCCTGACCCCGTGGCCGCCCATCGCGACTGGTGGGGCGCGCTCGTAAGTGGCGTGGCCTACGCGCCCCCCCTCCCGGCGCCGCGCGCGGTTGGCACGGATGCCATGCCGCTCGCCAGCGTGCTGGCCGCGCTCGGGGCGCCGACGTCGGCGACCATCTCGCCCTGGCGTGCGATCGACGATCCGCGGTTGCGTGCCGCGCTGTTCGCGGTCGCACTCGCCGCGCTGCTGCTCGAGTGGGGCTCGCGCCGCGCGCGCGGTGCGCCGTAAACATCTTCGCCACGCTTTCTCCGTGCTTGCTCAACGGCGCGCCATTGTATACAGTGACGTCCGTGCAGAGTCAGCATCCCCGCGTCGGAGTGCCGGCCGCTCCGAGTCGGGAGGAGCCGGCCCATTGGGTTGCCCGGATGGGGGCCGGTGATGAACGGGTGTTCGAGGACGTCGTCCGCGCGTATGGTCCTGGACTCTGTGCGTTCGCCGAGCGCTTCGTGGGCGCGGCGTTGGCCGAGGAGTTGGTGCAGGACGTGTTCTGCGCCATCTGGGTGCGCCGCGAGCAGTTGATTGTGCGAGACACCGTGCGCAGCTACCTGTACTGCGCGGTCCGCAATCGCGCCTACAACGTCAAACGATCGGCGCGCGTGACCGCGCACTGGGTCGAGCGCGAGCAGTTGGCGGCCGCGTCGGCGCGCGAGACCGATGTCGCATCGCCGCTCGAACACGGCGTCGACCGGGGCACGCTGGCCGCCGCCATCGAGCGGGAAATCGCCAACCTCCCGTCACGATGCCGGGAGGCGTTCGTGCTGGTCCGGCAGCACGGGCTCACCTACGCTGAAGCCGCGCAAGTCATGGGCATCTCGATCAAAACGGTCGACGTGCAGCTCGGCCGCGCGATGCGCGCGCTCCGCGCGGGGCTCGCCGGCGTCTGGCCCTAGGCCGGGCCCTTCGGCCTCGGCGACGCCGGTTCACCCGAGGGGCGCGTAGGGAGATTTGTCGGGTTGCGTGTGGTAGCTGAGAAGGCCCACTCTCAGCGACCACCGTGATCCATGGACGAATCAGAGGACGAAGGGCTTCCCGCCGATCCGGGATTCGGCGCGGTCGATTGGGCGCTCCTCGCTCGGCATTTCGCCGGCGAGACGAGCGCGGAGGACGCCGCTGCGCTCGCCCGGTGGCTGGAGGAGGATCCGTCGCGCCGCTGGCTCGTGGCCGCGCTCCGCGACGCGTGGGACATCGCGGATCCGTCGTCGCGATACGATGCGGATCGGCTGTGGGCTGGTGTGCGGAAGCGGACCGCGACGCCGCGATCTGGTGGCGCCGTTCGAGCGGCTCCTCGCCACTGGCCGCTGCCGGCGACCCGACCGGCGCGCGGCGTGTGGTGGATCGCCGCGGCCGCCGCGGTCATTACCGTCGCGTGGGGTGTCTCGCGACAGTTGGCACCCGTGGCGCCGGTGCTGGGCACCGAGCGTGTCTACGCCACACGGGCTGGTGAACGAGCCGTCATCCAGCTCTCCGATGGCACGCGCATCACGCTCGCGCCGGCGAGTCATGTGACGGTGAGCGCCGCCTTCAACTCGGGCGGCGCACGCGACATCACGCTCGATGGTGAGGCGTACTTTGCCGTCGCGCACGATGTCCGGCGGCCCCTGACGGTGCGGGCGGGGGCGACCGTCGTCCGCGACGTCGGTACCCGATTCGACGTCAGGTCTTACGGTGGCGACCCGGCCGTGCGGGTGGTGGTCGCTGAGGGCCGCGTCGCGTTCAGCGCGGCGGCGCCCGCGGCGATGGCCGCACCGGCGGTCCTGGATGCCGGCACGCTCGCCGTTCTCGCCCGGGGGGACACACAGCGCCCGCACATCACCGCGGGTGTGGACACCGCTGACTATCTGTCGTGGGCCGGCGGGACACTGCGATTCCACGATACGCCGCTGGCCACCGTCGTCGCCGATCTCTCGCGCTGGTATGGTGCCGACGTCAGGCTCGGGGACGCCTCGCTCGCCGCGCGACGGGTGACCGCCGATGTCGGCGATCAATCGCTGATGCGCGCGCTCGACCTGATGGCACCGGCCGTCGGCGCACGGTACGAGCGGCGCGGCGCCGCGGTAGTGCTCTTCGCCGGCGCGCGATAATCATGCCACTTTTGCCTCGGAGATCGGACATGCTCGTCGCGCTGCGCCCACGGGCTGCGCTGCTGGCGTTGGCCACGATAGGTATTGGCCACGCCCCCGTGGCCGCTGCGCAGGCGCTGCAGTTGGCCGACAACGGTCCCCGATTCGTGTCGGTGCCGGCGCACCGGGAACCGTCCGTCGACATGAGTGCCGCGCCGGTGCTGCGCCGGCCCGTCACGTTGGAGGTCGACCAGGTGCCGCTCGAGGCGGCCCTGGTCGATGTCGCCGCGCAGGCGCATGTCCATCTCGTCTACAGCCGGGACGCGATTCCGTTGGATCGGCCGGTGTCGGTGCATGCGACGCGGATCAACCTCGCCGCGGCGCTGACGGAGTTGCTGATTGGCCTGGGCGTGGACGTGCAACTGTCGGCCGACGAGACCCATGCGACGCTCGTCCGACGCGTGTCTCCCGTCGCCAACGCCCAGGCGTTCGGCCGGGTCATCGGCCGGGTGACGAACGCGGTCACACACCAGCCGCTGGATCAGGTCACGATTCGCCTGGAGGGATCGACCTACTACGCGCTCACGCAGAGCGATGGCCGGTACTCGATCCGGAACGTCGAAGCGGGTGCCTACCGGGTGACGGCGCGCCGGCTCGGCTATCTCGTCGGCATTAGCGGTGCCGTGGTCGGCCGCGACTCCGTGGTGACGGTCGACCTCGCGTTGAAGGAGGCGCCGAACCGACTCGGTGACGTGGTGACGACGGCCGTTGGCGATCAGCGGCGCGTCAACGTGGGGGAGGTCATCGCCACGATCAACGCCGACTCCATCGCCCCGACTGCGCCGATCACCAGCCTCACCGACTTGATCTCGTCCAGGGCGCCCGGGGTGGAAGTCCAGGAGACGAGTGGTCTGACGGGCGCGGGCGAGTCGATCCGCATCCGCGGGTTGACCAGCCTCGTGCTGCAGAATGATCCGATTCTCATCGTCGATGGTGTGCGGCAGGACAACTCGGCCGGGGGCGACGTCGCGACGTACTTCGCGCGCCAGTTCAACGGGTCGGTCGGCGGCAACCATCCGACGCCGACCCGGCTCAACGATCTCGATTTCGCGGATATCGAGAAGATCGACATCCTGAAGGGACCCGCGGCGTCCACCGAGTACGGCACCGATGCGGCCAACGGCGTCATCGTGATCACCACGAAGCACGGCGTCGCCGGACGCCCGCAGTGGAAGGTCACCGCTGAGCAGACGGAGAGCCAGAACCCGCTGACGTTCCCCGATAACTATTACAGTTGGGGGCACTTCAATAATCCCGCGCATACGCCGTTCGACTGTCTGCAGATCGGCCCTCCGCACTACCCGACGGCATCATCGGGCATCTGTACCGTCGACAGCGTGACCAAGTGGAACCCGCTCAACCACAGCCAGTACTCGCTGTTCGACACAGGCAACCGAGCCAAGTATGGGCTGCAGGTCAGTGGCGGGTCGGACGCGGTGCGCTACTTCGTGTCGGGTGGGATCACGAACGAGACCGGGATGATCAAGGCGCCATCCGTGTTCCACCACCTGCTCGACTCGGCTGGCGTGTCGCTTCCTGGCGTCGCGTACAGTGCCAACATCTTGCAGCAGCGAACCATCCGGTCGAACACGACGATGCGCCTCGGCTCGACCGCCGACCTCACGGCGACCGGAGCGTATCTGTCGACGTACCAGCGGACGCCGGATGCCGGCAACCTGCTTACCGGCGTCGCCGGCGGCACCGCGGTCCCCAGTGCGAGGTATTTCTACGGGTACGCCGGCTCGGCGCAAAATCCAATCAGCGAACTGACGCAGATCGGCACGCAGAACACGGACCGGTTTACCGGCGGCCTGACGCTGAACTGGCATCCGATGCCGTGGCTCGTGGCGCACGGTACCCTGGGCCTCGACCATGGCTCGCAGACCAGCACGACGCTGGTCTATCCCGGGCTGGGGGAATTCCAAGGGATCTGGTCGCCGTCGATGTTCGGACAGGTGAATCTCGTGACCGATCTCTACACCGCCGACTTCCGGGCATCGGCGACCGCGCCGATCTCGTCGGTCGTACGCGCCGTCACGTCAGTCGGCGCGCAGCTGGTGGATAACCGGTCGTCGGGGCAGAGCGCCTCGGTGAGTGGGATCACGACGGCGAACGAGACCCTGAGCGGCGCCCCCAACCCCGTGGTCCAGCCACTGGGCAGCCGCGCCGCGACGCTTGGCGGATACGTCGAGGAAGGGGTGAGCGTCGCCGACCGGCTGTTCCTCACCGGCGCGATCCGCATCGATGCCGGCAGTGGCTTCGGTAACCAATATAAGACGGTAGCCTATCCGAAGGCCGACGTCTCGTGGCTCGCGGTGAGCAACGGGCTGACGACCGTGCGACTCCGGGGCGCGTACGGTGAGTCGGGCGTCCAACCGCAGAACGGCGCCAGCTTGACCCTGTACAACACGACCCCGATCTGGTACGTCGGACAGCCCGCCGTTGGAAACTCGATCACGTGGCCCGGCAACCCGACGCTGCAGCCCGAGCGGACGGCGGAGCTGGAGGGCGGAACGGACATCGGTCTGTGGGGGAACCGCGTGAGCCTGGAGCTCACGGCGTACTCGAAGATGACGCACAATGCGTTGTACAATCAGCAGCTGGGCTGGGACCTGGGCGGGTACACCTACCAGCTCAACCTGGGCCAGGTGCACAACGCCGGGCTCGAAGGCACGCTGTCGGCGGCGCTCGTCGAGACGCGCGCAGTCAACTGGAACGTCACGGTCAACGCGTCCCTCAACCACAACAAGCTGATCAAGCTCGCGCCCGGGGTTTCCTCCCAGCTCGTTGGGTTGTACGGCGGTCAGATGCGCCAGGCGCAGGGCTATCCGTTGTACGGCATCTGGGCGCACGACGTGACGTACGCCGACGCGAACCACGATGGCCGGCTCGAGGCCAACGAGGTATCGATTGCTGACTCGGCGTCATACCAGGGCCCGAGCCAACCGACGCAGGAGGCGTCGGTGTCGACGCACGTCGGGTTGTTCGGTGGCGCGCTCACGTTCGGCGGTCTGGTCGACTATCGGGGCGGGTACAAGATCATCGATGCCGTCGCGTTCATGGGCAACTCCAACGGGTTCAATCAGCGCGGCGGGAACGACCCCAACGCGACGCTGTTCGAGCAGGCCCAGGCCTATACGCCGTTCATGCACAATGGCAATGTGGCCTCGAACTACATCGTGGATGGCTCGTTCGTCCGGTTTCGCGAGCTGTCCATGACCTACACCGTCCCGCAGCCATGGGTACGGCGGGCGCACTTGCAGAGTCTGAGCCTGACCGGCGCCGTGCGGAACCTCGCGCTCTGGACGCGCTATCGGAATGGCGATCCCGAGGTCAGCAACACGAACGGATTCAACGTCCAACAAAATCCCGGGATAGGTGGGTTCATGGTGAACAACGATGTGCGCGAAAACGCCGGAGCCGTCCCGCTGCCGCGGTACTTCGTGCTCCGCCTGAACGTGGGGTTCTGACGATGCGATCACGGATATTGGCGTACGCCGCCGCCGGCGCTGCCCTGCTCGGCTGCCGGCCGAGCGATGTGTTGAGCGTGCCACCGCCGCCAGGCGTGGTCTCCGGCGGGTCGCTCAATACTCCTGACGGAGCGGAAAGCATATTCGAGGCGGGCCGGTACCAGCTGTTCAACGGTCTGGTCGGGTATAACAATCTGCTCATGTGGAGCGAAACGCTGAGCGACGAGTATACCTGGTTCTTGGCGTCCGACGCCGGTCTGGGCATGAACGTCGACGCGCGCACGACGAGCGCCGGGGGCGGATACGCAGAGGGGGGGGACAATGCCCTCCAACCACTGCTCACCGGGCGGTCGTCGCTGCTGGTCGCGCTGCCGGTGATGGAGAAGTACGAGGCCGCAACCAACCTATCGCACGTGGGCGAGGCGTTCGCGTTGGTCGGCTACAGCGAGTTGCTGCTGGCCGAGGACTATTGCGCGGGCTTGCCGCTCAGTCAGGTGCTCCCGGGTGGCCGCGGCATCCAGTACGGTCACCCGTTGACCACGGACTCGCTGCTTGGCGTGGCTGAGGCGCATTTCGATTCGGCACTGGCCCACGCGGCGGGGAGCGACACGGTCGTCAACCTGGCCAGCATCGGGCTGGCGCGCACGTTGCTCAATCGCGCCCGCTACGACTCGGCGGCCCTCGTTGTCGCCAACGTCACACCGGGATTCGTCTATAACACGGACATGCCGCCGACCCCGAACCAGGGCGGCACGTCGGGCGTGAATCTGTACGCGGGAATGACGACGGTGTACGGCGTGCAGTTGATCAACGTGTCCGATCGCGAAGGGACGAACGGGCAACCCTTCATCTCGGCACATGATCCCCGCCTCCAGTTCGATACCACGTTCACGATGACGGGCGCGGCGACGTGGTATGTGCCCAAGAAGTTTGAGAACTTCGAGTACATCCCACTGGCCACCGGGATCGAAGCGGGGCTCATCCAGGCCGAGGCGGCGCTGCACAATGGTTCCGGAGCCTGGCTCACCGATCTCCAGGCTTTGCGTACTAGCGCCGGTGATACCGCGACGATCGCTGACCCGATCAGCCCGTCCGCGCGTGTCGATCTCCTCTTCAGTGAGCGCGCATTCTGGTTGTTCGGAACGGGCACGCGCTTGGGCGATCTCCGGCGGTTGATCCGCCAGTACGGACGGGACCAGAGCACGGTGTTTCCGACCGGGACGTACGTGCCGGGCACGAACCCGTCGCTGTCATCGCCACCGATCCTGACGTACGGGACCGACGTGAATCTGACGCTTCCGACAGGCGCGCAAACCGTCGTGACCCCGAGCTCGAATCCCTACTATAAAGGCTGCATCGACAGCGGCGCCTAGCGCCCTGTTATGGACCCTCGTGCATCCGTGATCTCCGTCGGTTTCTTCTTCGCCGGCGGCGGCTCCACGGCCCGCGGCACGATGTCCGGCCGTCCCGCGGCACGGCGCATGGCGTTGAGCTTGGGGAGATAGGTCGCCAACGTCGTCCTGAGCGCGACCAACTGCGTGTCGAGCTGCGCCGACAGCGCCGAGAAGACGGCATAGGTGGACGCCGTCGGCCGGCCGTCGGCGCTGGCGGCCGTATTGGCCAGGGCCGCGATCTTGTTGTTCACGCGGATGGGAAAGTTGAGCGGATCCTGCGAACTGCGGTTGTCGACTTGATAAATTGTCCGCTCGATGACGCGCATCCGCTCGGTGAGCGGTGCCGCCGCGGCGGTGAGCTCGGCCGGGGCGCCCGCGCTGTCGGCCTGGACCTGATAGGCCACGTTGCGGATCGTCTTGACCGCGTCGTTGGCGGCGCTCAATCGGTCGCGGATGCGCATGAGCAGCGCGAATTGCGCGGCCAGCGCGGCCGGCGTCGCCCGGCTGCGCGGGTCCGCTTTGATGATGAGCGGCCGTGACTCCGTATCGCTGCCGGCGATCAGCCGCACCGTGTATCGTCCGGGCGGCGCCACCGGCCCACGCACACCGCCGGACCACATGATGAGATTGTCGAACGCGCTGGCGTCGGGATAGCGCATGTTCCACGCGAACATGTTGAGCCCCAGCTTGGCCGGGACGCGCGGCGGGCGGGGGACGTGGTGCGACGCCTCTCCACCTTCCGGCTCTCCGTGCGTGGTGTCGGGGACGGCCAGCAGCTTGGTGATGCTGTCGGCCGGCACGCCGGCGTGGGTCAGACTGTCGCGCCGAACCTGCTTGACGCTGTCCGCGTGCTCGGTGCTGTCGGCGAGACCGGCGCTGTCGAGGCGCGAGCTGAGGCGGCGCACGAGGTGGCCGGTCGGGTCGAGAAACTCCATCGTGATGGGCGTCGTCGAGTCGGGGAGCGTGTAGTAGATCATCGCCCCGGTCGGTGGGTTCGCCCCGCGCGGGTGCGGCGCCGCATCGGCGTCGCCGTCTCCCCCGCCCGCCCAGCTCACGCGGTAGGTGGGCGCGGGCGTGAAGAGATGGGGCCGCGCCACCGTCATCGAGGACGTGAGTTGACGGAGCGGCGAGACGTCGGTCAGGATCCAGAACGACCGCCCGTGTGTGGCGACGACGAGATCGTTGCCCTTGACCACGAGATCGTGGATCGGGACCGGCGGCAGGTTGCGCCGCAGCGACTGCCAGTGCCCGCCGTCATCGAAGCTCACCCAGACGCCGCGTTCGGTGCCGGCATACAGGAGGCCGCGCCGCACCGGGTCTTCCCGCACGACGCGGGTAAACTCGGTCGCCGGGATGCCGTTGGTGATCAGTGACCACGTGTGGCCGTAGTCGCTCGACTTGAGCAGGTACGGGCGCATGTCGTCGCGCTGGTACCGGTTGCCGGCGACGTACACCGTGCCGGGGTCGTAGTGCGAGGGCTCGATGCTGGAGATGCGCATCCACTCGCCCCACTGGGTCGGGGAGACGTTGGCCCATGCCACGCCGCCGTCGCGGGTGAGCGAGATCACGCCGTCGTCGCTGCCCGTCCAGATCAGCCCAGGCCGCAGCGGCGACTCGGCCACCGAGAAGATCGTCGCGTAGTACTCGACCGACGTCTGGTCCTTGGTGATCGGACCGCCCGAGGCACCGAGCGTGGCCGGGTCGTGCCGCGTGAGATCGGGTGAGATCGTCTGCCACGTCTCCCCGCCGGTGGTCGACTTGAAGAGGATGTTGGCGCCGACGTACAGCGTCCGCGGATCGTGTGGCGAGATCTCGATCGGAAACGTCCACTGGAACCGGTACTTGAGATCCCCAGCGGAGTGGCCCATCGGGTTCTCAGGCCACGGGGTGATCTCCTCCTGGAGATCCGTCCGCATGTCCTTGCGCGAGAGGTACGAGTAGCTCCCGGCGTACACGATGTCCGTGGAGTCGGGACGCACCTGGATGTACCCACTCTCGCCGCCGCCGACCTCCTTCCAGTCCGCGATGTCGATGCCGCCGCTCTGCGCGCTCGGCCCGCAGAGCGTCGTGTTGTCCTGCTGCGCGCCGCACACCTTGTACGGGAAATCCGTCGTCGTCGTGACGTGGTAGAACTGTGCCGAGGCGTTGGCCTGGTTGGACCACGACTTGCCGCCGTTGTACGAGATATTGGCGCTGCCGTCGTTGGCCTCGATCATCCGCTGCGGGTCCGTGGACGCGATCCACAGATCATGGTTGTCGCCGTGCGGGACGGGGATGTTCTTGAACGTCGCGCCGCCGTCCGTGCTGCGGTAAAAGTTGGTATTCAGGGCGTAGACGGTGTTGGCGTCCTTGGGGTCGGCGAAGATCTTCGAGTAATACCAGGCGCGCTGCCGCAGCTTGCGCTCGCTGTTGGTGCGCGTCCACGTCTGGCCTCCGTCGTCCGAGCGGAACACGCCGCCGGAGTCGGCTTCGACGAGCGCCCAGATGCGGCGCGGGTTGGCGGGCGAGATGGCGAGGCCGATATTGCCAATGATGCCGCGTGGCAGGCCCGCGTTGCGCGTCAACTCGGTCCAGGTAGCGCCGGCATCGGTGCTCTTGAAGATCCCGCTGCCCGCGCCGCCGCTGACCAACTGCCACGGCGTGCGTCCCGCCTGCCAGAACGCGGCGTAGATCGTGCGCGCGTCGGTGGGGTCGAGGACGACATCCGAGATGCCGGTCGAGTCGTTGCGGAACAGGATCCTGGTCCAGTGCGCGCCGCCGTCGGTCGACTTGTACAACCCGCGGTCGGGATTGGGCGCCCAGACGTGGCCGAGCGCGCCGACATAGACGATGTCGGGATTGTGGGGGTCCACCCGCACGCGCGAGATCTGGCGCGTGTCGGCGAGTCCGACCGACCGCCAGGTCTTGCCGGCGTCCGTGGTCTTGTACACGCCGTCGCCGTGCGACACGTTGCCGCGAATGTCGTACTCGCCCGTGCCGACGTACACGACGTCGGGATTCGACTCGGCGACGCCGATCGCGCCGATCGTGCCGCCAAAGTACTTGTCGGTGGCCGGCGACCAGTGGATGCCGCCGTCGGTCGTCTTGAAGACGCCGCCGCCGGTCGTCCCGAACCAATATTCGTACGGGCGGGCGGCCGACCCGGCGACCGCCACCGATCGTCCGCCGCGATACGGCCCGATCTCCCGCCAGGTCATCGCCCGGAACAACACCGTGTCATAGCCCGCCGCGCCTTGACCGTGCGCGACGCTGGTGGCGATCGTCGTCGCGACGATGACCGCCGCTAGACTGGTGTGACGGCCAAAGGCACTCACTGCGGTCTCCTGGAGGGTCGGCGGCGAACGTTGCCACCCCGACCCGAGGCTCGCAAGAGGCAGGGCTGGGTGACGCACTCTCGCGGTGCACGCCCTTCGTACCCTAGATTGCCGCATGACAATGCCACCACGGATGATGCTGGCCATCGCGCTCGGCGTGAGTCTCGGCGCGGCATCGGGTGCCGCTGGTCAGTCGGCAGCTCCCGCGAGCCCTTCGATCCCGGATAACGCATACGGCGCCATGCGCTGGCGTCTCGTCGGCCCGTTCCGTGGCGGACGCGCACTGGCCGTCGAGGGGATCGCCGGAGACCCGGCGACGTTCTATTTCGGTGGCGTCGCCGGCGGCGTCTGGCGGACACAGAACGCCGGCGCGACCTGGGAACCGCTGACCGACGATCAGCCATTCGCCTCCATCGGTGCCCTCGCGCTCGCGCCATCCGATCCGGCGACGATCTACGTCGGAACCGGCGAGGCCGACATGCGCTCGGACATCACGTACGGCGATGGCATGTGGAAGTCGACCGACGCGGGACGCCATTGGGCGCACATCGGCCTCGATTCGACGCGCCAGATCGGACGCATCCTCGTCGACCCGCGCGACCCCAACGTGGTGCTCGTCGCCGCGCTCGGTCACGCGTACGGCAGCAGCGCCGATCGCGGCGTGTTCCGGTCGACGGACGGCGGACAGAACTGGCACAAGACGCTGTATCGGGACGAGCGCACCGGCGCCATCGACCTGGCGTTCGATCCAACGAATCCGCGCGTCGTCTACGCCGCCCTGTGGGAGGCGCGCCGCCCGGCGTCGAGCCAGTACCCGCCGAATGAAGGACCCGGCAGCGGACTGTTCAAGTCGACCGATGAAGGGGAGACATGGACGGCGATCAGTGGACACGGGCTGCCGGACGGGCCACTCGGCCGCATCGGTCTCGCGGTCGCCCGTGGATCGGCCGGCGCGATCGTCTACGCCGTGTGCGAGGAGGCCACACAGGGATCGGGGCTGTACCGCTCCGACGACGGCGGCGGCACGTGGCACCTCACCGGGGCTGACCCGCGCATGGGACGCGGGTGGTATTTCGGGCAGGTGTTCGTCGACCCGACCAACGCCGACGTGGTGTACGTGCCCGACGTCGCGATCCTCAAGTCGTCCGACGCCGGCCGGACGTTCACGGCCCTCAAGGGCGCGCCCGGCGGCGATGACTATCACTACATGTGGATCGATCCGACCAATGCCCGGCATCTGGCGTTCGCCAGCGATCAGGGCGCCGGCGTGAGCCTCGACGGCGGCGCGACCTGGAGCGACTGGTTCAACCAGCCGACGGGTCAGTTCTACCACGTCGTCACCGACCATCGGTGGCCCTACTGGATCTACGGCGCGCAGCAGGACGCCGGCAGCGTGGCCGCCGCCAGCCGCAGCGACTTCGGCACGCTCACGTACCGTGATTGGATCTTACCCGGCGCCGGCGAGAGCGGTGCGATGGCGGTGGACCCGCGCGACTCGAACGTCGTGTACGGGGGCAACACCTACGGCGGGCTGCTCAGATTCGATCGGACGACGAATCAGACGCAGGACATCGCGCCGTGGCCACGCGACGTCTTCGATCAGCCGATGCCAAAGCGCCGCTACCGCTTCACCTGGACGTCTCCGCTCGTCTTCGATCCGATCGACACGCGCTCACTGTACTTTGGCGCCCAGTGGCTGCTGCGGACGACCGACGGCGGCGTCACCTGGCAACGGGCGAGCCCCGATCTGACCGCGTCCGACTCGGCCGTGATCTACACCGTTGCCCCCTCGCCCGTGCGCGAGGGCGTGATCTGGGTTGGAACGGATAACGGCGTGATCCAACTCACGACGGATCGCGGCGCGCGGTGGCGCAACGTCACGCCACCGTCGCTCGCGCCGTGGAGCAAGATCAGCATCATCGACGCGTCGCCGTTCGACGCCGCGACCGCGTACGCCGCGGTCGACCGGCATCGGCTCGACGACATCGCGCCCTACATCTATCGCACGCACGATGCCGGCGGGCACTGGACCCGCGCCGATCAGGGGATTCCCGCGGGCGCGTATGTCCGCGCGGTGCGCGCCGATCCGGTGCGCCGAGGACTCCTGTACGCGGGAACGGAGCGCGGGGTGTATGTCTCGTTCGACGATGGCGACCACTGGCAGTCGCTGCAGCTCAATCTCCCGCAGTCACCGGTGCACGACCTGGTCGTGCACGGCAACGATCTCATCGTGGCGACGCATGGCCGTGCCTTCTGGGTGCTGGACGATCTGTCGCCGCTCCGCCAAGTCACGCCCGCGAGCATCGGCGCCGAGGCTCGGCTGGTGCGGCCGGCGACGGCGATCCGGGTGAGGCGCAGCGCGAATCTGGATACGCCGCTCCCGGTGGAAACACCGCACGGGGACAACCCTCCGGCGGGCGCGATCATCGACTACTGGCTGCGGTCGCAGCCCACGGGGCCGGTCGTCATCGACATTCTCGACGCACGCGGGGGGATTGTCCGCCATTTCGCGAGCGACCAACCGGCCGACGACGCGCGCGTCGTGGCGCCGCGGCCGCTCCCGTCGTTCTCACCCGACTGGCTGCCGCGTCCCACAGCACCGTCGGCCGACGCGGGGCTCAACCGCTTTGTGTGGGATCTGCGCTATGCGCGCCCGCCGGCATCGTCCTATGAGTTCAGCATTGCGGCGATACCAGGCCACGGCACCGTGGCCGACCCGGAAGGACCCCTGGTCGTGCCGGGTGTGTACCGCGTGCGTCTGACGGTGGGCGCGACGTCCCAATCGCAACCCTTGCGGGTGGTGCTCGATCCGCGTGTTCACGTGACGGCCGGCGTGCTTCAGGCGCAGTTCGATGTGGCCGCGCAGATCTGGAACGCGATGCGGGAGGCGGACGCGCTCGACCGCGCGGTCAGCGCGTTGCGCCAGTCGGTCGCCGCCCGGCGGACGCCATCAGGGCCGTCGGAAGCGGATGCGGTGGCGACCGCCGCATCGGCGCTCGACAGCGCGTTGGCGGCGCTGCACCCGGCCGCGATCGGCGGGGGGTTGGCCCGGCTGGAAACCATGGTCGAGAGCGCGGACCGGCCGCCCACGGCGCCCGTGCGAGCCGCGCTGGATGCGTACCGCGCCGACCTCCACACGGCACGGGCGCGCTGGACGGCGATCGTGCGCACCGAGTTGGCTGGGCTAAACGCCCGGCTGAGGGCATCGGGAGCAGGAGCAATCGAGGCGCCATCGGTCGAGCCGCCACGTCTTGCGGGTGCGCCCGAGTCGCCACCGGGGGTCGGCGCTCGATGATCTGTCATGCTGTCGCCCGCTCACCGCTATTTTACGACACATGACCCCCTGGGTCCGCCGCCTCATCGTTGCGAACATCGTGATGTTCGGTCTACAGACCTTCGTGCCCGGTCTCACACAGGTGCTCGAGTTTCTGCCCGCCGCCGTGTTGTACCGCCCGTGGACGATCATCACCTACATGTTCCTTCACGGCAGCATCATGCACATCCTGTTCAACATGATCGCCCTCTACTACTTCGGCATGCGAGTCGAAGAGCGACTCGGCGGGCCGCACTTCATGACACTGTATCTGCTGAGCGGGATCGGTGGCGCGCTGCTGTCGCTCGGGCTGGCGCCATTCGTGCCGATCATCGGGGCGTCGGGGGCGATTATGGGTGTGATGATGGCCTACGCGATGTACTGGCCGCGCGATCGGATGTACATCTGGGGCGTCTTGCCGGTCGAGTCGTGGCTGCTCGTCGGCATCTACGTGCTCCTCGACATCGGCGGGTTCGGCGCCGGGATCGCGCATTTTGCGCACCTCGGGGGGTTCGCGACCGGGTTCCTCTACCTCAAGTGGTTGGACTTTCGGTCGCCGGCGCGCGCGTGGCGCAAGCGCGTGTCCGGGCCAGGGCCGCGTCGCCCGATCGGAAATGGCGATCCACTCCGCGCGTGGCGTGAGATCCGACTCGATGACCTGCATCCGATCAATCGCGACGAGATCGTGCGATTGCTCCACAAGGCCCAGGCGGAGGGGGCCGGGCGTCTCACGCCTGAGGAGCGCGCGACCCTCGATCGGTTTGCGGGCATCTCGTAGCGCCCCACGCCATAGGCGTCGGTTGATTTTCCGTTGACTCCCATGTGACGCTGCCGCGCGATGATCCCTCGCGTGGCACGCTCACACACATGGAGTTGGGAGGCGTACGTGACGCAGGCAGTACCACAGGCGACTCTGGCAGGCCGATCTGATGGCGAGGAATGGCTCCACACACGACCTGGCGAACAGTGCTTGATCCGTGTGTCCGCGACGGACACCGATGGGGCCTACTCGCTCGTTGAAATCGTGTCGAGCCCCGGCGACGGCACACCGTTGCACGTGCATGACACCGAAGACGAATACCTCATCGTCTTGGAAGGCACCGCCCGCATCGCGTACGGCGACACGGTCTTTGATGCAGAAACGGGGAAGGCAGTGACCTTTCTCAGGAACATTCCTCACGCGTGGGCCAATCGTTCGAATGCTCCGCTGCGCATTGCCCTGGTTGTCTGCCCCGGAGGCTTCGAAGACATATTTCGCGCGATCGCCAGCAGCGATGGGGCTGACCTGCCTGCCCTCGCTGCGAGATTCGGTGTGCGCGTTGTCGGCCCCGCACCTTTCTGACTGGCGCACTTGGCGGCCTGATCAACGTCACCGTTCACGAACGAGAGTACGGCTGAGGTGAACGAGCGCTGCGCTCGCATCGTGCGTGGCGAGGGACGTGGTGCGCGGTGGCGCGGGCTCAATCTGCACGCGCGGCGTCCATAATGGACGGCGCGCGTCAAGCTTGTGCTTCGCGCCGCGCGCGATAAATGTGCAGGTAACCATGGAACGGCGCACGTGTGATGCGTCGCCACACCCGCACCCCTTCACCACGGATCACCGTTCATGTCTGTTGGCTTTGCGCCCTCCGCTGGGATCGCCACCGCCGCGTACGCCGAGTACGTCGAGGTCGCGCCCTCCGTCCGTCTGTACGTCCGCGAGTGGGGCGAGGGCGCGCCGGTCGTCTTCATCCACGGCTGGCCGATCTCAGACGAGCGATACGACGAGGAGCTGGCGACGCTCGCCCAGGCTGGCTACCGCGTCGTGGCCATCACGTTGCGCGGGTACGGCAAGTCGGACAAGCCCGCGGGCGCGTATTCGTTCGACGTGTTTGCCGACGACATCCGGGCGGTCCTCGAGCGTCGCGGGCTGACCGGCGTCACGCTCGGTGGTCTCTCACTCGGCGGCGCGATCGCCATTCACTACATGGCGCGTCACCACGGCGCCCACGTGGCGAAGCTCGCCCTGTTTGGCGCCGCCGCGCCGGCGTGGGCGCAGCGGCCGGGCTATCCGCACGGGATCACGCGGCGTCGCGCGACCCAGATCGCCGCCTTCGTCGCCACGAGCGCGACCGTCGGGGCGTGGCTCGACCGGCAGGGGATCCGCGCGTCGCGCCGTGCCCTCGCCCACAGCGTGCTCGCACTGCGCGACAGCGACCTGCGTCCGGCACTGGCCACGATTGAGGTGCCGACCGCGATCTTCCACGCCCGCGCTGACCGCATCTGCCCCTTTGCCTTTGCCGAAGAGATGGCCAAAGGGATCCGCGGGGCGACGATCGTCCCGTTCGAGCACAGTAGTCACGGGCTCTTCCCCGAGGAGCCGGACAAGTTCCACCGCGCGCTGATCGATTTCATCGGCTGACGAGACCTGGAGGCACGTCATGGACACCAAGGAGCAATGGATCGGCACCCTCACACGGCGGGAGACGGCGATGGCGGCGTTCGCGCGCACGCGACCCGAGGACACGGACCTGCGCCGCAGCGGGCACGCGCTCACGCCCAAGCAGCGTGACGTGTTGCGCCTCATCGCTGGGGGGCGTTCGGCGATGCAGACAGCGGCCGCGCTCCGCGTGTGCCCGCGCGCGGTGGCGTATCACAAGTACCGCATGATGCAACAGTTCCACCTCCCGACGACCAGGGCGCTCGTGCAGTTTGCCCTGCAACTCGGCATGGTGGCGTAAGTGCGTGGCCGTGGTGCTCCGGTAGACCCAGCACTCGACCCCTCGGTGTCCATTCTCGTCGTTGCAAGTGTCCAGAGCGTGGGACACCGCGACCACGACACCGTTGCTCGGATCACGGCCGGCCAGGCCGCGGTCTGGTCACATCTGCGTTGTTGATCCTCGCGTCGCCGTCGAACGGCGGGTGCCTGCCGCATCCCTGAGCGAGCGGCGTTCGATCGTTGGGTCGCAATACAGGCCAGGCGCGTCAGTCCGGTCCGCCGGTTCTGGTAAGTCTCAGGCCGTTGGCCGGACCCCGTCGGCGCGCCACCGTGCGCGGGAATATCGACGCGGTCACCGGCGTCTATAGAGCGACAGGTCCACGTGGCACGTGGGTGCACTACGTGCACTAGACCCATCACGTCCCCGAACGTACCACATACATCCGACGAGGGTGATATATGCTGTGTCGCTTGGTCGTTGCACCGGTGATCATCCTCGCCGCCGCGGCCTGCGGCAGCAGCTCAACGTCACCGAGCTCGAGCTCGACGCACATCGACGGCACGACGCAAGGCTGGTTCAATGGTAGTACCGTTACGCTCTCCTACACCCGGCAGTTTGGCTGCCCGATGCCGCCCGCGGCGCATTCGGCCTCGGGGTGTGAAGTCGGCTCGGCGGCCCAAACGTCGCCCGGGTCCGGCAAGTACCAGACCGGCTCGGTTCCGCCCGTCTTCCTTCTGGTGCCGCTGTTCACCCCTGGCCCACCCGCGTCCACACTCCAGTGCCCGACGCCCGGCAACTGCGTCGATCACCCCCATGACATCGATCTGGGGACGTACCTCGGGGCGGTCTTTGGCGCTGGGGATACCATGATGGTCTCGCCGGCGCACAGCCACGTGATCACGACGCTGGCGGGCGGCGCCAACATCCCGTGGCTCGGGTTCATCGTCGGCGTGCAGGACTCGACGACGTGGAACGCGATCGTAGCCGCGAAGGACTCGGCGGAGATCACGATGCTGCAGAACGCCGATCCGACGCTCAATATGCCGGGCAGCAACGGCGTCGGGACGCACATCACGGCCTATATCCCCACCAACCTCTTTCTCTACTTCGAGGCAACGTCGCCCTGATGCCGTTCGTGCGCACACGGAGCGGGGCGTCGTCGCTTTTGGGCGTGGTCGGCGGCGCCTCGCTCGCCATCGGCGCCCGGCTCCCGTGGATGTCGTTCTTTGCCGGACTCCAGCCGTTGCGTGGGACGCGCGGCTGGCACGGACAGGTCCTCTTCGCGTGCGGGATCGTGCTGTTGGTGGCCGGGCTCGTGCTCGCGATACGGCCCGACCGCCGCCTACGGATCGCCATGGGTGCGCTCGGCGCGGCCTGCGCCGTGTACGCGTCGTACCTCGTGGTCCGGTTGCAGATGGCGGTCGCGCACATCGCCGCGCATGATCCGATGATGATCGCGAAGCGAGGACCCGGACTCTACCTCGTCGTCGCCGGCGGTCTCGTTGCGACGATGGCGCTCGGTGTGCGCGATCGGCGGGCGGCCGCCGCGGGCGGCTCCAGGGAATAACGCGCGGATCACGGCGGTCTTGTCTCCGACCATCAGCGCGGCGAGCATCACCCGCCACCGCCGATCACCGCCTCCTTGCAGCCGACGGAGCTCGAATGTCGTCCACCAGCCCCTCCCGTCCTCTCGCGCCCGCCGACAGCCTCCGACCCCCAGTCCCCCGGACACTCCTCCGCACCGTCGAACTCGCGATGGCCGCCCTGTTCCTCTATCTCGGCGTGACGAAGCTCGTAGGCCTGAGCGAGAGCCAACACCTGTTTGACGTCATCGGCATCGGTTCGTGGTTCCGGTACGCGACCGGCACGCTCGAGCTGATCGGTGCCAGCCTGTTCAGTCGTCCCACCGTCTCTCGCGGTGCCTCGTTCCTCCTGGCCGGGATCATGGCGGCGGTTGTGATCATCGAGGTGTTCCTGCTCAAGCGACCTCCCGCCGCTGCCGCGGCGTGCGTGACCGCTCACGGCTTTATCGCCTGGGGACGACGCCAGAACGCGCGTTGGCTGCTGACGCAGCCCCCTTAAGCCAGCCCGGTGTAAAGCTGCACAAGCGGCGTCCATGGTGGACAGCGTGCGTCAAGCTTGTGGTTCGCGCATCGCTCGATAAATGTGCAGGTAACTATGAGCGACCAACGTTTGATGCGGACCACACCCTCATGATCTCTCGGCGTACCCTGCTCAAAGCTGCAGGCCTGGGGGCCGCCGCGACCATCATCCGCCCGGCCTTGGCCCTTGCCGACAGCGAGCTTGAGGCACTCTACGCTGAGGCTCGCAAGGAAGGCGGCCTGAACCTCTACGGTGGCGGTCCGGCGGATTGGTATACGCAATGGGCAACGCAGTTCGAGGCGGCGTTCCCCTGCGTGCCCATTGCCTTCACCGGCGGCTTCAGTAACCAGCTCTCGCCGAAGATCGATAAACAGATCACCGACAAAAAACTCGAATGCGACGTCACCGTCCTGCAGACGCTGCAGGATTTCGAGCGCTGGAAGCACCAGGGGGCACTCACGACCCTCCCGAATGCCCTGTTCGAGCATATTGACAGGCGCTATTACGACCCGGGCAAAACGTTTACCGGGGTGTCGCTGTACACGCTGTCCTACGTCTACAACCCCAGCCTCCTGGGGAGCACAGTCCCGGCGTCTGCCGAGGATTTTCTCAATTCCGCGTATCGCGGCAAAGTCATCACCGTGTATCCGCAGACCGATGACGTGACGCTGTTTCTCTACTGGACCATCGTGAGTGAATACGGCTGGCCATGGATGAAGGACTACATGGCGAACAAGCCGTCGTTCGTGAAAGGCCACTTGGGCGTCGCACAGGCGGTCGATCAGGGCAAGTCAGCCGCCAGCTTCGACACCATCACCGAGTTGAGCGTGGTGCAACCCGGCTATGACGTGGCCGCCCGCGTTGCCTTCTCGACAATCGATCCGTCGCCCTACTGGCCGCAGTCGGCCGCGATCTTCCGTCACTGCCCACATCCGGCCGCCGCCGAACTGTTCCTGCGCTGGAGTCTCGGCAAGGAGCAGCAGCGTGCGATGAACCGCAAAGGCGTGTGGACCGTACGCGATGATGTCGATCCGCCGGATGGCTTCGAGCCGATCCGCACGTACAAGTTGACCGACACATACCATGCATTCGTCACCAATGCGCCGCTCCTGGTAGAGCTCCGCGGCCGCTTCCAGGAATTCATCGGCCCGCCGGTTGGGGGAGACGTCCGCTAAGGGAACCACGACGTCCCAACAGGATATTCTTTAGCCATGTCAGCGATCGTCCTGCCATGCGGTTCCACGCGACTGAGCTCCAGCGTTGGTCTGGGCTGGAACGGCCTCGTCGTTGAGAGCCACCGTGTGTACGCACAACCGGTAGCGGAGAGCGTCTTTTCCGACCACATTCTCGAGGTGGCGTCGGGAAACCACGTAGCGTACGGTGAACGCGACATCGGGCGCGGCTACTTCAGGCCATACGCCAAGGCCCCCGGAGCCATGAACCTGTATGCCGAGGGCGTTCGGCCAGCGCTCCGTCCCTCCACGACGACGGATCTCTTCGTCTGCGCGTTCGATCCGGTCTTTGTCAATGCGGTTCGCGATGAGCAGGACCTCCCCGCCGCCATGCCCTTCCGGGGCCAGTTTGGGTTTGACGACCCCGCGACCGCCAATCTGGTGACGATGCTCGAGGCCGAGGCGCGCGACGCGGGACCTGGCGGCCGGTTCTACGCCGAGCATCTCATCTATGCGCTCACCTCTCGCCTACTGACGCTCGGACAGCAACCGAGGCCGGTCAGGCCTACGCAGTGGGGCCTGCCAAAGCGCTGTCTCGAGCGGGTCATCGAGCGCATGAGATCCGATCTTCGTGCGCCGCACGATCTGCAGTCTCTTGCCGAGGTCAGTGGCTACAGCAGAAATCACTTCCTGAGGATGTTTCGAGCCGCAACACAATGCACGCCCCACCGCTATCTGCTGCGGCTCCGCGTCGAACGGGCGCAAGCGTTGATGCACGATCGATCCCGGCGGCTCGGTGATATCGCCGCGGAGTGTGGCTTCTCGAGCCAGGCCCTGCTCTCCAAGACCTTTCGGCAGGTGCTGGGAATGACCCCCACGGAGTACCGCCGCACGCATTCGTAGCGCTTTTGGACACAGGGGGTGTTTTTGAGAAAGCGTGAGATCTCGACGCTCCCTACTCTGCTTCGTGAGTCTATGTCGCGCGCTGTCACAGTGCGCCGAGTCCAACATCACGGAGCTGCTGCATGTCCCCCGAGTCCATTCGCGCCAACCAACAGCGACACACCGCCAACCTCCTGCCGCACTATGACTACATCGTGTGCGGCGCGGGCTCTGCCGGCTCAGTCGTAGCCGGCCAGCTCGCCGCCAACCCTGATGTGCATGTCCTGCTCCTCGAGGCCGGCGGCACCGACGACGTCGAAGCCGTGCTCGACCCGAACCAGTGGCCGTCCGCCCTCGGCACCGACCTGGCGTGGGGCTTCACCGCGGCGCCGAATCCACATCTCAACGGCCGCGCCATTCCGTATTCGATGGGCAAGGTCCTGGGCGGAGGAGGCAGCATCAACGTTGGCATCTGGTCACGCGGTCATCAGGCGGACTGGGACTTCTTTGCCGACGCGGCGGGCGATCCGGCGTGGGGCCATCCGGCCGTGTTGAATGTGTACAGGCGGATCGAGGACAGGCGCGGGTGCTCGGACTCGGCGCACGACGGCGCACCGGGGTCGATGTGGGTGCAACCGGCCCAGCACCCCCACCCATTGTTTGCCGCCGCGTTGGACAGCATGCGTGCGCAGGGCATCCGTCGGTTCGACACGATGAATGGTCAGCTATGGGAAGAGCCGAACGGTTGCGCCTACGTCGACGAGATCGTTCGCAACGGCCGACGACAATCCCCATTCCGCTCGTATGTCTACCCCAGGATGGCGCAGCCCAACCTGACCGTGCTGACTGGGGCCACTGTGACCCACATCCATGTCCAGGGTCGGCGGGCCATTGGTGTATCGTTCTGGCGTAACGGCAACAGCACGCGCGTGGACGCGGCGCTGGAGATCGTGCTCTCACTCGGCGCGCTCCAGACGCCCAAGGTCCTGATGCAATCCGGCATTGGCGACGAGGCGAAGCTCAAGCCGTTCGGCATCACCGTCGTCACCCATCTGCCGGACGTCGGGCGGCATCTGCACGATCATGTCGCGATCGGGTGTGTCTGGGAAGCCCCAGGCATCGATATACCCACGGCGCCGAGGGGTCAGGCCGTCTGCTTCTGGAAGACTGACCCCGCCATGTTGGCGCCAAACGCGTTGGCCTTTGCAACCGCGGCAAACAGCGAGGCCTTTCGCCGACCCGCCGCCGGGTGGTCGCTCTTTGCCGGACTGACGCCTGAGGGCCGGGGCGAGCTTCACCTGACCGGGCCGAACGCCTCCGATCCACTTCGGATTGAGACCAACTTCATGTCCGAGCCCCGAGACCTCAAGACCGCGCTCGACGTGGTGGCCATGTGCCGCAGCATCGGCAACGGAGAGGCACTCCGGCCCTTTGTGAAACGCGAAGTCGTCCCCGGCAATCGTGGCCGCGCGGACATGGAGCAGTTCGTGCGCAACGGCATCGGCACCTTTTGGCATCAGTCCGGCACGGCCAGGATGGGTCGTGCGGGCACGTCGGTCGTGGACGGTACACTCCGCGTCCACGGCATCGATGGACTCCGGATCGCTGATGCCTCCATCATGCCCAGGGTCACCGTGGGCAACACCATGGCCCCGTCCGTGGTGATCGGTCAGCGCGCCGCCGACATCCTCAACGCTGAACACGGCAGCTGACCGATGCGGATCAGACGGCCTGTGAGGTCCGCTTCGCGACGACCTGCGCGTGGTATTCCTCGCCCCACCGTGCCATGACGTCGAGGACATCCTGGAGCGAGCGGCCGAAATCGGTCAGCGCATACTCCACGCCGGGCGGGCTGCCGGCGTGGATCGTGCGCGAGACGATGCCATCGCGCTCCATCTCGCGTAGTTGCGTCGCCAGCACCGTCTGCGTGATGCGCGGGAGCGCGCGGCGCAGGTGGCCGAAGCGGCTGACGCCCCGCTGCAGCCGGTTGTAGATGAGCAGCTTCCACTTCCCGCCGATCACGCTCAGCGTGACGTCCGCGCTGCACGAGAATTCGGTCTCGACTCCGCCGAGCGCACTCCTGTCGCCAACGTCGATCATCAGGACTCCTAGTACGGCAGATCGTACCTAGTACCGTCGAGCATACCCCGAACGAAATCCAGCGCCCGGGGATTCACCGTCTCCGTGATGCAAGTTACCGGTCTTCGACACGA
Organism: Gemmatimonadaceae bacterium; assembly: GCA_035569435.1. Taxonomy (GTDB): domain Bacteria; phylum Gemmatimonadota; class Gemmatimonadetes; order Gemmatimonadales; family Gemmatimonadaceae; genus DASRDS01. The sequence goes on from DATMNB010000118.1 coordinate 23,852, forward strand.
GATCCAACAAATGCAGGGAATGAGACTGTTCAGCGCGGCCGCGATAATTGCGCTCGTCCTGGCTACCGGATGCACGCCCGCCGCGCCCCCGCCGCCCGCGGCGCCGTCCGTCACGGTCGCGGCCGCCCTCCGGCGCTCCGTCGCGGACTGGGACGAGTTTACCGGTCGATTCGACGCCGTGGAGGCGGTCGAGATCCGCCCGCGCATCTCGGGTTACATCGACCACGTCGCCTTTCATGAGGGAGCCGAGGTCCGCGCGGGCGACGTGCTGTTCGTGATCGACCAACGGCCATACAAGGCCGCGCTTGCCGGCGCGCAAGCCGACCTGGCACGCGCGCGGGCGTCCGCGGAGTTGGCAAAGATCTCGGCCGAGCGCGTGCGTCCGCTGGCGGCGAACCACGCGATCTCGCAGGAGGAGATCGATACACGCGAGAGCGCGCTCGTGCAGGCGGATGCGGCGGTCCGATCGGCCGAAGCGGCGGTGGAAACCGCGCGGCTCAACCTGATGTGGACGGAGATCCGCTCGCCGATCGCCGGGCGCGTGAGTCGCGCCGACGTGACCGCGGGCAACCTGGTGCTTGCCGGACCGCCGACGGCCACGCTGCTCACGAGCGTCGTCTCGCTCGATCCGATCTACGTGTACTTCGACGGTGACGAGCAGGCCTACCTGCGACGCGACGCCCTGATGCCGGTGTCGACCGGCGCCCGGCCGGCGCGCGACCAGGTGTTCGTTGGTCTGGCGAACGAGAACGGGTATCCCCATCAGGGCACGGTCGATTTCGTGGACAATCGCGTGGCGTCGGCCACTGGGACGATTCGCGTGCGGGCCGTGCTGCAAAATCACGACCGCGCGTTCACGCCCGGGTTGTTCGCTCGGGTCAAGGTGGTCGCGAACCAGCCGTTGGCCGCGACGCTGATCGAGGATCGCGCGGTCGGGACTGACCAGGATAAGAAATTCGTCTACGTCGTGCGGCCGGATAGTACGGTCGCATACCGCGAAGTGCACCTGGGCCGGCTCGTCGACGGGCTGCGCGTGGTGACCGACGGGATCACGCCGGGTGACCTGATCGTCGTCAACGGCCTCCAGCGCGTCCGGCCCGGCATTAAGGTCCTGGCCACGACCGAGCCGACCCCCAACGACTCGGCGGGCGCCCGGCGCACGGCACTGGCCGCAGGGCAGTAAGGACACCCCATGAATATCTCGCGTTTCTTCATCGACCGTCCGATCTTCGCGGCGGTCATCTCGGTGCTGATCGTGCTCGCGGGCGCGATCGCCATCGTGACGCTGCCGATCAGCGAGTACCCGGAGGTCGTGCCGCCGACCATCGTCGTCAACGCGCAGTTCCCGGGCGCCAACCCGCGCGTGCTCGGCGAGACCGTGGCCACGCCGCTCGAGGAACAGATCAACGGCGTCGAGAACATGCTGTACATGACGTCGCAGGGGACGGCCGACGGCACGCTGACGCTGACGGTCACGTTCCGGATCGGCACCAACGTCGACATCGCGCAGGTGGAGGTGCAGAACCGCGTGAGCCAGGCGCTGCCGCGGCTGCCCGAGGAAGTGCGCTCGCTCGGCGTGACGACGGTCAAGAGCTCGCCCGACCTGACGATGGTCGTGCACCTGTACTCGCCGGATGGGCGGTACAATGACGTCTACGTCCGCAACTACGCGACGCTGCAGGTCAAGGACGTCCTGGCGCGGCTGCCGGGCGTGGGGCAGGTGCAGCTGTTCGGGTCGGGCGACTACGCGATGCGGGTCTGGCTCGATCCCGAGAAGGTCGCGGCCCGCGGGCTGTCGGCGGGTGACGTGGTGCGATCGATCCGGGCGCAGAACGTCGAGGTCGCGGCCGGGTCGATCGGCTCGCCGCCGATGCCGACGCCGCTCGCGTATCGGCTCAACGTCAACGCGCGCGGCCGGTTGGTCGACGAGCAGGAGTTCGGCGACATCATCATCAAGGCCGGCGCGGACGGCGAGCTCACGCACCTGCGCGACGTTGCTCGGATCGAGCTGGCGGCGGGCGACTACTCGCTCCGCTCCCTCCTCAATAACAAGCGGGCGGTCGCGATCCCGATCTTCCAGTCGCCGGGGTCGAATGCGCTGGCGATATCGACCGTGGTCCGCAAGACGATGGCCGACCTCAAGAAGAGCTTTCCGGAAGGACTCGAGTACAACATCGTGTACGACCCGACCGTGTTCGTCCGCGACTCGATCCGCGAAGTGGTCAAGACGCTGTTCGAGGCCGTGCTCCTGGTCGTGATCACCGTCGTGATCTTCCTGCAGACGTGGCGCGCGTCGATCATCCCGCTGATCGCCGTCCCGGTGTCCATCGTCGGCACGTTTGCCATCCTGCTCATGTTCGGGTTCTCGATCAACACGTTGTCGCTGTTCGGGTTGGTGCTGGCGATCGGCATCGTGGTCGACGACTCGATCGTCGTCGTCGAGAACGTCGAGCGCAACATCGAGCTCGGTCTCTCCCCTCGCGACGCGAGCTACAAGGCCATGGCCGAAGTCAGCGGGCCGATCATCGCGATCGCGCTCGTGTTGTGCGCGGTGTTCGTGCCGATCGCGTTCATCTCAGGGCTGACTGGCCAGTTCTACCGGCAGTTCGCGCTGACCATTGCGTTCTCCACCGTGATCTCGGCGTTCAACTCGCTGACGCTGTCGCCGGCGTTGTGCGCCATTCTGCTGCGCCCGCACGACGCGCCGGCCGACGGGCCGACCAAGGTGATCGACCGGTTGTTCGGCTGGTTCTTCCGGCCGTTCAACCGGGCGTTCGCCGCCGGCTCGACCACATATCGCGGCGGGGTCTCCCGGCTCATCGGCCGCTCGCCGGCGGTGCTCGTCGTGTATGCTGGGCTGGTGGTGTTGGCCGTCATGGCGTTCCGCGCCGTGCCGACCGGGTTCGTGCCGACACAGGACAAGCAGTACCTGGTGGCATTCGCGCAGCTGCCGGACGCGGCGACGATCGACCGGACCGAGGCGGTGATCAAGGAGATGACCGACATCGGCATGAAGGAACCGGGTGTCCAGAACGCGGTGCAGTTCCCGGGACTGTCGATCAACGGCTTCATTAATAGCGCCAACTCGGGCATCGTGTTCTTCCCGCTCAAGCCATTCGACGAGCGGACCAAGCCGGAGGACAACGGGCTCGCCATCGCGCAGCGACTGAACCGGAAGTTCGCCGGCCTGCAGGACGCGTTCATCGCCGTCTTTCCGCCGCCGCCGGTGAACGGACTCGGGACCGTCGGCGGGTTCAAGCTCCAGGTCGAGGACAAGTCGGGTGTGGGCGAGCAGGCGCTCTACGCGGCGACGCAGGCGATGATGGTTAAAGCGAACCAGACGCCGCAGCTCGCGGGGATCTTCTCGAGCTATCAGATCAACGTGCCGCAACTCTATGCCGACGTCGACCGGGCCAAGGTGATGCGGAACGGGGTGCCACTCGGCGACGTGTTCGAGACGCTGCAGACGTATCTCGGCTCGATCTACATCAACGACTTCAACCGCTTCGGGCGCACGTACCAGGTGATCGCCCAGGGCGATGCGCCGTTTCGGTCGAACGCCGAGGATATCGGACGCCTCAAGGTGCGGAACGACAGCGGGGCGATGATTCCGCTGGCCTCGATGCTGACTGTCAGGCAGACGTACGGGCCGGCGATCACACTCCACTACAACGCCTATCCTGCGGCAGACATCAACGGCGGGCCGGCGCCGGGGGTCAGCTCGGGACAGGCGCAGGCGATCATGGACCGGATCGCCGGGGAGACGCTGCCCAACGGGATCGGGTACGAGTGGACCGAGCTGACGTACCAGCAGATTCTGGCGGGAAATACCGCGCTGTGGGTGTTCCCGCTGTGCGTCGTCCTGGCGTTCCTCGTGCTGGCGGCGCAGTACGAGAGCTGGTCGCTGCCGCTGGCGGTGATCTTGATCGTGCCGATGTGCTTGCTGTGCGCCATGACCGGGGTCTGGTTGACCAAGGGCGACAACAACGTCTTCACCCAGGTTGGCCTCGTGGTGCTCGTCGGGCTGGCGTGCAAGAACGCGATCCTGATCGTCGAGTTCGCGCGCGAGCTGCAGCTGCGCGACGGCAAGGATCGGGTGAGCGCGGCGCTCGAGGCGTGCCGGTTGCGGCTGCGGCCGATCCTCATGACGTCGTTTGCGTTCATCATGGGTGTCGTGCCGTTGGTCGTGTCGCGCGGCGCGGGCGCCGAGATGCGGCACGCGATGGGGGTCGCGGTGTTCTCGGGGATGCTGGGCGTGACGTTCTTCGGGTTGCTGCTGACACCGGTGTTTTACGTCGTGATCCGGAGTATCGTGGAACGTTCGCCCGCGGCGCAGTCGGCCGCTGCGCCGCTACCGATGGCGGCGGACGACTGATCCGGAACCGGAATGCCGGTCAACTCGCCTATGCACTAGTAAGCATATGTGGGCTACTGTCATATACATAACAATATTTATTATGGATGTGCTCGCTAACTTGTCACAGTCAAACGAAAAGAGGAACGCCATGATTGACCATATTTATCTCCCCGTCTCTGACCTGAAACGGTCGAGCGAATTTTACAAGAAGGTGCTCGGACCGCTTGGCATCGACATGCCTTACGAGGTCGGTCAACCTCCCATCCGCGGTTTCGCCATCAATAAC
>DATMNB010000119.1:0-6899 GCA_035569435.1 Gemmatimonadaceae bacterium
ACGTCATAACCTCGGTCATACACGCTGAGGAGCCGGCCGCGGTGACGCGACAGGCGCACGTCGGCATACGACGCGCCGGCGCTCGTCGCCGCGTCGAGGGCGCGCATCGCGCACGTCTTGAGGAGCGGATCGTCGAACAGGCGGTCCGGCGACGCGCCGGCGAGCAGCCCGGGCCAACGGGCCAGCGCGCCGCGTCGGGTCCACGGGGTGATGAGCCCGACGGCGGCCAGCGAGCCGGTGGTCAAGAATTGACGGCGATCAATTGACAATGGACGAATCTCGGGGGGTTGGGGGGCAGGCTACTGGACAACAACCACGCCCGTGACCGGAGGGGACACGCCCGGCACGTGCCAGTTGTAGGTGCCGGCGGTTGGGAACTGGAGAAACGCGAGCGAGGCCCCCAGACCGTGGATGTTGGCCCCGACAACCGCCGTCGAATCGTCGAAGATGACAGAGATCGAGTCGGTGGAATTGTTGAACACGACGACCTGCCCGCCCGCGCTGAGCCAAACACTGTCGACCCCGGGAATGCCGTTAGTGGCGGTGAGGGCCGACCCATTGTTTGCGAACTGAATGAACTCGAACAGGGGGTAGGTGAACGTGACCTGCACACTGTCCTGCAGCGGAACGCCGTACGCCGTGACCGACGCGTGCACCCATGCCTTGCCGAGGGAGACGCCGGTCAACGTGCCGAGCGACGCGGCGATCGTGGCGCCGCTATTTTGGCTGACAGAGAAGTACGGGTAGATCCCGCTCAGGACATTGCCGTTGCTGTCGAGCACGACGACTGGGACGGTCACGGGCGTTTGATCGTAGATCGGCACCAGCGGCGGAGGGTTGATCGTCAGCGACGCCGCGGCCTGGCGCGTCGGCGTGACGCTCACGTACGCGGTGTCGACGTGCGTCACGCCATGCAGCTGCAGGGTCACGGTGAAGAACATGGGCCCACCGACCGTCGGCTGTAACGCGGTGATGACCCCGGTCGGGCTGATCGTGATATGCGTGCTGTCCGACGACGCGAAGACCGCCGCGCTCCCTCCCGCGAGCGGGGTGCCACTCGGGTTGAGCGGCGTGACGGTCACCTGCTGCGTCCCGCCGACTGCGAGCGTCGTCGCCTGCGGACTGACGGCGACCGACATGAACAATTGGTCGATGGGAATGTTCGGCGGCGCCGTCGCGTGCTGGGCGCATCGGGCAAAGACGCACACTGCGGCAACCGCGAGAGCGGCGTGCCACACCAGCCGTCGGGCCGACCGTCCTCTGGCCACCTTACGCTCCAAGATTGAAGCAGCCATGGTACACCGGATTCTCCCGTTGCTCGTTCGCATCGGGGAGGCCGACGACCTGCGTCCCGTACGACACCGGCACGCCGGTCCTCACCACTGGCAGGAGATACGGGCCAGTCGGATACACGGTCCCCTCCGGCCGCCCGTACTGACGCACGAGACGCCGCAGATCACCTTCCCGGTGGCCGGTCAGGTACATCCAAAACGCGCGTTCGCGGAAGACCAGATCGACGCGGGCGTTCGCCGTCCCGGGATCGGTCAGCGGCGCCAACCCGGCGACGCCGGCAGTGCCGGCGTTATACGTCGTGTCGATCTGGCTCGGGTTGGTGGCGTCCGGTGCGGTGGTATACGTGCCGTTCGTGCGGAGCGCGTTCAGCATGTCGAGCCACGCCGGCGTCCCGTGGCTGAGCGCCGCCTCGGCCTGGATCAGCTGCGCTTCGATCCCGCTCGCCAGCACGATGGGCGAGGCGGCTGAGCTGAACGCGTTGTACGACACAAGCGGGCCATTGGTCGTCGTCGGCACCCGCGGGTCATGCGCGCTGACAAAGTTCAATCCATTCTGCCCTTCGTCGTTGGCGACGGTGATTTCGGGGAACCCCCCGGTGCCGAGATAGGCCCAGACGTTGTTCCCGAGATTCAGCTGCGTGCCGTATTGGACGGCGTAGACACCACTCGTCGGCACGTTCACCACCGCCGCGGCCGCCGAGTCGTACTCGTCGAGATCGAGCCACGCCCGTCCTCGTCCGACGGATACGCCCACCTGAACACTCGCAGAGCCGGCATAGGTCGACGCCGTGTCGAAATGCGCCAGCGCCGCCTGCAGGACCTGCGTCGTCGTCAAGCCGGGGCTGTAGGTGATGCCCCCGCCGAAATTCAGCGTGGATAATGGAATGCCGGAGCAGATGTACTCGGCCAACAATAGCTCCGAGTATCCCTCGAGCATGTACGACTCGGCAACGTCCGATGGCGGCGCCGCGGTGAACTTCCTGAGCGCGATCGTGGCGAGACGCGCCTGAATGCGCGACGTCTGGAGCGCGTCATAGGCCCCGCCGCCCGCGACGCCGGTATCGGCCGTGCGAGAATCCACCCCGTACAGCTGCGGATAGTACAGGTCCAGGAGCTCGTCCGTCAGCATCCCCGTCTCGAGCACATACGGGTACCCGGTGCCGGTGATCTGCGCGCCGCCGAAGCCGCCAGCAAAATCCCCCACGGCGCCGGCGTAGACGGCCACCGCCTGCGTCACCGTGTTGATGTTGCCGCTGGTAATCGTGTCGCTGGGCGGAGTGACGGCGACCAGTTGCTTGAGACACCCCGTGGGGCCGCCGGCCACGGCGACGACCAGGATCATCGCCGTCGACGTCCACACCGCCCGCCGTCTCGTCAGGTCAGAAGTTGATGATGACACGGAATGAGTAGTCGCGTGTTTGAGGAACGACGCCGTTGTCGACGACCGCATCGGTACCTGGGGCGCTGTTGACTTCCGGATCTTTGCCGGCGTAGCTCGTCCACAACGCCAGGTTGCGGGCGAGGATCTCCAGCCTGGCCGACCGAATGTGCAGCGGCTGGGTCAGCCTGCGTGGCAGATCGTACGACACCCCGGCTGATTGAAAGCGGAGAAAGGACACCACTTGCGGCAGGCACTGCTGACCGGTCAGCTGGTAGTACTGGGCGAGCGCTTGTTGCCCGGGCGGCGCGTGCACGCTTTGCGCGCCGAGGCTTTGCGGCCCGTTCGCGCATATGCCGCCAAACTGGGTCTGCGTCAGATCGTGCTGATACTCGAACAGCATATTGACCCTGATCACGCCAAACACCACGATGTTTGTGGCCCAGTGGGCTTCATAGGCGGGCTGGCTCGAGCCGACATACACCGCGCTGTCGCCGAGCACGACATCGTTTGGCCCAATGACGCCGTCGTGATCCCGGTCGGCGTATCCCAGCAGTGGCCGCGCCCACACGCCGAAGAGTGGATACCCGGGCACGAACCGGATGTCGTTCCCATACGCGTTGGGTGCCAGGACGTGGTTGCCGAGGGTCGTGAGATCATTCTTGTTGAACGCGATACCCCCGTTCACGCCCCACCCGAAGTCGCGCGTTCTGACCAGTTCCAGCTGATCGAGACCAATCTCGAGGCCTTCATCGAGCACGTTGCCCACGTTCTCCGCGTAGGACCCACCGCCGACCGATGGCGCGAGCTGCGCCGAGACCAAGGCGTCGTAGTGGCGCCGCTGATACAAGGTGACGTCGAACATGACCCGGTCCTGAAACAGGCCGATGTCCGCGCCCCCTTCGACTTCCGCGGTCCGTTCTGGCTGCAGGTACGGATTGCCGGCCCCGGTCAGGTAATACGCCGGGATGGGATTGCCGTCGACGATGGCCAGTGACGATGCGTAGACTTGCTGCGCCTGGAACGCCCCGGGTTGCACACCCGACTGCCCATAGGCGGCCCGCAGGCGCACATGGCTCAGCACGTTGTTCGTGGGAAAGAACGGCTCCTGCGACAGAAGCCAGGACGCGCTCGCCTTGGGATAGAGTGGCGCCCGGAGCTTGGTGCCAAACGCGCTCCCCGCGTCCTGGCGCAGCGCGCCCTGGACCCACAGGCGATCGTTCAGCCCAAACTCCTGCTGCACCAACCATCCGGCGGTCGCCGCGGCATACGCGGTTTGCGTTGTCCTGATCGACGTCGCGTTATTGAGGGTCGTCGAGCCCTGCGGCAGGTAGCCGTTGTTCGTCACCCCGCCGGTTTCGGTCTTGTTGTATTGCTCCCCGACCGACGTCTTGGCCGAGATCGCGCCGTGCAGCGGCCAGGTGATGGTGCCGCCGACGTCGACGGACGTCACCGCGGTGGACGACCGGCCGATCCCGATGGTGTTCTGCGTGATACCGCTGCATGCATATGCGCTGGCACAATCCGTGATGTTGCTGACGGTTTGGTCCACTTTACTCGTGTAGTCGTAGCCTCCGACCGCGTGGAGATCCACCCAGCTCGCTGGGCGCCACCTGACATTCAGGGTGCCAAAGCCGCGGGTGATCTCGTCGGTCGTCTTGTTGAGCAGGACGGCGCTCGGATGGAACGTCGTATCGTTCGGGCTCTGGGTCCCTACCGCGTTCGCGATCCCGTCGCCGCCATTGAGCTGGATCTGTTGGACGACGTTAGCCGTGAAACCAACGTCCAGCGTCGACGACGGCTGGATGGTCACGTTGGCGTTTAGCCGGGTGTCCGTCTCCGTGTTGGGATGGAGCTGCCATCCCGGGACGCTCCCACCGCCATTCGCCTTCTGAATCAGATAGGCGTCGTAGTCCGAGAGCTTGGGGACGCCGGTTTGGTCGTCCACGTTGCCGGCCACGCGATACTGGACGGTCGGGCTGCCCCCAGCCACGGAGAGATCGTAGTTGTTGGACGGGGCGCTGCCAATCGTCGTGGTGTACGGATTGTTGAGCGGATTGTACCGCTGGACGCTGTCCTGCACACACTGCGGCAATTGGACGAGGGCGCATCCGCCCTCGGCGTTGCTCCCCGGGAACTTGCCCCATCCCCAGTACAGCCATGGGAAGTTGCCCGGCACGCTTTTCCACGAATGGGTGTACTCTGCCGTCCATTGCGCCGGACCGGGGATGCCATGCTTGGTGGTGATCACGATGACGCCGTTGGCCGCATCGGTGCCGTAGAGCGCCGACGCCGAGGGCCCCTTCAGCACTTCGATCTTTTCGATCGAGTTCGGATCGATATCGTCGAGCCGCGACGTCGCTGGCGTGTTGGACGCCAGGTTGATCACCTCGGCCGCCGACATGTTGCCGTTGACGCGCACGCCGTCCACGATCAAGATCGGATCGTTGCTGCCGTAAATGCTGCTCAACCCTCGAATGCGGATGAGCGACGGCGCGCCGACCGCGCCGCTCGACGTCTCGACGGTCACGCCTGGCGCCCGAGCCGCCAACAGGTCGCTGACGTTGAGAATCGGGGCACTCTGAACGACCGAGTCCGCATCGATCGTGGCCACGACGTTGCCGACCTTGTACCGCTCCTCCTGACCGGTCGCGGTGGTCACCACCTCGTGGAGCGTCTGGGCGATTGGGAACAGTCGGAGATTGACGGTCACCACCTGACTGTCCCGCCGCACCACGATCGTGTCGACCTTGGGCCCGTAACTCAGGCGATGGGCGCTGAGCGCATACGTCGCCGGCGGGATGCCGGCCATCAGGTAACGCCCGTCGCGACCGCTTACAGTGAATGCGCTGGCCACCGCGTGTAACCTGAGGGGCCCTTTGCCATTCGCCGAGGTCGCGGAGTCTGGCAACACCTCCGTGAGCGACAGCGCGACATCGGCCACGCCTGCGCCGGTCGCCGCATCGGTCACCCGGCCCCGTACGGTGCTGCCCTCTTGCTGCGGGCGTCGCTCGTCCGCCGCGCGTTTGACCAGCCGCGCCATCCCGCTCGGCGAGACCTGGACGTCGATGGCCCGCCCGTCGAGCACGTCGGCCAATGCCGCCGCCAGCGTGATGTAGTCCGCCTGCACCGTCACCGTCCCGTCCAGCGTGATGACGTCCTTGCTGTACGTGAAGTGCAGCCCGCTTTGCGCGCCGATCGCCGCCAGCGCATCGTCCACGCTGACGTTCGTGAGGTGCAGGGCAATGTGTTGCTTGAACACCGCCGCGTTCCGCGCATCGATCGGCGCGGCGCCCGGCGTGGCCACGTAGTAGAATCGCGGACCGCGGTCGGAGAGCTGCGCGTGGGCGCTCCGCGCCAGCCCCGCCGCGACGATCAGACCCGTGGCTAGTCGCAACACGGTCACCGGCGACTCGGGGTGATCGTCACAACGCGACCCGTCCGCTCCACCTTCACTTGGAGCGCGGCCGCCACGGCGTCGAGCACTTCCGACAGCGGCTCATCGGTGAACGATGTCGTGAGTCGGAGGTTCCCGATCGATGGATCGGCGAGCGAGATGTCGAGATCGTACCACCGCGCGAGCTCGGCCACGACCTGCCGGAGCGGCGCGTCCCGGAATACCAACCGGCCGGTGGTCCACGACTGATACTGATCCGGATCGACGGCCGTCACCCGCGGCGGTCCGCCGGACACGAGTTGCACGCGCTGACCATGGACCAGGACCACCGGGGGCCGCCACGTGTCCGCTTGCACCGAGACACTGCCCTCGGCGACCACGACGTCCATCTCGTGGTCCGTGAGATAGTCCCGCACGACAAACGTCGTCCCGATATCGCGAATCACGCCGCTCGCGGTCCGTACCTCGAATGGGTGCGCCGCGTCGTGACGCACGACAAACGCGGCTTCACCGTCGAGCATCACCTCGCGGTCGACGCGGCCGAAATTCTCCGGCACGCGGAGCCGACTCGCCGGCGCCAGCGTCAACCGCGTGCCATCGTCGAGTGTGACCGTCGTCCGCTCGGCCACGCCGGCGACAAACTCCCGCGCCGGCGACGCGACGCCGATCCGGAGATGGCGCCACACGCCGACCGACCCGATCCCGACGATCAGGACGGCGGCGGCGACCACGCGGAACCACCGCGCACCGTAGTCAGGCGCGACGCGCACAACGCGGTGATGCTCATCCGTCACGTGGAGCGACAGCTCCACGCCGGTGTCTGACGGCGTCC
>DATMNB010000120.1:0-24262 GCA_035569435.1 Gemmatimonadaceae bacterium
GCGTCGATCCGGTTCGTCATGACTCTCTCTGAGGTCTGCCAGAACATCGTCGAGCATGCCGGCCGCGGTGGATGGGTGGCTGTGCAAACGTACAAATGGCAGAAGCGACTTGGCCGACGCGTCGTCCAGATCGCCGTCGCCGACGCCGGCATTGGCTTTCGGCGGTCATTAGAGAGTCTCCCTGGGAGACAGCCCCCGGCACCGGGCGATCGGTGGGACGACGGCACCGCGCTCGAGGAAGCCGTCATTCGCGGGGTGAGTCGGTTCCGCGATCGGGGACGCGGCCAGGGACTGGCTGGCGCCCGCAACTTCCTGGGGAAGTGGTCGGGCAAGCTCTCGATTCGGAGCGGCACCGCGCGCATCGCCATCGTCCCATCGTGGGACGAAGACACGCCTCTGCTGGAAGACCTGGCCCTCTTTCCCGGGGCGCAGGTCCAGATCACGATCCCGGAACGCACCGCGGCGTCGGCGGCTGCGTGATCCATCACATCGACCTGAGCTCCGTCCTGCGCCGGTCCGTCTGTGCCCTCTACTCCAACCTCGTCACTCGGCCAACCGGCGTCGCCGTCCGCTCGGAAATCGAACAACTCGTCGCCGACTGCCCCGGCCGGACGCTGACGGTCATCGACTTCACCCACGTCGGCCTCCTGGACTACTCGTGCGCCGACGAAGTCGTCGCCAAGCTCCTGCTCAAGTGCGACGGCTATTTTGTCTTCCGCGGCCTCCACGAGGCCCACATCGACGCGATCGAGACGACGCTCGCCCGCTACGACCTGGCCCTGGTCGTCGAGCAGCTCGATGGCAGCGCGCGCCTGGTGGGAACAGTCGGCGACGCCGAACGCCTGGCCTGGCAGATGGTGCACCGTTGGGGCCGTGCCGATGCGCCAACCTTGGCCGCCACGCTTGGAACGGCCGCACCCGAGGCGGAACGACTACTAGACACGCTGTCGACACGCCGTCTCTTGGTACGTTTAAATAGCATTTACCTGCCGATCGGCAGCCTGCAGTAATGGCAACTGATTACAACCCACCCCTCCAGGTCTACGCCCTAATCGCCACCAAACGCGGTGACCCGGACCGGGGCCCCGAAGTCCGGGTGCAGGGCAACGAAGCGTCGTTTCGTCTCATGCAAGACGGAGAGCTCGTGTGGGTGATCGGCCCGCGTCGACAGGAGATCGCCACCCTCCGTGTGGATGACACGCTGCCACGCGGCGCCGTCGTCCTCCGCGACGTCGTCGGCGCCGCGCCCTCGGAGATCATCCGCCTCCGCAAGGTGGACACCGACACCCCCCCGAACACCCGCTACGTGTGAAACGACCACTCGATCTCGCCACCCTCACGATCCACGGCGGCTCGGCGGACCTCGGGAACCCAGACCCGGTCGTCACCCCGCTCTACCAGTCGGTCAACTACACGCAGCCGTTCGGCACCGCCGAGGGGCTCCGCTACCCACGCGAAGGCAACGCCCCCAACGCCGAGGTAGTCCAACGCCGCCTCGCCCTCCTCGAGGGCAGCGAGGCCGCCCTCGTCCTGGCGAGCGGCATGGGCGCGACCGCCTGCGCCCTGATCTCCCTCCTCCGCCCAGGCGATCATCTGCTCGCCAGCAGTTGGATCTACGGCGGTACCCACCGCCTCCTGACCGAGGAGTTCGACCGACTCGGCATTGCCGTGACCCTGGTCGATCCGATGGAAAGCCGCGTGTGGCGCAAACGACTCCGCAAGGAAACGCGCGCCATCTTCATCGAGACGCCCGTCAACCCCTCGTGCCGCGTCCTCGACCTGCGCCCGATCAGTCTCCTCACCAAAGAACTCGGCCTCGCCCTCGTCGTCGACTCGACGTTCGCCAGCCCGATCAACTTCCGCCCGATCGCCCACGGCGCAGACGTCGTGATCCAATCCACCACCAAGTTCCTGAACGGCCACCACGATGCGCTCGGCGGCGCGGTGATGGGCTCGGCACCCGTCATCGAGGAAGTCCGCAACAAGATGATGATGTGGGGCCAAGCCCCCGACCCCTTCGCCTGCTGGCTCCTCGAGCGCGGGCTCAAGACACTCGACGTGCGCGTTCGCCGCCAGAACGACTCGGCCCTCGCCATCGCTCAATGGGCGAGCGCACGGCGCGAAGTCGCCCGCGTCCACTATTGCGGACTCCCGACGCACCCCGACCACGAAGTCGCCCGCCATCACATGGACGGCTTCGGCGGCATGCTGGCCCTCGAGTTGACGGGCGGAGCTCGCGCCGCCGACAAGTTCGTTCGCAAAATCGCGCTCTGGCGCTACGCGCCGAGCCTGGGCGGCGTCGACTCACTGATCAGTGAGCCCCGCTACATGACCCACGCCCATCTGACCCCCGCCGCGCGCGCGGCGGCCGGGATGCCCGACGGCTTCCTGCGACTCAGCGTCGGCCTCGAGGCCCCCGCCGATCTCATCGCCGATCTCGAACAAGCGTTGCAATGATCCAGCTGACCAACGCCACAAAAGAGTATCCGCGCACCGGCATCGCCGTCGACAATGTGACGCTGCATCTGGCCAAGGGCGAGTTTGCGTTTCTCACGGGTCCGAGCGGATCGGGCAAGAGTACGCTCCTCAAGCTCGTGTACATGGATGAGCAGCCGACGCGCGGCGAGGTGCGCGTGAGTGGCGTCAACTCGCACGCGGTCTCGCGCGGCGACGTCTCCCGATTGCGACGGCGTCTGGGGATCGTCTTTCAGGACTTTCGCCTGCTCGAGGACCGCACCGCCCACGCCAACGTCGCCTTTGCCCTCGAGGTCACCGGCGCGCCGCGCGACTCGATCCCCACCAAGGTGAGCCGCCTGCTCATGCAGGTCGGCCTGTCCGCCAAAGCCGCGGCCTTTCCGCGCGAGCTCTCCGGCGGCGAACAGCAGCGCGTGGCCATCGCCCGGGCCCTCGTCAACGATCCGTTCATCCTGATCGCCGACGAGCCGACGGGCAACCTCGACGACCGCGCCACACGCGGCGTCTTCCAGTTGCTGCGCGAGATCAACGCCGCTGGCACGGCCGTGCTCATGGCCACGCACGATATCGACATGATTCGTCGGTCCGACTATCGCGTCCTCGAGATGCACCACGGCCGCCTCGTGGCCGACAGCGCCGACCCCGCCGTAGCCGACCGCGCCCGCCAGTTGGCCCTCGAGGAAGCGTAGCCCGTGCGCCTCGCCCTCCGCGAGACCCTGCTGGCGTTCCGTCGGGCGCCCCTCCTCAGTGCCCTAGGCATCATTACAATCGCCTTCTCCCTCTTCGCCTTTGGCCTCTTCGGCCTGGTCGCCCTCAACATCCGCCTCGCGCTTGGCCAGGTCGAGGAGCGCGTCGAGATCCAGGCATTCGTCGCCGACGCCACGCCGCCCGAAACCATCGCCGCCGCCATGGGCGACATCGCCGCATTCCCCGAAGTCGCCCACGTCGATTTCATCCCCCAGGACTCGGCCCTCGCCCGCGCCAAACGCGAGATCCCGGAATACACCGACGTCTTCGAGAAGGCCGTGCTCCCCGCATCCATCGACGTCCGCCTGAAAGCCGGTCACCGCGACCCGGCCTCGGTCACGGCAGTCGCCGACCGCATCGGGACATACGCGTTCGTCGACGACGTCGAATACGCCCAGGACTGGGTCAACAAGATTTATCGCTGGCGCACCATCGCCACCCTCGTCGGCATCGTCCTCGGCCTGGCATTCGCCGCCGTGGCAGTGATCATCATCGGCGCGACAATCCGCATGGCGGTCCTGGCGCGCAGTCGCGAGATCTCGATCATGCGATTAGTGGGCGCTACTGACGGGTTCATTCGCGCCCCCTTTCTCATCGAGGGCTTCGCCAAGGGCGTCCTGGGCGGCGCCCTGGCCCTGCTCCTCACCTGGGTCGCGGCCCGCCTCATCAGCGATAACCTGATCCGCGTCACGTTCTTCGACCCCGGCGTCGCCGCCCTCGGCGTCCTGTTCGGCGCGTTGATCGGATTGATCGGTAGCACCGTATCGGTGGGCCGGCAACTCCACCGCGTGTGATCTCCCGCTGTTTCGTGCCGCGCGTGATCTCCCGCTGTTTCGTGCCGCGTGTGATCTCTCGCTGTTTCGCGCCGCGTCTGATCCCACGCTGTGTCATATTGTTTTTCTTCCTTGCCGTTCCCATGGGAGCGCAGCAACCCACGCCCGAGGCACGACTCCGGGCGGACCGCGCCGAGCTGGACTCGATGCGCGCCGAACGATCCGAGCTCGAACACCGCATGACCGAGCTCCGGACCAACGTCCACGACTTGGCCGAGGAGGTCCAGAACCTCGACCGCCAAGCCGAGCTCACCGGCCGCGCCGTGAAGACCCTCGACACCGAGCTCGCCGCCATCACCGCCGACGTCGACGAGGCCACGGCCAATCTCGTCCGATCACAGGACGAACTGGCGATCAAACGCGCGCTCCTCCAACAACGCGTCGTCCAGATCTACAAACGCGGCCCACTCTACTCGGTCCAAGCGCTGTTCGGCGCCCAATCCTTCGGCGATCTCATCGCCCGCTACAAGTACCTCCACCTGCTCGCCCTCCGCGACCAGGCCCTGGTCACGCGCGTCGAAGCCCTCACCGAACGCATCGCCCGCCAACGCCGCGTCCTGGTCGGCCTCGAACACACGATCGCCGAGACGCGCTCCGAAAAAGCAGGCGAGGAGAGCCGCCTCCGACGCCTCGAGACCGAACGCGCCGAGCGCCTCGAGGAAGCCAAACGCTCCCAGAAGGAGACCGAAGCGCGTCTCCGCGAGATCGCCAACGCCGAATCCCACCTCGGCTCGGTGATCAACACGATCGAAGAAGCGCGCCGCCGCGCCGAGGCCAAGCGGAACGCCCCTGCCCCGGCGGCCAGCACACTGACGACCCATGATTTGGGCCGCCTCGACTGGCCCGTAGAGGGTCGCATCCTGTACCGGTTTGGCCGCGTCGTGAACCCCAACAACACGACAACGCGCTGGAACGGTATCGGCATCGCCGCCGCGGCTGGCACCTCGGTGCATGCCGTCGCGTCCGGTCGAGTCGTCATTGTACAGCAGATCGGCACCTACGGACTGACCGTCATCGTCCAACACGGCGGCGGCGACTACTCGGTATACGGCTCGCTGAGCCGCGCCGATGTGCGCAAGGGACAACAGGTCAATGCCGGCGACACGATCGGCGCCGTCGGGCGCGCCGACCCCGATCTGCAAGCCCACCTGCACTTCGAGATCCGCCGCAATCAAGGCGGAGCGGTCGATCCGCTCGATTGGTTGAAGGGGGGCAAAGGCCGATGACGACGAAACGCTGTACTGTGTGCGGACGTTTTCGGGCCTACGAGGACGACGACCGCTACTGCCTCTTGTGTGGTAATGATGCGCTCGAGGATCGCTGCACCTGCGGCCGCCCCTTCGAGTTCGCCCTTGACGAGACCGGCCCGGAATTGCATTGCCCTCGGTGTGGGCTATCGCTGCGCGGACGGCCCACCGAATTCGATTAGATTTGGGTGGTCGACGCTATTCGAGGATTGCACATATGGCAACCACAGCACCGGTCGGCGGAGCCACCGCCGACCGTGAACCGCTCCGTAATCTAGAGAAACAAGGTCTCGCCAAGACGGGCACCGTCCACTGGAACTACGTGCCACCCCTGCTCGTCGAGGCCGCAATACGTCGCGACGAGGGACGCGTGGCTGACATGGGCCCGTTTGCGGCGGTCACTTCCCCCCACACCGGCCGCTCGCCCAAAGACAAATTCGTCGTCCGCGGTCCATTGACAGCCAACGACGTCGACTGGGGCGCCGTGAACCAGCCGTTCGACCCCGCGAACTTCGCCGCGCTCGCCGCCGATGTCCGGCAGTATCTGAGCGGCCTCCCCGAGCTCTTCGTGCAGGACCTCTACGCGGGAGCCGACCCGGCGCACCGGCTGAGCGTCCGATTCATCACGCCCAACGCCTGGCAGGCGCTGTTCGTCCGCAACATGTTCATCCGCCCGGACCCGAGCGACCTGCCAACGTTCGAGCCGTCGTTCACGGTCCTGCACGCGCCCGAGTTTCAGGCCGACCCGGCCCGGCACGGGACCCGAACCGGCACGTTCATCGTGCTGAGCTTCGAGGAGCGGACGATTCTCATCGGCGGCACGCGCTACGCCGGAGAGCTCAAGAAATCGATCTTCTCCGTGATGAACTATTTCATGCCCAAGCAGTCCGTCCTCTCCATGCACTGCTCGGCCAACATCGGCGCAGCGGGCGATGTCGCGCTCTTCTTCGGCCTCTCGGGGACGGGAAAAACAACGCTCTCGGCCGACCCCGACCGGCGTCTCATCGGCGACGACGAGCACGGCTGGTCCAAGGACGGGATCTTCAATTTCGAGGGTGGCTGCTACGCCAAGGTGATCAACCTCTCCGCCGAGAGTGAGCCCGACATCTATCGCACCACACAGATGTTCGGCACGGTCCTCGAGAACGTCGTCCTCGATCCCGTCTCGCGCGCCGTACAATTTGCCGATCAGTCGATCACCGAGAACACGCGCGCCTCGTACCCGCTGACGTACATCCGCAACCACGTGCCAAACGGACGCGGCGGCCACCCGACGAACATCGTGTTTCTCACAGCCGATGCCTTCGGCGTCCTCCCGCCTGTCGCACGACTCACGCGTGAGCAGGCGATGTACTACTTCCTCTCGGGCTACACCGCCAAAGTCGCCGGCACCGAACGCGGCGTGACGGAGCCGCAAGCAACATTCAGCGCATGCTTCGGCGCCGTCTTCCTCGTCTGGCCGGCTGCGACCTATGCGGCCATGCTCGGCGAGCGGCTCGACCAACACGGCGCGCGCGTCTGGCTCATCAACACCGGCTGGAGCGGCGGCCCGTACGGCGTCGGCAAGCGTATCTCGCTCGGCCACACCCGCGCCATCGTGCGGGCCGCGCTGGCCGGCGCGCTCGACCTCAAGGCGACCACGATCGACCCGGTGTTCGGACTGGCCGTCCCCAACGAGGTCCCGGGCCTACCCACGTCAGTGCTCCGGTCGCGCGATTCTTGGGCTGACCCGGCGGCTTACGATGCGCAGGCGGCCAAGCTGGCACAGATGTTCCGTTCCAACTTCGAGAAGTTCACCGATACCATCGACCCGGCCATTCGCGCCGCAGGACCTCGCACATGAAATCGCTCTTCTGGGTCGCGGCCCTGAGCATGGGGCTCGGCGTCCACGCCGATCCCGTCAAGGTCAACCAGTTCATGTCCTTCGACCCGGCGTCCAAAACGGTCACCCTCCTCATCGTGTCGGCGTTCAACTCCAACCTCGGCGGGTTCAACTTCAACGGCGGCTCCAACGGTAACCAGACAATCACCGTGCCGCTGGGATGGCAGGTCAACTCCAATGTGACCAATAAGGACGCCATCCCGCACTCGGCGCTCATCATCGCCGCGACCAAGCCGCTACCGGGTGCGCCCGACCAGCCCGTGATCGGCGGCGCGTATACCGAGCAGCTCGCGCCACAGAACGGCCACGACACCATGAACTTCAAGGCCGCGCCCGCCGGCACGTACTTCATTGCCTGCGGCATTCCGGGCCACGCCGCCAGCGGGATGTACATCACCCTGGTCATCTCCGCGACCGCGACGGCGCCGACATACTCGGGACTGTAAATCGAAATAATTCGCGATCCCCTCTGGAACAACATCCGTGTCGAGCCGTTCGCCCTGCGGCTGCTCGACACGGATGCCATGCAGCGCCTGCGCTACGTCCGGCAGCTCGGACTCGCCCACCTCGTCTATCCGGGCGCGACGCACACGCGCTTCGAGCACGCGCTCGGCACGTACCATCTCGCGAGCCGCACGCTGGAGCTCCTCGAGCAGGACGCGCCCCTCGTACGGGCGGCCATGCTCCTCCATGACATCGGCCACTACCCGTTCTCCCACGCGCTCGAGGAGATCGGCGCCCCGCACCACGAGGACGTCGCCCGGCCGCTGATCCTCGACGGTCCCGTCGCCGCGATCCTCCGCGCCGAGCTCGGGGCCAATGCGCCCGAGGCCTTGTTCGCGCTGATCCGGGGCCAGAGCACGAACCCACTCCAGGGACTGGTCGCCGGCTCGCTCGACCTCGACAAGATCGAGTACCTCAAGCGGGACGCCTTCATGTGCGGTGTTCCCTATGGCCAGATCGACGTCGACCGGCTCATTCACGCCATGGTCCTGGTCGGCGATCCGCCAAAGGTCGGCCTGCGCGAAAAAGGCCTGGCCGCCTTGGAATCCCTGCTCTTCGCCAAGTACCAGATGTACCGCAACGTGTACTGGCACCACGCCGTGCGCAGCGCCACCGCCATGTACAAGCGCCTCGTCGCCGACGCGCTCGTGGCCGGGTCGATCGACCTCGCCACGCTGACCACGCTGACCGACGAGGGGCTCCTCGCCCATTTGGGCGCGCGCGCCCCCTCGTCCCTGCTCCGCGCGCTGCGAACCCGGCGCCTCTACAAGCGCGCCTTCGAGAGTCCCGCCGCACAACTCGGCGACGCCGACGCCTTCGAGTGGATCGCCGCCGACCACGCCGCCGCAACCGCGGCGGAAGACCAACTCGCCCTCGAATGGGGGCTGGAGCCCGGAGAAGTCCTCCTCGACTTCCCCGCCAAGACCCGGATGCTCGAGCTCGACCTGCCCATGCGCGACTGGGAAGGCGCCATCAACCTGCCGTCTGTCTCCGACGCCCTTTATCGGACCGCGCGCTGGCTCCGCCTGTTCGTGGCCCGCCCTGTCCCGGTCCGCCGCGACGCACTGCTCGATCAGCTCGCAGATAGAGGACGACGCCCACCAGCACCAACACCGCCGGGCGCAGCGGGGGCGTCATTCAGAGCAAATCAGCAATGTCTGGATGACGCGCGACCAGGCGCGCCGCTTCGGCCGGATGTGCATCGAGCAGACTGAAATTGGCGAACTCGAACGCCGGCGCGACATCGCACCCCACCAGCGTGTAGTCCCCAAGCGTGCGCGCGGCCTGCCAGTGCCCAGCCGGCACCACGTGCGTCCGATGGTCGGCGTCGATGACCGTGCGCACCAGTGGCTCGAGCGTCCACAGCGCCAACGGCGCGCCCTCGTAATAGTGCCACACCTCATCGGACCCGACGACCCGGTGCCACCGACTGGCCCCGCCGCCCACGAGCAGAAACGCGATTGTGGTCATGGCCGCCGACCGAAACGTCTCCCGGTAGTGCCCGCCCTCCGGGTGCGGCGTGAGGTCCAGCCGCCGCACCAACTCGGCTACACGCGCGTCGTTTGCCATGCCCCTCGTCGGAAGAGCAACGCGCTCACGACCGCCAGCGTCGAGAACGCGACCGTGATGGCGATAAAGACCCCATCGACCCCCCGCCCGAGCGGAATGGCCAACGCGTACGCCAGCGGAATCTCCCACACCCAGAACACCACGGCGTTGATCAGGGTCGGCGTCCATGTGTCACCGGCCCCGTTGAACGCCTGCGTGATGACCATCCCAAACGCGTAGAACGGAAAGCCAGTCGCGACGATCCGCAAACCCGCCGCCCCCGTGGCCAGCACCGTCGGCTCGTTGGTGAAGAGCCCGACCAACGGCTTAGCAAACACCACGAACACGAGCCCCGCCAGGCTCAGCACCGCGCAGTCGTACCAGCCCGTGAGCCACACGGCACGCGCCGCGCGCTCTGGCTTCTTGGCCCCCAGCGCCTGACCCACCATGGTCGCCGCCGCATTGCTGATCCCCCACGACGGCAACAGCGCAAAGATGATCATCCGAAACGCGATCGTATATCCCGCGATCGCGTCGCTGCCAAACCGCGACACGATGCGCACGACCCCGATCCAGCTCGCCGTCCCAATGAACGTCTGAATCGCACCCGAGACCGACAGCCGCAGCACGCCCTTCATGATCGCCGGATCGGGCGTCAGCCGCACACGCCGGATGGGGATCCGGTCGCT
Organism: Gemmatimonadaceae bacterium; assembly: GCA_035569435.1. Taxonomy (GTDB): domain Bacteria; phylum Gemmatimonadota; class Gemmatimonadetes; order Gemmatimonadales; family Gemmatimonadaceae; genus DASRDS01. The sequence goes on from DATMNB010000120.1 coordinate 9,926, forward strand.
CGTCCACACCAACCGCGTCAACGCGAACAGCGCGCCGCATGCGCGACCGATCGTGGTCGCCGTCGCCGCGCCCAGGACACCCATCCGCGGAAACGGCCCGAGCCCAAAGATCAGGCACGGTCCAAGCACGATATTGATCGAGTTGGCGAACCACAGCACGCGCATGGCGATCGCCGCGTCGCCCGCCCCACGGAAGATCGCATTCAACAGAAACAGCATCATGATCGTGCCGCTGAACCCGAGCATGATGCGCGTATAGCCGGCGTTGGCCAACACGCCCGGCGGCGCTCCCATCAACGACAGGAACGTCGGCGCGAACATCACCCCGACCACGCCGATGATCACCGACGCGGTGAGCCCGAGCCACACGGCCTGCACCGCCGCCCGCGCCGCGCCCTCCGAATCACGCTCCCCGATCCGCCGCGCCACCGTGGCCGCCGCGCCCATGCTGAGCCCCAGGTCAACGGCATAGATGAGAGCGAGCATGGACTCCGTGAGCCCCACCGTGGCCACCGCGTCCGGCCCCAGCCGCCCGACAAAGAACACGTCGGTCACGGCAAACACACTCTCCAGCGCCATCTCCAACACCATCGGAATGGCGAGCATGAGAATCGCCCGCGGAATCGGCCCCGCGGTGTAGTCGTGCATCGACCCGCGCAGCGCGTCGACGATGGAAGACCACAAACCTTCCGGTGCCGCGGGCTCTTGCGGCGGCGCCGTGGTATCAAGCTCGGACATATCGATGCGTTGGGAGCGGGAGCCCGAAGTCTACGGGATCACATCGATCGCGTCTACTTTTCTCAGGTGTCGAATCGTTCGCGCGCGTTCCACGACGCATTACGCCGCTTCCCCGCGGCCCTCTTCCAATTCGACCCCAGGATGGCCGACGGCTGGTACGCCGACCGCTACTTCGTCCGAACCCGCAACACGCTGGCCTTCGCTGGCCGCGACCCGGTTGTGACAATGCAGGTGTTCGCCAAAGAACACGGCATTGTCGCCGGCGTCTACGAGGTCGTCCACATGCTCGAGACCCAACTCGCCCCGGGCTACTCGATCGATGCCCTGACCATCGACACCCTCATGGACGGCGACCCCCTCCACCCATGGGAGTCGGTCATGCACCTGACCGGCCCATATCTCGCCTTTGCCCACCTCGAGACCGACTACTTGGGCGTCCTCGCTCGCCGCTCCCTCGTCGCCTCCAACGTCCGCCGCACCATCGACGCCGCCGCCGGCAAACCCGTGATCTTCATGGCCGCCCGCCACGACGACTGGCGCGTCCAAACCCCAGATGGCTACGCCGCCCAGGTCGGCGGCGCCGGAAGCGTCTCGAGCGACGCCGGCGGCGCCTGGTGGGGCGCCCAAGGTGTCGGCACCATGCCCCACTCGCTCATCGCCACCTACCATGGCGATGTCGTTGCCGCGACCGTGGCCTTCACTGAATACTGCCAAGCCCGCGAGCCCGGCGTGGCGATCGTGAGCCTCGTCGACTACCGCAACGACGTCATCACCGACGCCCTCGCCGTGGCCCACGCCATGCGCGACCGCTTTGGCCCGGGCGTCCTGGCCGGCGTCCGCGTCGACACGAGCGAACGCCTCACCGATCGCTCCCTCGCCGGCCGCGACGCCGAGTTCCCCGGCGAGCCACTGACGGGCGTCAACGCGCCGCTCATCCGGTCCCTTCGCGCGGCACTCGACGCCGCCGGCTTCCCCGACGTTGGCATCACCGCCTCGGGCGGCTTCACCCCAGCCCGCATCCGCGCCTTCGAATCCGCCGGCGTCCCCGTCTCCACCTACGGCGTCGGCTCGAGCCTCCTCGGCCACACCCACGACCCGGACGATGGCCTGATCTCGAGCTGTGACTACACGGCCGACATTATCGCCGTCGACGGCCACCCCGAGCACAAGGCCGGCCGCCCACCCCGCCCGAATCCATCATTCATCCGCTACGCGCCTCGCCCACCAGCTCCCTGACAGCCCGATGCGCCTCGTCGATCGCGGTATTGGTATACGCATGCGCGCCGGCATCCGAGTTGGCGATCGCGATCCGCCCAAACCGCTGCCGCCCCACGACACACGGCTTTTCTGCCCCCGGCCACGCCGCCGCATCCCACAACGTGTTGTACTCATACGCGTACCCATGCGGCCACCGGTTCACGGTGATGCCCGCAATGTCACGCGCCGGATCAAACCCACCCGGTCCAAGGATGCGCGAAAGCTCATCCCGGATGTTCCGCTCAAACGTCTCGAACGACGTGGCAAGCAACTCGGCCCGCCCAGCGCGATGCTGCTCACGCGCCGGCAACCCCGGGTGACACGGCGTTCGCAGCAGGTGCGCCACGATCGGCTGCTCGGGCCCGTGCGAGAAATGATAGTTCCCGAGGCTCACCGGATAGTCGAGATCCACCAACGTGTGGTAGCACCCAGGCGCATAGATGTTGGCGACCCGCAACCGATCGAACGCCGTCCAGTTCGTGAACGCGACGTTGGTGTAGACAAGCGGCACCTTGGCCCCATACGCCAGCCCCGCCTTCTGCGTCGCCGACATCTCGGGACAGAGATACGGAATGACCATGTTCCAACAGGCTAGGACCACGCCACCCGCGCGCGCGGTCCACGCGGTACCCCCCCTCACGTACGTGACCTCCACCTCGTGCGGACCCACGTGCCGCACACGCACCGCAGTGCTATTGAGCCGCAGCCGCACCGGCCCCGCGCCGTCGAGCGCCGCATAGTGGACCCGCGCCCCGACGATGTCGTCCATCGTGTGCCCGGGCACGGCGGCCGGGATCAATCGCCGGACCAGGAGTCGCGCCACCGTGGCGTTGCCGTCAGGGAAATGGAAGATGTACGGCTCTTCCCCTTCAGGCGGCGTCGCCTTGAGATGTCCTGCTGTGGCCGGGTCCAACCCCAGCCCCTGAAACCCGGCCCTGAACCCCGAGTCGTATAGCGCGTACGCCGGCACCGCATCGATGCCGAGCCCCCACAGATCATTGGTGAGCGCCTGAAACACGGGAATCGCCTCCGGCGCCACCTTCACGTCGTGCAACAAGTAGTTCTGATAACTCGTCCGCGCGAGATGCTCGATCTTTTGCGCTTTCGTCCGCCCCGCGAGATAGTCGGTCGTCCCCTCGTACACGCGGATGACATCTTGCCGCGCGTGGCTGTCGAGGGGCGCCTGTGTCAACACAGTGGCCCACGGCGCCACCCCTGCGCCGACAGCCAGGTGATCCCGCCCAAACGTCTCCCGGTCAAAGAACACCCCCTGCGACATCCCACGCCGGAGATAGAATCCCCTGTCATACGCCGTATAGAATCGCTCGAGATCAACGCCAAGATCGGCGATGAGCGCCCGCGCCCCGCGGCTGTACGTATCCGGTCCATCGATCGACTGCGTCCCCCCGTAGCCGAGTAGCCGCGCCCCGTCGCCGGTGATGGAGCTCTGCGAAGCAGAGCGCTGTCCAACCGACATGGGTTCTCGGGTTCCAGCGTCGCTGGAAACCGAGAACTCATTCCGCTTGGCGTGCCCGCCAAAATCATCGTGGTTATCCAGCAGCAGCACTCGCGCTGATGTCCCGACCGCCTGGCGATAGTAGTACGCCGCCGCCAACCCACTGATGCCCGCCCCGACGACGATCAGATCGTAGTGCTCCCCCGTCGGCCGCGCCGCGCTGAGCACCGATCCGATCGACCCATCGCGCATCGCATGCGCCATCTCGAACGAGCCCGGATGACTCCCCCGGAGCCCCGTGAGCGCCGGCGGATAGTAGGCCGGATCCTGCTCGGGCGCGTACACCCCCTCCTGCCACCACCACGGCGGCCGCACCACCGCGCCACCAACCGCGACGGCGACGCCATTCACAAAGTCCCGCCGGGAGATCGAGCGATCCATCCCCAGCTCGCGGTCATCTCCAGTCTGCGATCCCATTCGACGATTCTACCACCCCGGCCCACGGTTTGCTCGGGCGGCGGGGGTTGTCTTCAACCCAACGAAGGAGAGTGCCTATTGCCCGACAGTCTGCGCCGGATCGCGTCTGGCACCTTAGCGGTCGTTGCGGTCGGACTCTTGGCCAGCCCCGTCGCTGCTCAAACCGCACCCGATCCCCCGCCGGCACCACCAAAGCCGCCCCCGTTCGCCACCATCCACACCGACCTCGGCTATGTAAACACCAGCGGCAACACCGAGGTCCAGACGCTCAACTTCACCGACCAGTTCGTGCTCAACACGAGCCCGGTCAACAAGGTGACCCAAACGTTCAGCGTCGTCTACGGCACCAATCAGAACAAGGTCCAGACCAGCCAGTGGAACGCCGGCGTCAAAGACGAGTACGCGATCACCAAGCACGTGGGCGTGTTTGGCCTCTGGGGCTGGGACCGCAACACCTTCGCCGGCATCGACTACCGCTACGAGGAAGGGCTCGGCGTGGCGTTCATCCCGATCGCCAACCACCGCAACCGGCTCGAATTCGACGTCGGCGCCTCGTACTTTGAGGTGCACTCGACGCTCATGGACTCGCTGGGCGCCCTCCGCGACAGCGCCTACCACTACATCGCGGCCCGCTCGGCGGTCATCTACCGCCACACGTTCGTCAAAGACTCGTACGTGCAGCAAACCGTGGAGGGCATCCCCGACGCGCAGAGCGCCTCCGACTTTCGAGTCAACTCTCAGACCGACGTCGTCGCCCCCCTATCCAAGCACATCGCGGTCAAGCTAGGCTATACCATCAAGTACGCCAATCTCCCGCCACCCGGATTCAGGACAACCGACCGATTATTCACGTCTGACCTGCAGTTCACCTTCTAGCCCGAGCGCGCTTATGTGGAAGGACTTCAAGGCGTTCATCATGCGGGGCAACGTCGTCGACCTGGCGGTCGGCGTCATCATCGGCGCAGCCTTCGGCGCCATCGTGAAATCGCTCGTCGATGATGTCGTCATGCCACCGATCGGGCTCATCACCGGAGGGCTCGACTTCTCCAACAAGTTCTTCGTCCTGAAACCCGGCAAGGATGGCCTAACCGACTACAACACGGTCGCCGCCGCCCACACCGCCGGCGCCACGACGATCAACTACGGCGTGTTCATCAACAACATCGTCTCGTTCTTGATCGTCGCCTTCTGCGTGTTCCTGCTCGTCCGCGCCGTCGCCAAGCTCCACCTGGACGCGGCGACCCTGGCCCCGCCGCCCCCGCCGCCCAACACCAAGGCCTGCCCCTTCTGCGCAACGCAAATCCCCATCCCCGCCACGCGCTGCCCCAACTGCACCTCCCAGCTCTCACCGGCGTAAGAACGCATCGAGCACCGCCCGCCACCGGCCGCCCCCGCCGGCGATCATCACGTCCAGCGCGCGCACGACCTCCCGCGCGCTGGCCGGCCGCTCAGCGGGATTCTTGGCCAACAGCTTGTCGATGAGCCGCGCGAGCGGCTGCGGCACGTCAGGTCGCGCATGCGCTAACGATGCCGGCCGCTCGATGGCGTGCGCCGCCATCATCCGTTGCGGCGTCCGCCCCGCAAACGGCGACCGCCCGGCCAGCACCTCGTACCCGACGACACCAAGCGCGTAGAGATCGGCCCGATGGTCGACCATGGGATCGCCGGCCGCCTGCTCCGGTGCCATGTACTCCGGCGTCCCCACCGCGACCCCGGCCGATGTATGGGCGCCCCCACTCGTCCCGGTCGGCTGCGCCGCCTGCAGCGCCTTGGCCACGCCGAAATCCGTCACCAACGCATGCCCATGCGACAGCAGCACGTTCTCCGGCTTGATGTCCCGATGCACGATCCCGGCGGCGTGCGCGGCGGCCAGCGCGTCCGCCAGCTCACGCAGCAGCCGCATGGCCTCATCAATCGGGAGCGGACCGCCCATGAGCCGGTGCCGGAGCGACTCCCCATGCACGTACGGCATCGTGTACGACAAAAGATCGCTCGTCTCGGCCGTCGTCAGGAGCGGCACGATGTGCGGATGCTGCAGCGTCGCCGCCAACCGGATCTCGCGACGAAAGCGCTCCCGGTCGATCCCCCGCGCGAACTCCAGCGGCAACACCTTCACGACCACGTCACGATCGAGTGCCACATCGTGCACGACAAACGCCCGCGCCACTCCGCCCCCGAGGGCGCGCATCACCTGGAACGCGCCCCCCAGGCTTTCCTGCACTCGCTCGGCGAGATCGCGCACCATGCGAACATACCCCCCTTACATTGGTTAGCGACATGCCCGCCGACCTCGACCGCCGCCTGGCCTACGCCCTGCTCCGTGTCGCCCTGGGCGTCAACATCCTCCTGCACGGCGCCATCCGCATCGCCGCCGGACTCGGTGGTTTCGTCGACGCCACCGCGCGCCAGTTCGCAGCCACACCACTCCCCGACCCGGCCGTGCGTGCGCTGGCCTTTGTCATTCCCCCGGCTGAACTAGCCATCGGCGGCCTGCTCTTCATCGGCTGGCACACCCGCTGGGCGCTCGTCGCGGGCGCCGTGCTCATGATCATCCTGGTGGCCGGCACCGCCGTGCGCGAGGACTGGCCAACTCTGGCCACACAGATGCTGTACCTCCTGCTGTACTATCTGCTGCTCAGACACCGCGACGACGACTGGTTCGGCGTCGATGCCCGCTCCCACCGCAACCCCTAGCCGCGCCCATGCCCCCACTCCTGCACGACGTCGTCCTGGAATACCTGGGATTCCTCGCCGAATTCGCCCCGATCGGCGCGCTCGGCTTTCGCTACGGCGTCCTCGCGGGCGCCGACCGACTCGGCGAGCCCGTCCCCGACGTCGTGACCCGACTCGCCGCAAGGACCGCGGCGTTCATCGGCTTGGCCGGCGCTGTCCTGGCCGTGATCCTGTTCGTGAATGGACAAGCCAACGGCGCGGCGGATCATGGTCAGACACTCCTCGCGACGCTGATGACCCCGCGTGCCGCCGTCCCGCTCTCACTGATCGTCATATCGGTGCTGTCCTTCGCCGCGGCCAGCGCCGGCATCCCTGCTGGCTGGCCCCTGGCCGCGCTCACCATACTGGCCTTCACGTTACGGGACATCAGCACCGGCAAGTGGACCAAACTGGTCAACCCCCTCCACATCATCGGCGGCTCCCTCTGGATCGGCACCCTCGCGATCCTCGTCATCGTCGGCCTGTCAGTGGCCCTCGGCAAGAGCCTGCCCGCCGACGAGCGCGGACCCGTGGTCAGTCGCTGGGTGAATGCCTTCTCCCCGCTCGCCCTGTCGAGCGCCGCCCTGCTCGCCCTCACCGGCGTGATCACGGCCGTGCGCCACCTCAAGTACCTCGCGGCCCTCTGGACCACGACCTATGGCTTCGCCCTCGACGCCAAACTCTGCGCCGTCGCCGCCGTGTTCGTCCTCGGCGCCTGGAACTGGCGCCGCATCAAACCGATCTGCCACACCGAGCCCGGCGCGCGTCAACTCCAACGCTCGGCCCGCGCCGAACTGGCGATGGCCGCCGTCGTCCTCCTGATCACCGGCGTCTTGATCAGCGTCCCCAGCCCCAAACTTCCGGGGCACTAGTAGCCTTCGGCTACTAGTGCGGTCTTATTTGAAGTCGCCGGCTCTGTGAGGCCGGCTCCCGCGATCCGGGAGTCCCACCATACAGGACGTCGTCGTGCCCCATTCGAGTCGGAAGTGGGCCTGGGTCTGTGCGCTCGCCACCATGGCGAGCGCACCAGTACACGCCCAAACGCCTGACACCAGCGCCCATCGCGGCATTTTTTCCCGACTCTGGCACTCGTTCGGGACCGACTGGAACACCCCAGCCTACACCCCACCGGCGATTACGCCGCCCGCCGATACCACGGACCCGTCCCGCCGCCGCGCCCTGCCGCAGCCGTTCGACTCCCCCCCATATCCCTCGTCCGATTGGCAGATCGGCGGCACCCCAATCATCGGCGACGCGAACATCATCCCGCCCTGGCCCCTAATGGAAGCCCTCACGGCCGGCTCACATGGGTCATGGCTCAAAAAGTCGCGGATCAACATCTACGGCTGGATCGACGTCTCCGCCAACGCCAGCACCTCCAAGACGACCAACTTGCCGGCGGCCTATGCCTTCCGCCCAGGCCATATCGAGTTGGACCAAGCACTCCTCTACATCGAGCGCACCCCGGACGAAGCACAAACCGACCACGTCGACTGGGGATTCCGAATCGCCAATCTCTATGGCCTCGACTACCGCTTCACGACGATGAAGGGGGTCTTCAGCCAGCAGCTGCTATTGCGCAACAATGTTTACGGGTACGACCCCGTGATGTTGTACGCCGATATCTACGTCCCAAAAGTCTTCCAGGGCCTGAACATCCGCGTCGGCCGCTTCATCTCGCTCCCCGACATCGAAGCGCAGCTGGCACCCAACAACCTGACCTTCTTCCACTCGTTGCTCTACACCTACGACCCCTTCACCCAGATCGGCATCGTTGGCTCCCTAAAGTTGACCAATAATTGGACCGTCCAGTTGGGCCTCACCGGCGGCAACGACGCGGCGCTCGGCACCCCTGACGCCCGACCAACCCCACTCGTGTGCGTGCAGTGGATCTCGTCGAGCAACACCGACTCGTTCTATCCGTGCATCAACTCGATCAACGACGGGAAGTACGGCTACAACAACCTCCAGGACTTCGTCGCGACGTATTCGCACAAATTCAACGAGTCGTGGTGGACGTCGACTGAGTCGTGGTACATGTACGAGCGCGACGTCCCCAACATCGCGGGCAACGTCGCCAATCCGGTGCCGACCGAACTCGGCGCCAATGGCGCGTTCTGCACCGCCGGGCGGCGCACCTGCCTCGGCGACGAGTTCGCGATCCTCAACTACACCATGTATCGGATGACCGGCAACTCGTTCCTGTCGTTCCGCAACGAGTTCTTCGACGACATCAGGGGCCAGCGCACGGGCTTCAAAACCAAGTACACCGAGGACGGCATCGGCATCACGTTCTGGCCCAACCGGCTCACAACCGTGCGCCCTGAGGTGTTCTACGAGCACGCATACGATCTGTTCGCCTTCGACAGTGGTACCAAACCCAACCAGTTCATCGGCGCCATCGACGTGATCTTTCACTTTTAGCGACCTCATACATATCACCCGACCGCGACTTGTCGCGGCCGACCTGGGGAAGTAGCGTCAATCATCTATCTCGCCGTACTCACCCCGGGGGCCCCCATGCTCGACGAACTCATTGCAAGCGTCTCCGAGCGCACTGGCCTGAGCGCCGCCAAAGCGCACGAAGCAGTCGACACGATCATCGCCCAGCTCAAGGCCCACCTCCCGGCCCCCGTGGCATCTCACGTGGACGAGATGCTCGCCGGCAACTTCACGGGCACGATGGCCGAAGCCGAGCAGAGCCTACGTCAGCGATTCGCGGCGATGAGCCAGAAGGTGCAGCACGATGTCGCCGACGCCGCCGCCAAGATCAAGCAGGACGTCGGCAACACCATGCACACCTAGCAAGTCGTTGATGTCGCCCGGACGAACGGGATGGTACCGGATCCGGTCGATATAGTAGGCCACGCACTTGGTCGACCCGCGGGTCGGCACGAGGATCGTGCGCCATCCGACGTACGTCACGCGGAATCCAGGCGCGGTGCGCGTAATCCGCAGCCCATTGCCCTTCCTCACCACGGACACCCCACGATGATCGTCCGCACCTGGCGCGGCGCCACGTCGGCCGCCGACGCCGACCGCTATCTCGCCTACCTCCACGAGACCGGCCTCCGCGAATACCGCGCCGTCCCTGGCAACCAGGGCGTCCTCGCCCTCCGCCGCATTGTCGGCGACCGCGCCGAGTTTCTCCTGCTGTCCTTCTGGGAATCCGAAGCCGCCATCCGTGCCTTCGCCGGCGACCCGCTCGACCGCGCGGTCTTCTACCCCGAGGACGACCGCTTCCTTGTCGACAAGGACCTCCACGTCGATCACTTCGACCTCGTCTTCAGGGACCTCTGAGCTCGAACCCCGGCGCCAACAGCTCGGCGATCGCCGCCGGATTCATGATGCGCTGGTCCGCCATCCACCGGTCCGCCGCCCCAACGAGCGCCGCGGCCCCGGTGAGCTCCCCGAGCCGCCGCCGCGCCACCGCGGCGTGCAACCCCATGTCCACACGCTCAAACCCGCCAATCGCCGCGTCGAGCAACTCCACCGCGCGCGTTCGCTCCCCCCGCATGTCGGCCATCGCCGCCCGCGCAAGCGGCACAAACGGCGCCGACCACGCCACCCGTTCCCGCTCGATCTTCCGCGTCAACCGCTCGGCGGCCACGAGCATCGCCGCACGCTCCTGCCCCGCGCGCGCGACCTGCAACGCCGCCCGCGCCTGCAACGACCACGCCTCGATCCGCAGGACCTGCACGCGCAGCATCAACGAGCGCCGGAGCGCCGGCCACTGCTCCACCAACCGCCGCCACGCGGCCTGCCCATCCCCGATGTAGAGATCGATCTGCGACAACGCCCGGAGCGCATTGTAGTGCTGCCGGTAATAGCTCGTGCTCGACCAGTGCGCCAACGCCTCAGTCACCTCGTGCCGCGCCCGATCCGGCTCATCACTCGCCAGCCAGACGATGTTCTGCCGCGTCCGCACCTCCGTGGCGGCGTACAGGTTCCCCCGATCCTGCGCATCCGCGAGCAACGCGGGCACCGCGCGCGTCACCTCGGCGATCTCGCCCAGATACGTGAGCGCCCCGAGCCGGTAGCTCTGCGCGCTCGTCACCTCCCACATCACTCCCGTCGCGTGCTCCCACAGCACGCGTTCCGCGTCCGCCGCCGCGCGTGCTGCCGCGCGCCACTCCCCGACGAGGTACGCCGCGATCCCGGCCGTGAGCGTCGACAGCCCGATGGCGTACGGATGCCCGATACGAACCGCCGCCTCGCGCGCCCTCGCCACCCGCGTAGCAGCGACGGCCCGCGCCGGCGCTCCGGGTGCCGCGGAAAACCCGGCGTCCAATGCCAACGCCCGGGCCAGCCGCCGCGGCTCGCCGGCGCGCAGTGCCAGCAGCATGTGCACCGTCTGAAAGAGCGATGCCCGTATGATCTCCGTCAGCCCGAGCCCGGCCGCGCATGTCCAGCAGACATCGATGCGCAGCAGCAGATCGGGCGACACATCGCGCTCGTCCCGCTCGACCACGCGCGTCCCACGCAGCCGGAGCGACAGCCGGCGCAAGACGAACGATGCGAGCACGCGCCACGACGTAGTCGGCAGCACGAGCCCGACCGTCCGTAACAGCCCATCAATGACCTGCAGCCCGTCGTCGGTGTGTCCCCCCATGAGGAGTTGCTCCGCCGCGCGGCGCCGGTAGTCGAGCGCGAGCTCTCCGGACGACGCGCTGGCCGCCTCGAGATACGTGCGCGCCGCATCGGCCGGACGCCCGTCATTGGCGAGCGCGTCGGCCAGACTCGCCGTGAGCCGCCCACGCTCCGGCGCATCCGGCGCCCCGAGCGCCAACGCCTCGCGATAGAAGAACGCCGCCCGCCCAAACGCCAGCGTCGCCGCCGCGCGCTCCGCCGCCCGGGCCGCGTGCACCGCCGCGCGCGCCGCATCCCCGGCGGCGGCGAAATGCACGTACAACGCGTCCGGATCGTCGATCCGGCGCTGCGTCAACGCCTCCGCGAGGCGGCGATGGATCGTGCGCGTCGCGCCCGTATCGAGCGTCGCGGCAAGCGTCTCCCGGATCCGATCGTGATACAGCTCGATCTGATCGGGCGCGCCACTGTTCCGTACCAGCTGCGCGGCCGACAACACCGACGCGAGCTCGCGCTCGCTGTCTGGACACCCAGCGGCCTGACACGCGGCGCCCGCATCGACCGGGCTCGCGGCCACCGTCAGTACCTCGAGCAGCTCGCGCGTCCCAGGCGGCAGCTCACGAATGCTCGCGTCAAACATGTCGCGCAGCCGCACACCCTGCACCGGCACCGGACCGCGGCCGCGTTGCACGAAGTGCGTCAACTGCTCAATGAGGAACGGCACCCCGGCCGATTCGAGCGCGATCCGCGCCAGTACATCCGTCGGCGTCGACGCGGCATCCGCGTCGAGCAGCCGGCGCGTGAGCGTGAGACTCTCCGAGGTCGTCAACCGGTCCAACCTGAGCTCGCGGTGGACGACGTCGTCGACACGACCGATCGCGCGCTGCAGGAAGGGATGCGACCGCAGCTCCTCCGTCCGAAAGCTGGCGATCAGGAGGAGCGGCGGGGCATCGGGGGGCGCCAGCAAGTCATCGAGGAGATTGGCGCTGGCCGTGTCGGCCCACTGCAAGTCGTCGATCGACAGCACCAGCGGCTGCCGGTGCGCGAGCGTGGACAGCAGAGTCCGGAATGCCGCCACCGCGCGGCGACGCAGTTCGCGCGCGTCGCCGACGACGGACTCCGGGTGCGGCCCATCGGCGATCGCCTCGACGCGCTCCAGGACGGGAAAGACCTTGAGCAGTGCCGACACGTCGTCGGGCATGAGGCCGACGACATCGCCTGGATCGAGGCCCCGGAGATAGCGGCTCAACGAGTCGATCACGCCGTCGAGCGCTTTGTTGGGCACCGATTCACGGACATAGCACTTGCCGGTCAGCACGACCGCCCCATCCTGCCGGGCGATGGTCGACGTGAACTGCTCGACCAACCGGCTTTTGCCGATCCCCGATGGTCCGTGCACGTACATCGACACGTGCTGGCCGTCGCGCACCGTGGCAAACGCCGACTCGAGCGCCTGCATGTGCTCGCGGCGCCCCACCAGCGAGCTGTCGTCGCCGAGCATGAACCGGGCAATCGGGCGCTCGATCCGGTTGGCCACACCGAGCCGCCGCAGCACATCCTCGCCCGTCGGCCTGGCGGCGGCCGACCGATCGAGCAACGCGAGTGTCAACGCCACCAGATCAGGCGGCGCCACACGCGCCAACGCCTCCGGGTGAGCGAACTCGCCCAGGACCTTGGACGCCAGGATCTGGATACTGTCGCCCTTGAACGGCAGATGACCCACCAGCGCCTCGTAGAGCATCGTGCCCACTGCGTACCAATCGCTAGCGGCCGTGGTCTGCTCGCCCAGAAACTGTTCCGGCGCCATATAGGCCACCGTGCCGCACAAGCCATCTTCGACCGTCCGGAGATGCGCGTCCGCCGTGCCCAGCTCGGCGGCGATCCCAAAATCGAGAATCACCACCCGCCCGGCGCGGGTGACGAGCACGTTGGATGGCTTGAGGTCGCGATGCAGTCGCCCGGCCGCATGCAGCGCACAGAGCCCGCGCGCGAGCTGCCCGAGCGCCGCGCGCGTGCGGCCGTAGTTGGCGCCCGACGCCGTCGGCGCGCGGACGTGATCGAGAAAGCTGACGCCGTCGATCAGCTCCATCGTGAAGAACCACGTCTCGTCGGTGGCAATGAGCTCGTACAAGCTCACCAGATTCTGGTGCGCCACGCCGGCCAGCGTGCGAAACTCCCGCTTGAATCGGTAGATGCCGGTCGCGTTGGTACGCAGGAGCGTCTTGAGCGCCACGCTCTCTTGCCGCTCACGATCGTACGCTTCGTACACGACCCCGGCCCCACCCGCCCCAAGGCGGCGCCGGATCAGGAACCTGTCATTCCCACGAAAGTCCCGGGCTGAATCCGCCATCCTCACATAATGTGAGCGCCACCTCGCGGGATGCCAGGACTATGGGTAGGCTACAACCATCATGAAAATCCTGACAACCGACCAGCGCGGCTGCCGCCAGGGGCCTGCGGAGTGGTTCACCGGCACCGTGTGGATCGATGAGATCGTCACTGGAACGTCCCCGTCCCGCCTCAACTCGGCCCGCGTGTCATTCGAGCCGGGCGCGCGCACGGCCTGGCACACCCACCCACGCGGCCAGGCGTTGCACGTGCTTTCGGGGATCGGCCGCGTGCAACTCGCCGGCCACCCGCCGCAAGTAATCCGGCCCGGCGACACCGTCTGGATCGAGGCCAACGAGCGCCATTGGCACGGCGCCGCCCCCGGCCGCACGATGGTGCACCTGGCCATGCAGGAAGCCGACGACCAGGGCGTCGCCGTGGTCTGGCTCGACCACGTGACCGACGCGGAGTACGCAGCCCCTACGGCATGACCGGCAGCACGAGATGCGATGGGCTCCGCGGAGAGCTGTAGACCCGCTGCGTCGCCTTGGTGAAATCGCCCGCGACCGCCTGATAGATGTTGGGCACGAACTTCTGCGGGTTACGGTCGATCAGCGGGAACCACGTCGACTGCACCTGCACCATGATCCGGTGCCCCGTGAGAAAGACGTGGTCATGGTCCCGCAGCGGGATCACCCACTCCGTCGTCGCCCCCGCCGTCAGCGGATGCGGATGCTCAAACGACGCCTTGTAGCGACCCCGCTGGACCTCCATGGCGATGG
>DATMNB010000121.1:0-8854 GCA_035569435.1 Gemmatimonadaceae bacterium
GTCCCGTTCGTGTCGTGGACGCAGGCGCAGTGCTCGATGACCGTGCGCGACCGAGACGGCACGGGGTCGGGATGGGCCGGATCGTCCAGTCACGACTGGCAGCGGATCGATGCGACGACGCTCGCCGCGCAGGCCTTGCAACGGTGCCTCGACTCGCAACATCCGGTGGTGCTGGAGCCCGGGCGCTACACCGTCATTCTCGCCCCGCAGGCCGTCGCCGATCTCTGGGAGCCCGTGGTCCCGACGATGTTCCGCGAAATCCCCGAGGGAGGTCACGGTCCGTGGGTGCTCGGCCCGGATGACGCGCTCGGCATCGTGCGGACGAAGCTTGGCCTCAAGGTCATCGATCCGCGCATCACGATCAGTCACGATCCGAAAGACCCGGAGTTGGGCATTATCCCAGAGCCGTGGATGGAGCCCGTGACCTGGTTCCAGCGTGGGGCGCTCACCACGCTCGGCTACGAGCGACCGTACGCGCTCGACAAACTGAATCGCAACGCCGGCCAACGCACCATGGTCGGGTATCGCATGAGCGGCGGCGATACGTCGATCGAGGACATGATCAAGAGCACGCAGCGCGGACTCCTCGTCAGCCGGTTCTCGAACATCCGTCTACTCGATGACCAGAGCCTGTTGTGTACGGGGCTGACGCGCGACGGCCTCTGGCTCATCGAGCACGGCGCCATCACCAAAGCCGTGAAGAACCTGCGGTTCACCGAGTCGCCACTCTTCGCCCTCGGCAGCGTCGAGCAACTGGGCGTGCCGATGCGCGTCTTCCGGCCGGTCAAGAACCCCTACGAGTCCACCTCTCCCCTCACGCCGGCCATCGTGCCAGCGCTCAAGGTGCGGGATTTCAGCTTCACTTCGACGATCGATGCGATCTAGCCTCGCCTTCCTGTCGCTCGCCGCGATCCTCGGCGCCACGCGCGCCTCGGCCCAGACGCGGTTCGAGTGGCCCGACACGACCGTGCAGGTGAGCACCTACCAGCACGCAGAAAACTGCCTTGCGGCGATCACGCGCGTTCGCGGGGACCTGGACCGCCAGAACAGCCTGACCGTCTGGAGCGACACGGCGCCTGGGCACGAGGCGGCGATCCGGCCCGCGCCGCCCCAGGTCACCGAGGCGGCGAGTCTGTGTGCCGCCCGCTTCCACGTTCGCGAAGCCGATGCGCACGACTTTGCCCCCTTGGTCGAGCTGTATCTGGCCGCCGGGCGCGATAGCGACGCCGCCACGCTGGTCGCACGACGACTCGCCACCGTCCCGACCAATCACGCCAACGAGCGCGCGACGGTCGCCGACAGCGCCGTCAACCTCTACGTTAGTGCCCGTCCCACTCGATTGGCGGCCGCGGAGACCATTCTCCTCGAGCGCGCCCACTCGGCCACTGATCGCGTCCAGCGACTCATCACGTACCACGGCCTGCTGCAGGCCTGTCGCAACGCGGACGACACGACGCGCGCCATGCGCGTCGCCAAGTGGATCGTCGCCATCGGCGACTCGCTCACGTTGGCCGATCGGCAGTCGGAAGTCTTCGAGAAAGCCGATGACGGACTCGGGGGCCAGCTCATGCTCTACGACGCCATCGAAGTGCTGACCGGTCTCCAGCCGAGGTTGGACAGCTTGCGGAAGAGCACCGAGGCGCTGGCGCACCTGGAGCGCGGCAACTGGGCGCGCGCCACGGGTGAACGGCCAGAGGCCCTGCAACTGCCAATGGGACGTTCGGCGTCCGTCGTGACCGCTGACCAATGGTTCCCCAGCGATGCCGGACAGACGCCGCGCCCTTCGCGGGGACACGTGGGACTCCTCCTCTTCCTCTCGCGGTCCGGCTGCATCACGGACGGCGCAACCGAAAATGCACAGGAGGCCGGATCGTGCGCCAGTCGGTTGGCCGTGCTCCGGCGACTCGCCACCCGGTTTCCATCGCTCGAGGTTACGATCATCGCGATGACCCACGGCGACTTCGCGTACGTCCTGCCCGCGACGCCGGCCGAGGAGGCGGCGGACATCGCGACGTGGGTGGACGCCTATCGCATTCCGCGCGTCGCGCTCGGCGTCGCCAACACCCCGTACTGGCGGCTCGACGAACCCGATGGTCGGCGGATCGACAAGGAGCTCCCGGACATCGCGCGCTACACCTTCAACAAGTCGTGGAAAGTTGGCTCGGGCACGTTGTTCGTGATCGACGACGATGGCGTGATCGTCAACAGCGGCAGTCAGGGCGAGTCGGAGATGATCCCGTTCATCGAGGTGTTGCTGCACCGTGATCACCATGCATAGCCTGCCGCGCCTCGTCGGCGCGCTGGGCCTGAGTGCCGTCGTCGCGGGTCCGTTGGCTCGTGCCCAGCAAGCCAGCCACGATCCAGCGCTGGCGGTCGGCACGTTACCGAACGGCTTCCGCTACTATCTCCGACCGAACGCCATGCCGAGCCATCGCGTCGAGCTTCGGTTCGTGGTCGACGCCGGGAGCCTCTTCGAGGACGAGGATCAGCGCGGCTACGCGCACTTCCTCGAGCATATGGCGTTCAACGGCACCCGCCACTTCCCGCACCACACGCTCGTGGACTTCCTCGAGACGAGCGGCATGCGGTTTGGCGCGGACCTCAATGCGGAGACGACGCAGGACGAGACGGTCTACTCGCTCACCCTGCCCACTGACGACTCGACGTTGCTCAGGCGCGGCCTGGACGTTATTCAAGACTGGGCGAGCGGCGGGATCATGCTCGACTCCGCGGACGTCGTCGCGGAGCGTGGCGTCGTCATGGGTGAGTGGCGTTCGCGACTTCCCGATACCGCCAGTCAGGCCCTGCAAAATCACACGGATTCCGTGTTTGTCGGCACGACGCGCTACCTGACGCGTCAGACAATTGGCGACACCACGCTCGTCCTGCACGCCACTCCGGCCCCCATCCGTCGTTTCTACCGGGACTGGTATCGACCTGGTCGACTGACGATCGTCGCCGTGGGCGACTTCAACCGGGCGACCATGGAGCAGGAAGTCCGTCGTCGGTTCGGGTCCATCCCGGCGGGTCCCACGCGCCAGCCCGTCACTCCCGTGTTGCCATCGAGCACGGCGTGGGTGACCGATGTGTACGAGGGCACGGTGGTGCCGGGGGTCGAAGTCCTGTGGCCCGCGCCGAAGCCGCCGGCGGATGCGCGGATGGCCGAGCAGCAGAAGTTGCTCAACGACCTCTTGACGGAGTCGGTGTCCGAGCGGCTCCTCCGGATCCGCTCGCATCCGTCGCGCAGCTTCATCACGGCGGACCTCGAACAGGGTCGGGTCGTTCGTTCGCTCAGCCTGATCGGCGTGCGGCTCATCGCCTGGCCTGACAGCTTGGAGCGCGGCCTGACGACGGTCCTCACGGAGCTCGAACGCCTGGCGCAGCATGGCGTGCCAGAGGCTCGCCTCGCGCACCAGAAGGCCGTGCTCCTGTCCCATCTGGAACACGCCGCGTTGGCCGAAAGCGGTCGCGCATCTCGGGCGTACGCCGACGAGTACGCCGAGCACGCGTTGACTGGCGACGGCACGCTGTTGAGCGCCCAGCAGGAGCTTGCGTTCGCCAAGGAGATTCTGCCCACTATCACGCCGGACGCCGTGGCCGCCGTCGCGCGATTCTGGCGTCAGAGTGCCGGCGCCCGCGTGCTCGTCAACCTGCCGGCGTTTGCCCATGTGCGGCCGCCAACGCGCGAGAGCATGCTCGCCATCATCGACTCGGTCTCCCACGCCACGCTGGCGCCGGACAGCGACGCGACCGCGGCAGCGGCCGGTGCGCTCGTGGCGACGCCGCCGACACCGGGGCACATCGTCGACGAACGTCAGGATACGGTCGCTGGCATCACCGAGTGGACGCTCTCCAACGGCGCTCGCGTCGTGCTCAAACCCTCGCGGAATGATCCGGATCAGTTGCTCATGCGGGCCTGGGCCCCCGGTGGCTTTGCCGCGACACCCGATTCGTTGTTCTTCACGCCGGGTCGCATGGTGGCTCGTGTGATGACCGACATCGGTGGACTCGCCTCGACGGGTCACGATGCGCTCAATGATCGCTTGGCGACGACGGGCCTCACGGGCATGACGGTCGACATTGGATATGCCGACCAGTCAATCCAGCTCGACGGGTCGCCGACCGATGTGGAGATGTTGTTTCAGCTCCTGCACCTTCAGTTCGCGTCGCCGATGCTGGACACGGCCACGCTCGCTGGATGGCAGAGTCTCGTCAAATATCAGGGCCCAGCCTTCTCCCTCGATGACAACCTCAACGAGTTGATCGCCAAGGGGAACCCTCGGCTCAGGCCCGTGTCGACCAACATCGCCGAGTTGGCCACGGTGAAGCAGTTGATGGCGGTGTATCGGAATCGGTTTGGGAACGCCGGCGGGTTTACGTTCATACTCGTCGGTGCGATCAGCCCTGACGAAGCGCGGCCGCTGGTCGAACGGTATCTGGCGAGCCTTCCGGGCTTCGGCAAGATCGAGCCGCCGGTCGCTGCCGAGGATCATACCTTCCTGCACCGCGTCAATCAGATTGTGTGGCGGCTGGAGCAGCCGAAGGCGCAGACCTTGCTCGTGTTCGACGGCGCCTTCTCCAGCGCCCCCAACGACTACTTGCGTGAGCGCCAGCGACTGTCGGCGCTCACCGGTATCGTCGAAGATCGGATCCGCACCCGTCTTCGTCGGCAGCTCGGTGGGACATACAGCCCATACGTGTCGAGTGAGACGTACACGCTCCCCGAGGAGCGCTACCGCGCGGTGGTCGCGTTCGACGCCGCGCCCGAGCGGATGCACGAGATGAACCACGCGATGATGCAGGTGCTTGATTCCGTCCGTATGCACGGTGTCACGGCAGCCGAGGCGTCGCGCGCGGCCACGGTCCAGCATCGACTGCTCGAGACCCGTCTTCAGGACAACCGTTACTGGCTGAACGTCATCGGGATCTACTCGCGTCTTGGCATTCCTCTGGATTCCATTACGCATCCCTATCCAGAGCGTGAGGTGTCGCCCGCGGAGATTCAGGCCGCCGCGAACACGTACATGCCCGGCGATGTCTATATCCATCTCACGGCGATGCCCGAAGACAGCACGCTATACATGAAGGGTGGTTCGGCTCCCTAAGGTGGAGGTGGGCCCCGGCGAGCGGGCGGCGCTCTTCTATATGTAGGTCTCGGACCGTCGGACGCCGCCGACGGACGTCCGCATCGGCGCGCACGGTGCCGCTGGATCGAGTGAGGGTTTCGCCGGTCTCGCGTGTCTATACCGTCGACACTCCTCGTGGACCCGTCGCCCTGTTGTGGACGTGGTACCTGCTCTCGCAGCACCCGCGTGTCACCGTAGGGGGAACCGGTGCTTCGTCTGTCTCTTGATACGTGGCTTCCCAGTATCCGCCATTGATCGCGGCGCGTCGCCCACTGCCGCCGCGCTCGCGCGCGCGCTATCCCGGCGAATTTCTCGCCCTTTTGGCGAGCGACCACATTGCGCTCTTTCGCCGGCTTGCCGAGGGCGGCGATGTGTCGCGCATCCGGATGGGCCCGCAGAGTCTCGCCCTGCTCAGCCATCCCGACGACATCCAACGCCTCCTGGTGACTGACCAGAAGGCGTTCGTCAAAGGGCGCGCGCTCGATCGGGTGAAGCTCCTCCTTGGCGACGGGCTGTTGACGAACGAGGGCGCTGACCATCTCCGCCAGCGGCGGCTCATGCAGCCCGCGTTCCATCGCGACCGTATCGCGGCGTACGGCGCGGTCATGGCCGCGTATGCCCAGCGCACGGCCGACGCCTGGCGGCACAGCACCGTGCTGGATGTACACGAGGCGATGATGGCGCTGACGCGCGACATCGCCGGCAAGACGCTGTTCGATCTCGATGTCGGTGATGACCCGGGCGGTGTCGGTGAGGCGATCGCGCTGTCGCTCCGGATGTATCGGTGGGCCGTTCTGCCGTTTGGTGAGCTGTCGGAGTACGTGCCGATCCCGTTCGTACGCCGAGTGCAGCGGGCGCGGGCGCGGCTCAATGCATGGCTGGCCGCGACGATCCAGGAGCGGCGGCTGGAACGGGGAGACCGCGGCGACCTGCTGTCGATGCTGATCCGGGCAGGGGGTGAGGAGGGCGATAGCGGAGGAATGACGGACCGGCAGCTCCGCGACGAGGTGGTGACGCTGTTCGTGGCCGGGCACGAGACGACCGCGGTGGCGTTGAGTTGGACGTGGTACCTGCTGTCGCAGCATCCGAACGTGGAGGCCAGGCTGCACGCGGAGCTGGACGGGGTGCTGCGCGGGGCACTGCCCGGTGCAGGCGACGTGCCGCGGCTCCCGTACACGCGCATGGTGCTGGCTGAGGCATTCCGGCTCTATCCACCGGCGTGGATCCTGGAGCGGCGCGCGGTGAGCGATGTGGAGTTCCAGGGATATCGGATCCCGGCGGGCTCGTTGGTATTCGCAAGCCAGTACCTGGTGCATCGGGACCCGCGGTGGTACGAGCAGCCGGATCTGTTCGATCCGGAGCGGTGGAGCCCGGAGCGGGCGGGAGCGCGCCCCAAGTTTTCCTATTTTCCATTTGGCGGCGGCACCCGCGTGTGCATCGGGGAGCAGTTCGCCTGGATGGAAGGCACGCTGATCCTGGCGACGATCGCGCAGCGCTGGCGGCTGCGGCACGAGCCGGGTCATGAGGTGGCGCTGGAGCCCCTGGTGACGCTCCGTCCGAAGTACGGGATGCGGATGATGGTCACCCGACGGGTGGGTGCGTGACACGACCGCGCCACATGCACCGAGCCGCGTTGACCGCGGCCCTCGTGTCCCCGTTGCGTCCTGCGTCCCGGGGTGGAACGCCGCCGGGTCCGCGACCAGACTATCCTGGGCAGTTCGTTGTCGAGCTGGTCCGCGATCCGATCGGCTTACTCGAACGGGTCGCCGCGTACGGCGACGTCGCGCAGATCAAGATCGGGCCACAGCGGCTCGTCGTGGTGCGTCATCCGGACGAGATCCGCCGCGTGCTGGTGACGGATCAGCGTTCCTACACCAAGGGGCGGGGGCTCGAGCGCTCGAAGCTCCTGCTGGGGAGCGGGTTGCTGACGAGCGAGGGGGAGGCGCACCTGCGGCAGCGGCGCCTGGTCCAGCCCGCGTTCCACCGCGATCGGATCGCGCAATACGGTCGGGTCATGGTCGACTACGCGCGAGAGGCCACGGCGCAGTGGCGGTCAGGTCAGGTTGTCGATCTGTACCAGGAGATGATGCGGCTGACACTGCGCATCGCGGGGCGGACGCTCTTCGATACCGAGATGGCGGATACCGCTGATGAGGTCACGTCGACGATCGCGCTGTCGCTCCAGGCCTTTCGCTACGCTATCCTGCCGTTCGGACATCTGGTGGAGCGGATCCCGTTGCCGTGGCTACGACGGCTCCGGCGAGGGCGGGTGCGGATGAACGACATCCTGTACGGGATGATCGCTGAGCGGCGGGCGAGCGGGACGGATCGCGGCGATCTGCTGTCGATGCTGCTGCTGGCCACCGATGCCGACGGCGACGGCGCGGGCCTGAGTGATCAGCAGGTGCGTGACGAGGTCATCACACTGCTCGCCGCCGGCCATGAGACCACGGCGGTGGCGCTCACCTGGACGTGGTATCTGCTGTCGCAGCATCCCGCTGTGGAGCGGGAGCTTCAGGCGGAACTGGATACGGTGCTCGGTGAGCGGGCGCCGACGGTGGCCGATCTCGATCAACTGGTCTACACGCGGTGGGTGTTCACCGAGGCGATGCGGCTCTATCCCCCCGCGTGGGTGATCGAGCGACGGGCCGTGCGGGACGTCACGCTCGGCGGCTATCAGATCCCGGCCGGCGCGTTGGTCTTGGTCAGTCAGTATCTCGCGCACCGTGACCGGCGATGGTACGGTGATCCGTCGTCGTTCGAGCCCCATCGATGGGCACCCGGCGCCGAGCGGGAGAGGCCGAAGTTCGCCTACTTTCCGTTTGGCGCCGGCACGCGGGCCTGCATCGGGGAGGCGTTTGCGTGGATGGAAGGCACGTTGCTGCTGGCCACGATCGCGCGGGGGTGGCAGATGCGGCACGACATCGCGCACGAAGTGGGGTTGGAGCCGTTGATCACGCTCCGGCCCAGGCATGGGATGCGGATGGTGCTCCGGGCGCGCGGGTCGCCGCTCACGTAGGCCAGAGGTCGCGTGACGCTCTACGCTTCGGATCGGGCGGGTTTCGTGTGAACAATCCGCCTGCCGAGGCGACGTCGCGCTGGCGGCGTACGACGAGATCGGTGCCGTCGCGCACCTTTTCAGCGTAGGCCGCAATGGGCGTCGTCTACGATTTAGGCTCGGCGGCCAGCATGGCGATAACGTCCGCGCGGAGAGGTGTGAGATCCTGTTCCACCACCGACCACACAGCGTTGAGGTCAATCTGGTGGTATTGGTGGATCAGGAGGTTTCGCATCCCGATAATTTGTCGAAACGGTGTCGCCGGATATTTCTTTCGGAAAGCCTCAGACAGCTGTGCGGCCGCTTCACCGATGACGAGGACGCGGTGAATGATCCACGATTGGATCAATTCGTTCTGGTCAAACGCCGCACGTCCGGCCGCTGCGTACCGTGTGATTTCGTCAATCGCCGCGAGGATGTGTTCCAGCCGTCGTCTATCCGTCATTCGAGCGGCAAGCACTCGGCGCGAATCCGTTCGCCTTCCGCGCCGCGCAAGCCGCCATCGCTCACCAAGTCGACCTCGACCCCGAGCAAGTCTCTGAGATCCATCAGAAGACCGCCCATGTCGAGCAGGCTGCGGCGAGGCTGCATGTGAACGAGGAGGTCGATGTCGCTGTCGGGACGCTCGGTGCCGCGTGCCACAGAACCGAAAACCCGAACGTTCTCCGCA
>DATMNB010000122.1:0-12775 GCA_035569435.1 Gemmatimonadaceae bacterium
GACGTCCTTGAGAAAGGAGACGACGATGAGCGGGATGACCAGCAGCGCGAAGATCACCACGGCGCCGATTAAGATGTAGTGCAGGTTGTCGGGCATATAAGGAAGAAAATTTGGATTAGGTAAACGAATCAGAGGTCAAGAAAGAATCAGAGAGACAAAAGAGAATCACGGGGTAGACACAAGCGAGACGATGCAGCTGTTGCGCGTCGAGTCGACGTCCTCGACGCGGAGGCGGTCGCCGGTGTGGACATGGGCGCCGGTGGCGCGGTCTTCGGGGCGGAGTGTGGCGAGGATCTGGGTGATCTGGCCGTCGAGCTCCACGGCGACGATGCCCTGGCCGGCGGCGTCGAATGGGGTGACGGCTTGGACGATGTCAGTGACGCATTGATCGAGTGTCTGCGCGGGCTCGGAGGCGAAGCGCATCATCAGGTTCCAGAGGGGCGTCACCAGGATGCGCTCGAAGCCGAGGGCGCCGAGGACGGCCGAGCCGATGAGGGCGGGGCCGGCAAGCAAGTGGCCGAGCAACACGCCGGTCGCGCCGAAGCCGATGAGGAGGCTGAAGAGCGTGCGAGGGGACGTCAGTGTGGCCAGCAGGCCGGCGGCTTGACGGGAACTCCCCGGGCGGGCGCCATGGCCACGCGCGCCTGCATGCGCGTGGCCATGGTGGCCGTGGCCGTGGACGCGCCCGACCAGGGCGAGGGTCAGTAAGCCGACCCCGCCCAAGGCGAGCGTGAAGTCATAGGGCGACATCGGTCACTGCTTTGGCAGTTGGAGCATGGGCATCGCCCCGCCGGTGACTTGCGGCATCTGGCCGTTCCAGCGCTTGGCCATCTCGTAGCTGACGAGCGTGGGCGTGATGCTTTCGGACAGGAGCCGGTTGGCCTTGGCTTGGGCCTCGGCTTCCGCGAGAATCGCCTTGGCGTGGCCGGCGGCCTTGATCGAGTCGCCGCTCGCCTGAAACTGGTTTTTCTGCAACTCGTTCTGCGCCGTGAGCGCGGTCTGTTGCATGACGTTCTTCTGGTTGATCGCCTCGACCACGGACGCCGGGGCGCGCAGCTCGTTGATCGTGAACTGTTTCACTTCGATTCCATACTGTTGCAACCGGCTGGAGAGCAGCGTCTGGACGCGCATTGTCGCTTCCGACTTCTTGGGGCCGATGATCGCCGCGATCTCCTCCTGACCAAACACCTCTTGCAGCGCCTGCCGGATCGACTGGCGGACATACCCCGACTGAATCGTCTGGATGTCCGTGCGGAACGTCGTGTACAGACTCGGCACCTTGGTAGGATCGAGCTGGAACGACATCGAGACGTCGAGCGATACCGGTTGGCCCTCGATGCTGTTCACGTTGATCTCGTCGTTGTTCGCCGAGCCCTCGTTCGGCGCTTTCGTCAGGACCAGCGTCTGCATATAGGTCGGGTATTCGACGATATCGGTCAAGAGCGGATTGCGGGGATGCAGGCCGGCGCCGAGCGGCGTCGGGTCAACGCCACCCCCCGCCCGGTGAATGACGATGCCGACGTGACCGGGGCTGATGTACTTGATAGTGGTCGGCGTGAGGAACAACAGCACGAGGAGCACCGCGGCAAGCGCGGCCCAGCGACCCACACCGTGCAGCTGGAGCGGACGCATGGAGCTAGTCATGGACAATCTCCGAGTAGCACTCGGGGCACAGTCGCTCGCCCCCCGGTAAGAGGACGAGCTCCGACTCCGTATGTGGCCCATGGCGTGGGCACACCGTGGCCGCCGCGCGTTCGATCCGGCGGCGATTCCGCGATTGACGGAGTCGCACCCCGAGTGGGGTGAACTGCGTGAGGATCAAGAAAACGAGGGCGGCCACCGTCGCAAGTAGTGCGACGAACAGCACGCCCTCGATAACTATTGTCGTCATAGTCTATATCTACTACGTGTCTCCGCCCGGGGGTGTTTCGGCGGCCGCAGCGCCAAACGCCGCGAACAACGCGCGATCCCAGGATTCGGGCGATCGCACGAGGTCTTCGGGATGCCACTGTATCCCTATGACCCACCACGAGTTGTCCATTGGCGTCTCGACCGCCTCGACCACGCCATCGGGCGCCACAGCTGTTTCTATGAGCCCTGCGGCGCGCGTTGCAATCGCTTGATGATGAAACGAATTGACGAGGATCTCGTTACGTCCGATCGCCCGCGCGAGCCGCGTACCCGGCGTCAGGCGCACCGTGTGGGTGCGCGCGTTGCGCGGGCCGTCGCTGTCGTGGGCGACGGGACTTGGGTGTTCGCTCGGGATATCCTGGATCAGCGTGCCGCCCAGGGCAACGTTCAAGACTTGGATGCCGCGACAGATGGCCAGTACTGGCAGCTTCCTTGCGCATGCGTCGCGGATCAATGCCAGCTCGGTTGCGTCGCGGTCAGCGTGCACGGTGCCCAGCTGCGGATGTCGTGTCGCGGCAAAGAGCGCCGGGTCGACGTCCTCGCCGCCGGTCAGCACGAGTCCGGAAGCGGCGTCGAGAATGGTGTGGGCGGCGTCGTCTCGGTCAGCGAGCAGCGGCGGCACGACGATCGGCGTGAGGCCGGCCGCTTCGAGGGCCTGGAGATACGCGGCACTAAGCCGCACCCGCTGGACGCCATCGTCGGCGCGGGTGGTCGCGGTCACGGCCACGAGGGGGTGGCGGGGCATGAGCACCACAATATATCGTGTAGCCCCAACCCGCCGAAGGCGGCTAGGCACGCAACCGCCGGCCGCCCACGGCGGCCCTTCCGTAAAGCCAATGTTCGAGGATCTCCGGCGGTCGTGGACCGCGTTTCTGCAGGGCTCGGCGACGCCGGCAGATCGGCGCGCCGTGGCCGTCGAAATGAAGGCCACACTCGTCGAGGCGAGGGTGAGTCTCGACGCCATGCGCACGGGGCTCGGCGAGGAGCGGGCGCGGCTCGAGGTCGAGCGTCGGGAGTTGGAGACCGTGCGCCGGCGTCGCGTGCTCGCCGAGGGCATCGGGGACGCTGAGACCGTCCGGGTCGCCAGCCGGTTTGAGCGGCAGCACGAAGAGCGGGTGACGGTGTATACGCGTAAAGTGGAGGTACAGGAAGCCGAGCTGGCGCTGGTCGAACGCGAAGTGGCCGAGATGACGGCGGAGTTGCGTCAGGTGATAGAGAACCGCGCCGGCTCAGCCCCGCCGGCGACGAGCGCCCCGATGAGTGGCGCGCACGCCGCGGAATTTGATGCGGAGCTCCGACTGGCGGCGCTGAAGCGCCGGATGGGGAAGTAGTCGCATCGCCGGGTTCGCGCGCACCCGGCCCACGCTGACGACGGCGTGGTACGCGGTCCTGTGGCTGAGTGTCACACCGGCTCTCGCGGTGGCACAGCAGGGCTACAAGCCGTCGCGTTCGCCATCGGCCGACTCGGCACGGAGCGCCGCGGCGTGCGTTGGGAAGATCGTCAGCGGCATCGACGTCCGGCCCCAGGCGCCGTACTATGTCGGACTGACCGGGCAGTTTCGCCGCGTCGCTCGGGGGCTGCAGGCGCTCCACGCGACGACCCGAGAGCGGGTCGTGCGCACCTTTCTCCAGCTGCACGTCGGCGAGAAGTGCACGGAGATCCGGCGCACGGAGACCGAGCGTGTGTTGCGCGCGCAGCCGTTCATCGCCGACGCACGCGTGACCGCGTATGACGACGGCACCGGCGGCGTCCACATCGATGTGTACACCACGGACGAAGTGTCGTTGATCGGCCAGGTGAACGTGCGCGATCGCACGCCGCTCGTGTACACGGTAAAGTTGGGCGAGGGGAACCTGGCGGGCCTCGGGATGCTCGCGGTCGGGGAATGGGATAACAATCTTCACTACCGCGACCGATGGGGGGTGCAGTATACCAACTACAATTTTCTTGGACTCCCGTACCGCTTGAGCGGCACGGCCATCCGCGACATCCTCGGTGGCCGGTGGGACGTGCAGGTCTCGGACCCGTTTCTGACCGATCTGCAGCGCTATGGCTGGGTGGGCGGCGGCGGCTCACAGCGTCAGTTCTTCACGTTTCTCACACCCAGCGCGCCCAGCAACAAGACGCTCCCCGCGGTCGATTTCACGCGGACGTATGCCGACCTGGCGGTGGTGGGGCGCGTCGGCCACGTCGGAAGCCTGGGGATCTTTGGCGGGTCGTTCACGCGTCTCAAGGAGGCCGTGAACGGCACGCCGGTCATCGTCACCGACAATGGAGTGCTGCCGGACACCGCGGCGGTGACACTGCTCCCGCTCGCCCACAAGTACGGGCAGCATCAGGAGACGCGGCTCAACGCGCTGGTCGGCTACCGGAGCATCCGGTTCGAGCGGGTCATCGGGTTTGACGCCCTCGACGGGCCGCAGGACATGCCCGTGGGGTTCGAGATCGGTGGGCTCGCGGGCAAGAGCATGCCGCAGCTGTCGACCAAGGACAACGACGTCTTTGTGAGCTCGAGCATCTACACGGCGTACGCGACGCGGAACTGGATGCTTGGCATCCAGGCGGAAGGGGAGGGACGAGACGACCGCGTATCGGACCAATGGGACGGGATTCTGGCGAGCGGGCGCGCCGCGTGGTACTGGAAGCCGACGGCGGATGAGACGCTGATCATCGATGAGGAGTACAGTCTGGGCACGCGGATGCGGATCCCCTTCCAGCTCACATTCGCCGATTTTCGGGGCGGGTTGCGCGGCTATGAGAACTCGTTGTTGGCGGGGGGTGAGCGCTTGGTGACGCGTGCCGAGGCGCGGTTCGCGCTACCGGCCATCGGGCAGCTGCTGCGATTCGGCATCGCGCCGTTTGGCGACATGGGGCGGTTGTGGGCGCTCGATACGCCGTTTGGCGTGACGACGCCGCCAACGTATTCCGCGGGCGTTGGGCTCCTCGCGTCCTTCCCGGCCAAGTCGCGCCGGACGTACCGGATCGATATGGCCTTTCCCCTCAACCCGGACCGGCAGACGGGGCGGGTGGTGTTTCGATTCTCGATCTCGACGGCGACGTCGACGTTCTGGAACGAGCCGTTTGATCTCTCGCGTGGTCGCGAGCCGGCGGTGCCGGCGACGGTCTTCAATTACCCGTAGCCCTGGGTGAGGCGCTTGAGCAGCGGGACGCAGGCAAAGCCCACGACGGCGGCGACGAGGGACATTCCGAGGAAGATCAGGTAGAACTGCTGCTGCTGGGGAATGCGAACGGAGAGGCCCGCGAGGCGGCCGGCGAAATAGTTGCCCGCGGAATTGGTGAGAAAAAATCCGCCCATCAGGAACGCGGCCAGTCGGGCTGGTGCGACCTTGGTCACGTACGAAAGGCCGACGGGGGAGACACAGAGCTCGCCGAGGACGGTGAATAGGTAGGTCGTGGCGAGCCAGAACGGGCTGACCACGGCGCAGCCGCCCGCTGGGTGGGTCGCGGTGCAGGCGTCGGCGAGGTGGCCGCCGATGACCATGAAGGCGTAGCCACCGCCGATGAGGGCCAGCCCGAGGGCCATCTTCATGGCCGTCGAGGGTTCGGCGTTGCGGCTGCTCAGCCAGCGCCAGATGCCGGCGAAGATTGGGGCGAAAATGAGAACGAACATTGGTTGCGCCGACTGGAACCACGAGGATGGGATGGTCGAGTTTCCCAGGTGGAGATCGGTGTAGCGGTCGGCGAAGAGATTGAGTGAGCTGCCGGCTTGTTCGTAGCTGGCCCAGAAGAAAGCCACGAGGATGAAGACAATGCCGAGCGCGGCGACGCGGCGCCACTCGGCGGGGGTGAGGGACTCGGACGCGGGGCGTCCGGCGGCGACGGATTGCGCGCGGGCGGTGGTGGCGCCGATGCCGGGAAGGTATTTGGCGCGGAAGGTCAGATAGGCGGTGAGGCCCAGGAGCATGCCGACGCCGGCGGCGCCAAAGCCGTAGTGCCAGCCGACGCGTTGGCCGAGGTAGCCGCAGATCAGCGGGGCGATGAAGCCGCCCAGGTTGATGCCCATGTAGAAGATCGTGAAGCCGGCATCGCGGCGGGGGTCGCCTTGGCGGTAGAGTTGGCCAACCATGGTCGAGACGTTGGGCTTGAAGAAGCCGGTGCCGACGACGACCAGGATGAGGCCGAGGTAGAACGTGTTGGCAGTGGGGAGCGCCAACACGAAATGGCCCAGGGCGATGATCAGGCCGCCGATCACCAGCGAGCGACGCGTGCCGATGAACCGGTCGGCGAGCCAGCCGCCGAACAGTGGCGTCAGGTAGACGGCGCCGGTGTAGAGGCCGTAGAGGTGGTCGGCGCGGTCGTCGGGCCAGCCCAAGGCGTGGACCATGTAGAGGACCAGCAGGGCGCGCATGCCGTAGTACGAAAAGCGTTCCCACATCTCGACGATGAACAACAGTGCCAGCCCGCGGGGATGGCCCAGCAAGGACGT
Organism: Gemmatimonadaceae bacterium; assembly: GCA_035569435.1. Taxonomy (GTDB): domain Bacteria; phylum Gemmatimonadota; class Gemmatimonadetes; order Gemmatimonadales; family Gemmatimonadaceae; genus DASRDS01. Next base: position 6,360 of record DATMNB010000122.1, read on the forward strand.
GTCGTCAACGGCGTTGAATGGAACTGCAACTGCGTCAGCTGAAACGGAACTGGTGGAGGTCATCTTCATGGTTCCTTGATGCAGGCGGCCCAGTGGCCGGGTGCCTTTTCGGCGAGGGGTGGGACGATCTGCGTGCAGGCGGTGTCTTTGCGCGGGTGTGGGCAACGCGGGTAGAAGACGCAGCCTGGCGGGAGGTTGGTGGGCGACGGGGGGTCGCCGGCGAGGACGACGCGGTGGCGGGGCGCGGTGGGGTCGGCGATGGGGACGGCCGAGAGGAGCGCGCGCGTGTAGGGCATGATCGGCGTGCGATAGAGCGCGGCGGCTGGGGCGAGCTCGACGATGCGGCCCAAGTACATGACGGCGACGCGGGTCGCGACGTGGGCGACGACGGCGAGGTCGTGGGCGATGAAGACGTAGGTGAGGCCGCGCTGGCGTTGGAGATCCTGGAGCAGATTGATCACCTGGGCCTGGACGGAGACATCGAGTGCGGAGACGGGTTCGTCGCAGACGATGAACTCGGGCTCGACGCCGAGGGCACGGGCGATGCCGACGCGTTGGCGCTGGCCGCCGGAGAGCTCGTGCGGGTAGCGGGCCGCATAGGACGGGTCGAGGCCCACCTCGGATAAGAGCGCTTGGACGCGGTCGTCAGCCGCCTTGCCCCGGGCGAGGCGGTGGATCTCCAACCCCTCGCGCACGATCGCGCCGACGGACATGCGCGGGTTGAGCGAGGCGTAGGGGTCCTGAAACACCAACTGTGCGCGGCGACGCCAGCGTCTGAGTGCCGTTGGATCGAGGGCGCGGATGTCGACGCCGTCGTAGGTGATCTGGCCGCTGGCCGGCTCGCGGAGCCGGAGGATCGCCAAGCCGGTGCTCGTCTTGCCGCTTCCCGATTCGCCGACGATGGCCAGTGTCTCACCGCGGTCGACATCAAAGGAGATGTTGTTGACGGCGTGGACGGCGCCGTAGCGCACGGTGAGGTCGCGGACCGACAGGATCACCGGCGGCGCTCCGGCTCATCGGCCAAGTGGCAGCGCGAAGTATGGCCCGCGCCGATCTGATAGAGGGGCGGGTGCTCGGCGGCGCAGCGCTCCCAGGCCGACGCACAGCGCGTGCGAAAGCGGCACCCGGTTGGCCAATCCGTGGCCGGCGGCACGGAGCCGGGGATGTCCGCCAGCCGGTGGCGGCGCTCGAGGGCGTCGGAGAGGCGGGGGACGGCGGCCAGGAGGCCGCGGGTGTACGGGTGGTGCGGCGTGGCGAACAGCGGGCCGACTGGTGCCGACTCGACGATCTCGCCGGCATACATGACGATGACGCGTGAGGTGGACTCGGCGATCACGCCCAGGTCGTGCGTGATGAGCAGGAGCGCTGACTGGAACCGCGCGCGGAGATCGGCCAGCAGCGCCAGGATCTGCGCCTGGACCGTGACGTCGAGCGCCGTGGTCGGTTCATCGGCAATCACGAGGGCGGGGTGCATCACCAGCGCCATGGCGATCATGACACGCTGGCGCATTCCGCCCGACAGTTGATGGGGATATGCGCGTGCGCGGGCCGCCGGGTCGGGGATGCCGGTCAAGCGGAGCATCTCCACGGCGCGCTCCCAGGCCTCGCTCGCCTGTCCGTGGACGCGCAACACCTCAGCGATCTGGTCGCCCACCCTGTAGACCGGGTTGAGCGCGGTCATCGGTTCCTGAAAGATCATCGCGATGCTACGCCCGCGAATGCGCCGCAACGACTCGGCGTCGAGCGTCATGAGGTCGGCGCCATCGAAGACGATCTGGCTGCCGGGGTCGATCGCGCCCGGCGGGCGAATGAGTCGCAGGAGACTGAGGGCGGTGACGGATTTGCCGGAGCCGGACTCGCCGACCAGCCCCACCGCTTCGCCCGGCGCGACATCGAACGTGATCCCGTCGACGGCCCGCGCCGTGCCGCCGCCACCCACGTCGAAGACCGTCCGGAGATCGCGCACGGTCAGCACGGGAGCAGTCATTGCGTCGGAAGGTCGCGCGGGTCGAGTGCCTCGCGCAAGCGGTCGCCGAGGAGGGTGACGGCGCCGACGGTGATCAGGATCATGAGGCCGGGGAAGCACGACATCCACCAGAGGGCGGCGAGGCGATCGGCGCCATCCTGCATGATGTTGCCCCAGCTAGCCGTCGGCGGTTGCACGCCGAGTCCGAGAAACGAGAGGCCGGCCTCGAGGAGGATGACCTGGCCCACATCGAGCGTTGCCCAGACGATCACCGTGGGCACGACGCTCGGCAGTGCGTGGCGCAGGGCGACGCGGACGGGTGACGCGCCGAGCGACCGGGCGGCCATCACGAAGTCCCGTTGCCGGAGGCCCTGGACTTCGGCCCGGACCATGCGGCTCAGCGTGAACCAGCCGGTGAGGCCGAGCACGAGGACCAGCGCGGACACCGAGACGCGGCCCCAGAGCGCGGTGATCGCGATCAGGAGGAGGACACGGGGGAGCGCGAGGCAGATGTCGACGAGGCGCATCATGAGGGCGTCGATGGCGCGACCGGCGCTGCCCGCCACGGCGCCGTAGGCCACGCCGACAGTGGTCGCCGCGAGCGCGGCAAGGAACGCCACGCGGAGTGAGACGCGGCCGCCGAACAGGACGCGCGAGAGGACGTCGCGGCCAAAGGGATCGGTGCCAAACCAGTGCGCCACCGACGGTGGCTGGTCCTTGAGGCCGATGATGTCGAGTTGGCGGGTGGGATCGTAGGGGGCGATCAGCGGGGCGCAGATGGTGATGAGACAGAGCGCGGCGAGGATCGCGGCGGCGGCGATAGCCGCTCGGTCGTGGGTGAGGCGATGCCAGGCGAGCTTCACGTGCAAAGGCCCAGGCTCACGTCGCGGCTCGCTGGCGCGGGTCGGCGAGCGCCGAGAGCACGTCGGCGACGGTACTGCCGATGACCACGGCGGCGGCTCCCAGGACGACGCAGGCGACGACGACGGGGATGTCGCGCTCGCTCACCGCGTCGACCGCCAGCGCGCCGACGCCGGGCCAGGCGAAGACCTTTTCCACGAAGACGGCGCCGCCGACGACCGCTGGGAGCGAGGCGCCGAATAACGTGATGACCGGACCGAGGGCGTTCCGGAGCGCGTGGCGGAGCAGGATCGTGCGCTCGCCGACGCCTTTGGCGCGGGCCGTTCGGATCCAGTCTTCGTGTCGCACGTTGCGGAGGGCGGCGTGCTGGAAGCGGGCGACGCCCGCGGTGCTCACGGCCGTCAGCGTAAGACAGGGGAGCCAGAGGTGGCGGAGGTGGTCGAGCGCGGCGGCGGGCGCCGCGAGGTATTGGGCGCCGAAGCTTGTCACGCCACCCGGTGGGAAGATGGGGAGGGCGTAGGCGAACACGAGCAGCGCGAGTTGCGCCACCCAGAAATCGGGGAGGGAATACCCGATGATCAGGAGCCAGGCCAGCGGGTGGCCGGCGCTCGGGCTATAGCTCTGGAGGAGGGCCACGGCGATGCCGAGGACGAAGCTCGCCACGAGCGAGAGGCCCATGAGGAGGATGGTGTTTGGAAGGGCGCGGGCCAAGCGGGCGGTGACAGGCTCGCCGGTGGCGAAGGACTCGCCGAGGTCGAGGCGGGCGAGGTTGCGGAGGTAGAGGGCGTACTGGGCGGGGATGGGGCGGTCGAGGTGCAGTCGACGGAGGCAGGCGCGCTGGGCCGCCGGGTTGAGGCGGAAGTCGCCCGGGTTGCCACACGCGTTGCCGGGGGAGAGGCGAACGAGGGCGAAGGTCAGAGTCGCGACGGCGAGCAGGATGCCGGCGGCGTGGAGCGCGCGGGCGCCGAGCAGGCGTAACACGGGCGCGCTAGTGTGGCGGCGGTTGAACGCCGATGCGATCGCGGGGGATGCGTTGGGCGGCGGGAATCGACCAGTCGGCGAGGTCGAGCCACCAGTGCTGGGCCGGGAGGGGGCCGGAGTGGACGCGCGCGTTGACGGCGGCGACGAGCCCTGGCTCATAGAGCCAGGCGCCAGGCGCATCGTCGTTGATGACCTGGAAGGCGCGACTGAAGTAGGCACGCACGCGCGGCAGGTCGGCGCTGGTCGTGCCGCTGTCGACAAGCGCGTCGAACACGGGATTGGAGTAGGCGCTGTAGTTGAATCCCGTGGGGATCGCCGAGGAGGTCCACGTTTCCTTGATGGCGCCGGGGCTGGGGTCGAGGGCCCAGGTATTCAGGAAGGCGTCGAACTGGTGGGAGGCCAACCGCTGGAGATACGCGCCAAACTCGACGGCGTCGACCGTCGCGGTCACGCCGAGGCCGTGGAGCTGCTCCTGAATGAGCACGGCGTAGCGCATGCGGATCTTGCTCGACGTGGGGACGAGGATGCTGAACGTGAGTGGGCGTCCGCCGTTCCGGCGCATGCCGTCGGGACCGCGGCGCCAGCCGAGTGAGTCGAGGGTGCGGCCGGCGGCTGTCGTGTCATAGGGGAGTTGGCGCAGCGTGGTGTCGGCCAGAAAGTGCCAGTGCACGACGGGGCCCGGCGGGATGCGACCCAAGGTGTCGAACACGTTGCGCAACATCGCGTGCCGGTCGAGCCCCATCGTGAGGGCGCGCCGGAGGGGGCGGGTGGCAAACAGTGGGCGCCGCAGGTTGAACCCGAGGAAGCCGTAGGTGCCGTCGGTGTAGGGCTTGAGGCGGAGGGCGCGGTGGGAGGCCACGTCGGCGCGGGCGTCGGGTGGGACGACCTCGTATACGTCAGCGTCGCCGGCGTAGAGCTTGACCATGGCCGTCTGCGGGTCAGGCGCGACGAGCCAGACCAGGTTGTCGAGCAGAGGCCGGCCGTGGTAATTCGCGGTGTCGGCGGTCAGGGTCAACTCCTGACCGGGCGTCCAGGACACAAAACGGAACCGGCCGGTGCCGACCGGGTGGTGGCCGAACGGTGCGGCGCGGAGGTCGGTCGGGGCTATGGTCGCGAGGAGGTGCGCGGGGACGATGTACATGATGGCCGCCGCATCGTAGAACTGATACGGGTAGCGGTGCTTGAACCAGAAGACGGCGGTCGCCGAGTCGGGCGCGGTGACGGAATCGATGGCCGTGAGATAGGTGGCGGATGCCGCGCCGACGACGGTGTCGGTGTACGTGCGGAAGGAGTAGCGGACGTCGGTGGCGGTGACCGGGACGCCGTCGTGCCAGCGGGCGTGCGGGTCGATGTGGAAGGCGATGGAGAGGGAGTCGGGGCTCCATTGCCATTTGTCGGCGAGCACGGGGACCATGTGCGTGTCGCCGATCGGGTTCACGCCATCGAGCTTGGCGAGGGATTCGAAGAGCTGGTCGACGATTTCCAGCGTCGCGTTGCTGTTGACGACGGGTGGGAAGAGGGGTTCGCCGGTGGCCGGCGCGGCGAAGACGACGGTGCCTCCGGCGCGGCCGGTGGTGGGCACGCCGGTGTCGCGGGCTTGGCAGGCGGAGAGCGCCAGCGCGAGGAGGGCGCAACGTCGGAGCACACGGATAGACACGGCGCGGGCGATGTTACGCCCTCGCCGAGGGCGAGTCAAGCGCGCCTCGGTCAAGCGCGCGGTCAGGCGCGCCATGTCCAACTGTCGTCGGCGTAGTGGGTACGGAGCGCGGCCATCTCCGCCTGCAGGTCGTCGTCGACGAGCGGCGTGGCGTGGGGATCCAGGGTCGCACGCGCCGCGTCAAAGAGGGCGTCGGCGATCTCGGGGACGCTTGGTGCGCGTCCGAGCGCGGCGCGGAGGGTGGCGGGCGGCGTGGGCGGGGCGCCCAGGAGGGCCTGATCGTCGTCGATCAGGATTGACCCGTGTTGCAGGAGGGCACCGCGGTCTCGCCACTGGGCGCTGCCGGCGAGTTTGCGGCCCGCCACGACGATCTCGCCCTCGGTGGCGGTGTCGAAGCAGGGCGCGCCGTCAGGCGGCGGGGCCGGCGTGGGTGGGGCCAGGGTGGCCGCGACGCCTAAGTGGCGTAGGGCGTCGAGCAGGAGGTAGTTGATGCGGTGGTAGGCGGTGCGGAGTGGGCGCGTCACGGGCGCCGTGACGCTGTAGGTCGCCTCGCGGGCGTGGAGCACGGCGCGGCCGCCGGTTGGGCGGCGGACAGCGGGCAGGTGCAAGTGGTCGTAGATCCCCGCGGTGCGCTGATGGCGGCCAAACGAGACCGTGGGTGACGCCCAGCTATAGACGCGGAGGACGCACTCACCCGTGCGCGCGGCGCGGGCGAGCAACGCGTGGTCGAGCGCCATGTTGTCGATCCCGTCGAGCGGCTCGGTGTAGAGGAGCCGCCAGCGGGCCGTCACGCTTTCACCACCCTTGCACCACCCGTCAGCCCCCGATCTGCGTGGCGTAGTCCTGGGGGCTCAGGAGGCCGTCGCGGGCCGCGGGGTCGGCGAGGCGGACGCGAATCATCCACCCTTCGCCGTACGGGTCGTTGTTGATCAGCGCCGGCTCTTTGTCGAG
>DATMNB010000123.1:0-10684 GCA_035569435.1 Gemmatimonadaceae bacterium
GGCGGATCCCGAACGGTATGGCATCAAAGTGGGCGACTATTTTCTCTGAGCGCCGCGCGCTCGTCTGTTACGTCACGGCCGGGCACCCGGATATCGAACAGTCAGTCACGCTCCTCCGGGAGTTGCCCGACGCCGGGGCCGACATCATCGAGGTCGGCGTCCCGTTTTCCGACCCGCTCGCCGACGGACCCGTCATCCAGGCGAGTTCGCAACGCGCCCTCGCGTTGGGCGTGACCCTGGAGCGCTCGCTCGAGCTGGTCGACCGCGCCCGCCCAAAGGCGCCCGTGGTGCTCTTCAGCTATCTCAACCCCGTCCTGGCCGCGGGCCCGGATGTTCTCGACCGGGCCGCCGCGGCTGGCGTGAGCGGTGTGCTGATCACCGACCTGCCCGTCGGCGCCGACCCGCCGCGCGAGGAGTGGCTGGGCGCCGGCCCACTGGCCTTTGTGCGCCTTGTCGCGCCGACGACGCCCGAGGCACGGATGGCCGAAATCGCCCGCCATGGCGGCGGGTTCGTCTATCTCATTAGCCGGCTTGGCGTGACCGGCGCCCGCGACACGTTGCCCCCGGAGCTCCCCGAGACTGTTGCTCGGCTCAGACGGGCGACCACGCTGCCGATCTGCGTCGGGTTTGGAGTCTCCCGCCCGGAGCACGCCCGGGCCATCGGGGCGATCGCCGATGGCGTGGTGGTCGGCAGTGCCCTGGTCGCCGCCGCCGGTGCCGGCGGGGTGGATGGGGCGCTCGCGCTGGTCCGGGAGCTCCGGGCCGGGTTGGACAGCGCGTGACCTCCTGAGGCGCGACGCGTGTTTCTCACGTGAGCGTCTTCCTCCGTTGGTTCACTCGGGCAGTTGGGCTGGTCGGAGCACTCCTGCTCGTGGCCGCCCTGATCCACGATCCCCGGTGGGGCGGTCGCTGGCTCGAGATCCTCGTCGTCGCCGTGGTGACGATCGCCCTCCGACTCGGGCAGATCCCGCTCACCAAATACTCGGCGCTCAATCTCCTGGCCGCCGCCGCGGTGGGCGGCGCCCTTCTCATCGGGGCCCCGGCGGCCGCGCTCGGCCTCTACATCGGGCTCCTTGTCGCCGATGGGCTGATCCTGCGCAAGACGTTGGAGTTCGCCTGGATCAACGCCGGGCGCGAAGTGACATGCCTCATCGCCGCGTACGGCATCTTCGCGGCAACGATGGTCGGCATCGGCGCGCATTCGCTGGGCCCCGACGCCGTCCTCGCGGTGGGCGTGTTCGCCGGCGTGTACTTCGTGTTCAGTCGCGGCCTGCTCTATTTCACCCTGCTGGTCCGGGACAAGCTCCTGCCGGACGAGCTGTCACTGATCCTGCGCTACGAGCTGATCGCCTTTGGCGCGGTGTGTGGCGGCGTCGCCGGCGTGATGATCGCCATTGCCACCTTCCGGTGGGAGTCGTGGCCGATCCTCCTGATGTTCGTCGTCGGCGGTTGGGTCCTCAAGCGCGTGCTCGTCGAGTCGATCGCCGCCGAGGAGATGAACAACATCCACGCCATCGAGGAGGTCGTGACCGCGGATGTGCCGCTGGGCGACGCCCTCGGCTGGATCGAGCGCCTCGCCCACCGGCTGGTCGACTGGAATGATCTTCGGGTGTGGCGCATCGGGCCCGAGGGGATCGAATGTCTCTACAAGACTGGGAGCGGCATTCTGGAGACCGCCGAGCCGGCGACGAGCGATGGGGCGACGGTGCGCAAGATCGCCCTGGAAGGGGGCAAGCCCGTCGTCGTCATCGATTCGCTGCGCGACCGGCGTGTCGAGAATCCGCGCCCCGAGGCACGGAGCGCCGTCGTGGTGCCGCTCCGGTTTGGGGATCGCAACATCGGCCTCCTCTCGCTGGAACACCACAAGCGCGGCACGTACGGAGCCAAGGAAGTGTCACTCGTGCAGCGGTTCGCCAATCACATGGCGACGACGCTGCACATCCATGAGCTGCGCGCGCCGCTCCTCGACGCGGTGGCCAGCGTCGATGGGCAAGTCCATACGCTGAACGAATCCGCCCGCCAACTGCGCGGCGGTGGGGAAGGGGTCGCCCGGACGATCGCCGACATCTCACGCGGAATTGCCCTCGAGAATCAGGAGTTGGAGCGGAGTCTCGCTGCCACCGAGTCGTTGTACGAGTCGACGAGCGGCGTGGCGCGGGACGGGAGCGCCGCGGCCGACGCCAGCCGCCATGCCACCGACGTCGCCGGCACGCACCGCGGGACGATCGCCGCCGCGATCGCGCGACTGGTCGACGCCAAGGGCTTCGTCGGCGAGAGCACGTCCCGCATCAACGTCCTCGCCGCGACGACGCAACAGGTGACGGCGTTCATTGAGGTCATCCGGGAAGTCGCCGCCCAGACGGATCTCCTGGCGCTCAATGCCGCCATCGAGGCGGCGCGCGCCGGCGAGCGTGGACGAGGGTTTGCCGTCGTCGCCGACGAAGTCCGCAAGCTCGCCGAGCAGAGCGCCGAGGCGTCGAGTCGCGCCGGCGAGATCATCGTCGGATTCGAGTCGCAGATGCGTCGCGTGTCCGAGCAGATGGCGCGCGGTCAGGCCATCGTCAGCGACGCCGAAACGCTGTCCGAATCGGCGCTCGACGCCCTGGACATCATCGTGCGCAGCACGGCCACCAGCGCCGAGCATGCCCAGCGTATCGCCCGGGTCTCGCGTGAGCAGGAGCAGGAGTGCGCGCGCCTCCGCGAGCGCGTGGCGCGCATCGCCGGCATCGCCACCAACAACCACGCCGGCGCCGAGTCGGTCGCCGCCTCCGCCCGCAACCAGGCCACGGCGCTCATCGAGCTGGAGGGCGCGACCCGTGAGCTGCGCGGCGTTGCCAGCTACCTGGGCGAGCTTGCACACCGCATTACCGGCGCCGCGTGAGGCCGTTAACTTATCGCGCGTGTCGACGCGCCAGGGTATCACGCTCCACGGCATGCGATTTCACACCCTCATCGGCATCCTGCCGCATGAGGCGGAAGTCCCGCAACCGGTCGAGATCGATCTGACGGTGTGGCGCCACGGCGCCACGGGTGGCTTTGCCGTCGACTATCGCGGGCTGTACCAGATTGCTGTCGACGCGATCGCCCCGGGGCACGGCCCGTACCTGGAAGATGTCGCGGACAGCATCGCGACCCACGCACTCGCGGTGCCAGGCATCCGCGGCGTGCGCGTCGCCGTCCGGAAACCCCAGGTGGCGCTTCCCGGGCCGCTGGCCTACGCCGAGGTCGTCGTGGAGCGAGACGCCGGTGAGTGAGCCGACGATCGCCTACGTCGCCCTCGGCTCCAACTTGGGCGACCGCGCGGCGTATCTGGCCCGCGCCCGCGACGCCATCGCGGCCCTTCCCGACACGCGCCTGGTCGGCGAAAGCGATGTCGAGGAGACCGCGCCCATCGGTCCACCCGGTCAGGGTCCCTATCTCAATCAAATGGTCGCCATCGAGACGATGCTCACGCCCGCCGATCTGCTTGCGCGGCTCTTCGAGATTGAACGCGCCAACGGCCGCGAGCGCACGGTGCGGTGGGGATCGCGCACCCTGGATCTCGACATCGTGCGCTACGGTGATCGCGCGGTCACGGAGCCGGGGCTGACGATTCCACACCCCGAGCTCCCGCACCGCGACTTCTGGCAGCGCGAGCTCGCACAGCTTCGTCAGCTCGAGTCCCGCCCGTGAGCACGCACGCCACGCCGCCCGGCGCCAGTCGGGTCACCGTCACTGATTTCGTCGACAAGGCCGCGCGCGGCGAGAAGCTTGTTGTCGTCACCTGCTATGACGCCCTGTTTGCGCGCCTGGTCGAAGACGGCGGCGTCGATGCGCTCCTGGTCGGCGACTCGGTCGGCAACGTCGTCGCTGGCTACGAGACGACCTTGCCGGTCACCCTCGACCAGATGATCTACCACGCCGCGGCCGTGCGCCGCGGCTCGTCGCGGGCGCTGCTCATTGCCGACATGCCGTTTCTCACCTATCAGGTAAGTGAAGTGAGCGCGCTCCGCAACTGCGGCCGGATGGTCCAGGAAACCGGTGTCCAGGCCGTCAAAATGGAAGGTGGCTCCCCAGAGATGGCGACCACGATCCGCGCGCTGGTCCGCATCGGCATTCCAGTCATGGGGCACTTGGGCTTCACGCCGCAATCGACACACGCCATGGGTGGTCCGCGCGTGCAGGGCCGGCGCCCCGATGCGGCGACCGGGTTGCTCGAAGCGGCACGGCGCCTGGAGGATGCCGGCGCGTTCGCCATCGTGCTCGAGCTCATGCCGGCCGCGCTCGCGGCCCGCGTCACCGACACGCTCAGCATCCCCACGATCGGCATCGGCGCCGGCCCGTCGTGCGACGGACAGGTGTTGGTCCTGCACGATCTGCTCGGCCTCAACGATCAGTTCACGCCGCGGTTCCTCAAGCGCTACGCGTCGCTCGCCACCGACGTCCGGAGCGCCATCCGCGCCTTCGGCGATGATGTCCGCGGCGGGACGTATCCGGACACGGCCCACAGCTTCTGACGCAGCGTCCGACCGTGGAGGTCCTGACCCGGATCGCGCTCCTCCGCGCCGCCCTCGCCGAGCGGCGCAAGGCCGGAGCGCGCATTGCGTTTGTGCCGACGCTGGGCAGTCTCCACGCCGGCCACCTGGCACTCGTCGACATGGCCCACGCCCACGCCGACACCGTGGTCATGAGCATCTTCGTCAACCCGCTGCAGTTCGGGCCCAACGAAGACTTTGCCCGCTACCCCCGCGATCCGATCGGCGACGTCGCCAAGGCCGCGTCGCGCGCGGTCGACATCGTGTTCACCCCGTCACTCGAGGAGCTATATCCGCCGGACGCGCCGACCTGGCCCGTACGCGTCGTGCCGCTGGTCGACCCGGCCCGATGGGACGCGGCGGCGCGACCGGGACATTTCGAGGGCGTGCTCACGGTCGTCGCCAAGCTGTTCCACATCGTCCAACCCGATATCGCCGTCTTTGGGCAGAAGGACATCCAGCAGGTGACGATGGTCCGCGCGATGGTCGACGCCCTCGACATGCCCGTCGAGCTGCTCGTCGCGCCGACCACGCGGGAGCGCGACGGCCTGGCGCTGTCGAGCCGCAACGCCTATCTCGAACCGAGTGACAGGCAGGCGGCCGTCGCCCTGTCCCGCGCGTTGGCGCAGATCAATCGGGCCTGGGCGGCCGGCACGCACGACACCGAATCGCTCGAGGCGCGTGGTCGCGCCGTGCTCGCCGCTGTCCCGGGTGTCGCCGTTGAGTACCTGGCCGTCGTAGAGCCGGAGCGCCTCGAACCGGTGGCTCGCGCCGAGGCCGGGACTGTCGTCATGGTCGCCGCGCGCCTCGGCAAGACGCGGCTCATCGACAACATCATCCTCGGCAAGGATCACCTGTGATCCTGCCACCCTGGTCGATCGTCGGCGACCGGCGGCGCGCGCATATCGAGCGGGTCGTGGCGCTGCTGGACGGATGGGCCGCGGCCATGCATCTGGGCGCCGATGAGGCCCTGGCCTGGCATGATGCCGGCCGATTTCACGACGCGCTCCGCGACGCCCAGGAGACGCAACTCCGTGAGATCACGCACGACCTGACGACGGACGTGCCGCTGTTGCACGGGCCCGCGGCGGCGGCCCGGTTGGTCGCGGAGGGCGAGACGCGCGAGAATGTCGTGCGGGCCGTGCGATGGCATACGATCGGCTGCGTGGACTGGGATCGCGTCGGGCGGGCGCTCTATATGGCCGATTTCCTGGATCCCGGCCGCGGGTTCGCTCGGGGCGACCGGGCGTATCTGGCCCACCAGGTGCCGGGCGATTTCGAGGGGACCTTTCGCCAGGTCGTCCGCATGCGCGTCGAGTGGACGCTGCGGGAAGGGAAGCCGTTGCACGCCGAAACCGTGGCCCTATGGAACGCTGTGCACTGATCGCCGCCCTGCTGGCGGTGGTCGCGCAACACCAGCAGCATCAGCAACAGCCGCAGCCACGCGTGCGCGTGGAAGTGCTCAACACCACCAAGGTGCACGGGCTCGCCCACCGCGGGACGCGCTATCTCCGCGATCAGGGATTCGATGTAGTGGGCGAGGGGACGGTGGCGGGGCCCCGCGACACGACGCTCGTCCTCGATCGCACGCATCATCCCGAGTGGGCGGCGCGCCTCGCCCGGTCGCTCAGCGCCAGCGGCACACCCGTGCGCGTCGAGTCGCGCCCCGACTCGTCACGCTACGTTGACGTGACCGTCCTGCTCGGCGCGTTGTGGCACCCGCCGCCCCAATCGTTCAACCCGTAGCTGCCCGCACGCGGCGCTGATGTCCAGTCCGCGACTCTTGCGGATGGCAACCTCCACGCCCATGCGCCGCAATACGGCCGCGAAGGCGTTGGTCGCCGTCGCCGAGCTGGGGGAGAAGCCGAGCGCGCCGCCCGGGTGCAGCGGGATCAGGTTCACGAACGCGCCGCACTGGCGCGCCAGCGCGCCAAGCTCACTGGCATGGATGGGGGCGTCGTTCACGCCGCCCAACATCACGTACTCGAACGTGACACGACGCGCGAACTCCCGCGCGGCCGTGATGACATCAGCCAGCGGGTATTTGGTGTTGATCGGCATGAGCTCCCGTCGCAGCGCATCGGTCGGCGCGTGGATCGAGAGCGCGAGCCGGAACTGTTCCGGCCGGGCGGCCAGCGCCTCGATACCGGGCAGGACGCCGACCGTCGAGATCGTGATGTGCCGCGCCCCGATCCCCAGAGCGCCGGGGTCGTTGAGCAACGACAACGCGATGTCGACCGCGCGCCAGTTCATGAGTGGTTCGCCCATGCCCATGAACACGATGTTCGTCGGTCGCACCGGTGGCGACAGCAACAGGAGCTCTCTCACCTGCCCGGCGATTTCCGAGGGGGTGAGGTTGCGCGCGAACCCCATCGCGCCGGTCGCGCAAAATGCGCACTGCAGTGCACAGCCGGCCTGTGACGAGATACAGAGTGTCAGCCGGCCAGCGTCGGGAATGGCCACCGCCTCAATCGCTTCGCCATCGGACAGCCGAAACAGGAATTTTTCAGTGCCGTCGGCCGACGTCTGTCTCGCGGATAACTCCAATCGGGGTATCGAAAAAACGGCGGACAGCTGCTCCCTGAGTCCGACCGGGAGTTCCGTCATGTCCGGGAATCCCGCCGCGGGGTTCTTCCACAGGCGGTCGGCGACCTGCCGGGCCCGGTAGTCGGGGAGGCCCAGCGAGCGCGTAAACACGAGCAATTGTTGCTCGGCGTCGCGCCGTGTCAGGTCGAGGAGGTTCAAAAGCGGCTTGGCCACGTTAGCTTTCAGTACGGTAATGAAGACTAAGACTAATCGATCCCCCCGGGGGGCGTGACGCCCGAGTCGACCGCCCCAGCCGCCACCGCGCAGCGCACGCACTACTGTGGCGCTTTACGCGCCACCAACGTTGGAGCAACCGTCCGATTGGGCGGGTGGGTCCACCGCTCGCGCGATCTCGGCGGAATCGTCTTTTTGGACCTGCGCGACCGCGAAGGGATCGTCCAGATCTCGTTCGACCCACGGTGGACGCCGCCCGATGTGCTGGCACGCGCCGCCGCGGTCGGCGTCGAGTCCGTCGTCCTCGTGGGCGGCGTGGTCGCGCTCCGCCCGGACGACGCGCGAAACCCCGACCTCGCCACCGGTGAGATCGAGGTGCACGCCACGTCGTTGAGCGTAGTCGGGCCGGCGACGACCCCCGCGATTCCCGTGGCCCGAGGGAAAGGCGAGCAGCTCCCAGCCGAGGAGCTGCGGCTGCGCCACCGCTTTCTCGATCTGAGACGCCCCGAGCTACAGGCCAATCTCGTGCTGCGGCACCGGCTCCTGCAGGCCACGCGCCGGTTCTTGAGTGAGCGCGGGTTCCTGGAGATCGAGACGCCGATCCTGACCAAGCCGACGCCCGAGGGCGCGCGCGACTATCTCGTGCCAAGTCGCGTCCATCCGGGCGAGTTCTACGCGTTGCCCCAGTCGCCGCAGCTGTACAAGCAACTCCTCATGGTGTCCGGTCTCGACCGGTACTTCCAGATCGCCCGGTGTTTCCGGGACGAGGATCTCAGGGCCGATCGCCAGCCGGAGTTCACGCAGATCGACATCGAAGCTTCGTTTGTCGAGCGCGAGGACATCATGGCGGTCGCCGAGGGGTTGCTCCGCACGCTGTTCGCCGAGGCGGGCGTTGACGTGCCGGCGCGGTTTCGGCGGATGACGTACGCGGACGCCATGGAGCGCTACGGCTCGGACCGTCCTGACCTTCGGTACGGGCTCGAGCTCTTCGACGGGAGCGACGCCTTTCGTGGGTCCGAGTTCGCGATTGCGCGTACGGCCCTCGCGGAGGGCGGTCGCATTCGCGGCGTCCGTATCCCTGGCGGCGCGACGCTCTCCCGGAAGCAGGTCGATGAGCTGGAAGCCGTCGCCAAGTCCGCCGGTGCGGGCGGGCTGGTGCGTCTCAAGCGTGGCAGCAATGGCCTCGAGGGACCGGCGGCCAAGTTTATCAACGAAGCTGGAGTTGATAGCTTAGGCCTTGGAGAGGGAGATCTCGCCCTACTTGCGGCTGGCCGCGATGCCGTGACGAGTGCCGCGCTTGATCGCGTGCGCCAGGACGTGGCGCGACGCCTGGACCTCGTGCCCAGTGGCGTGCTGGAGTTTCTGTGGGTGCTCGACTTCCCGATGTTCGAGCACGACGCGACGACGGGCGCGCTTGGCGCCGTCCATCATCCGTTTACGGCGCCGTTGCCCGAGGATGTTCCGTTGCTGTCGAGCTCGCCAGAGCGCGCTCGTGCCGTTGCATACGACATCGTGCTCAACGGAACCGAGCTCGGCGGTGGGAGTGTGCGAATTAGCGACCCGACGGTGCAGGAACGCGTCTTCCACTTGTTGGGGATCGACGACGCGACCGCGCGTGCCCGCTTCGGATTCCTGCTCGATGGCCTCCGGGGTGGCGCACCGCCGCACGGCGGGATCGCGTTTGGCTTTGATCGCATCGCCATGCTCCTGGCAGGCGCGACGTCGCTGCGCGACGTCATCGCGTTTCCCAAGACCACGGCGGCGCGTGCGCTGTTTGAAGGTGCGCCGTCGCCGGTCCCGGCGGCGGATTTGCGTGAGCTGCATTTGACCGGGTTGGTCAAGTCGGGAGTAGAGAGCGGGTGAGCGAAACCATTGTGACGCAGCGAGTCTCCACCGAAGGCGCCGATCTCCTGACGCTGGCCGGGGTCAACGACGCCAACCTCGTCGAGTTGGCGCGACTGTCCGGCGCCAAGGTCGCCCTGCGCGGCGACACGCTCTCGTTGAGCGGCCCGGGCGAATGCGTCGACCGCGCGGCCGGCGTCGCCGTTCGCATGATCGAAGCCGCCCGCCAGCGCATGCCCCTCACGCCTGACGATGTGCTGCGCATGCACGACGACTGGCAGCAGATGCCCGCGGGCGCCGGGTCGACGGTGGTCGACGAGCAGCGGATCGCCCTGCCAGGCATCCGGAAGATCATCCAGGCCAAGACACCTGGCCAAGCCGAGTACCTGGCCAAGATCGCCGAACACGACATCGTCGTCGGCATTGGCCCGGCCGGGACCGGAAAGACGTATCTCGCCGTGGCCGCCGCCGTCGACGCCCTGGTGCGCAAGCGCGTCCGGCGTATCGTCCTGGCCCGTCCCGCGGTCGAGGCCGGCGAGAGCCTGGGCTTTCTGCCAGGCGACATGCAGGCCAAGGTCGATCCCTATCTGCGCCCGCTCTACGACGCCCTCGATGAGATGATGCCGCCGGAACGAATCCAGCGCGCCCTCGAGACCCGTACCATCGAGATCGCTCCGCTCGCCTTCATGCGCGGCCGGACACTGGGCGACGCCTTTGTCATCCTCGACGAAGCGCAGAACGCGACCAACTTGCAGATGAAGATGTTCTTGACGCGCCTGGGCGTGAACTCCAAAATCGTCATCACGGGCGACAAGACGCAGATCGATCTGCCGCGTCGCGAGGAGTCGGGCATCATGCAGGTCGAGCGCATCCTCCCAGGGATCGACGGGATCTCGTTCCACTACTTCAACGAGACCGATGTCGTCCGCCACCGCCTCGTGCGGGACATCATCCGGGCGTACGCCTCGGACGCGGGAGCATAGGGCATGAACCTCTGGCGTCAGCTCGAGCGCATTGCCCCGTACCATGCAGGTGATCAGGCCGTCGGCGGCGTTGCCATGGCGGTGGTCCGCGGACTACTCGCGGCGGCGTTGGCGCTGGCCACGTTGCTCATATTCGCTTCCGGCGATCGCTCCGCCACGCCGCATGGGGTCGGGCACCTGGCGGGGTTGTTCCTGACGAACCTCCTCGTCCTGAGCGTGTTCACGGGGACCCTCGCGCTTTATCGACCGCGCATCTACCAGTCGATCCGCGCCGTCGTCCTGTTCGTGCTCCTCTTTCTGGCGATCGAGGGCGCCGCCGCGGCCGTGTCGCGCACGGCGACGCCCCACGTCGAGTTTATTCCGATCGCCGTGGCTGGCGTGCTGTTCAGCGTGTTGTTCGACCCGCGCGTCAGCGTCTACGCGATGATCGTGCTCGCCACCCTGATCGGCATTCAACCGGCCTATCAGGGCACCGATGCGCTGTTCATTACGATGGTCGGCGGCGTCGCCGCCGCGTTCAGCGTGCGCGTGCTCCGTCGCCGCGATCAGGCCTACTACTCGATCATGGTAACGGCGGGGGCGTAC
>DATMNB010000124.1:0-4693 GCA_035569435.1 Gemmatimonadaceae bacterium
AAAAGCAAATTCATCGGTCCAGAGATCTGGATTGTAGCGCTCGACGTTCGGATCGTTCCCGACATGCCGCGTTTTGGTGGTGGCGAGTGAGAGGAGATTCGTGCGAAGCGCGCTTTCGTTGGCCGCCCGGTCTGCCCAGTAAGCCCGACGGGCCTTCCAGTTCGCTCCCAAGCCCTCGTTGTGCGCCACCGCGTCCTGCACGATGAGCGCCTCGATCCGGTCCGGGTAGGCCAAGGCCATGCGAAAACCCACGGGGCCGCCGTAGTCCTGCATGTACAGGAAATAGCGTGAGAGCCCGAGCGCTTCGGTGAAGTGATTCATGATGTCAGCGTAGTGATCGAACGTATACGCGAATGTTTTCGGGTCCGGCCAGTCGCTGTGTCCGAAGCCCGGATAATCGGGCGCAATCAGGTGGTAGCGATCCGACAGCCGGGCGAAAAGGGGCTCGAACATTCGCGATGACGAGGGAAGCCCGTGCAGAAGAAGCAGCGTCGGCGCGTGCCTCGGACCTGCTTCTCTGAAAAAGATGGACAGCCCATCGATCTGTATCGTCCGATAAAACGTAGGGTGTTGCATAACAGTGGCGGGAGAGGAGTGGATTGCACCGGTCAGGCCGGCTTTGGCGGTCGCGAGGGTCATGGCCGCAGCGCCTAAGAAATTGCGGCGATCGATGGCGTCGGACATCGTCACCCCGCCACTTCGACAATGAGATCTAGCTCGACCGGCGTGCCGAGCGGGAGGCTGGCGACGCCATAGACCGAGCGGCAAGGGTTCCGGTCTTTGCCGAAAACGTCTTGCAGCAACTCCGACGCCGCGTCAGCAACGTTGGGCTGATCGCGGACATCGCCGGATGTCGCCAGCGTGTAGGAATAAAGAGAGAATCGCGCTTGGAAAGCCCAGCCTGGGACGAACCTCGCCACGAGTCGGGACGCGGATCGTTGAGGCTGCCTCGTCGAGCTCCATGAGGATCGATCTCCAGTCGCGTGTCCGCCGCTCCGTTACAGCGGCCACGCCATGTAACGGGAAACCATGCCTGACCGCTACTGCTGCGTTGCTGGACCGCGCGGACGCGCCACGGGCTCGGCGAGGGTGGAGTTCAGATCTGTTTAGGCGAAATCAGTTGTCGAATACGAGAGCAAAATACGGAGTATTGCTCCCACACCATCGGAATAGCCTTCGACATGCAGAGACGAACGCCATGCTGGCCTTCGCCAACATCCGCTACAAAAGGAGAACACCATGTCGAAAGAACAAGAGAATAAGGCCATCGTAGGCCGTTGGTTTACGAGTTTTTGGGGTCCGACCTGCGATCTGAGCATCGTTGACGAACTCGCCGCCCCGGATATGCTCCTACAATATTCGTTGCACGAGCCCCGTCGCGGACACGCGGACATCAAGGCGTTCATGACTGATTTTCGCGCTGCGTTCCCAGACCTCAGCTTCGGCGGGGCGGCGGATCTCATCGCCGAAGGGGACTATGTCGTTGGTCGTTGGGTTGGTGGCGGCACGCACAGCGGGCCGGCATTCTCCGACTTCCTGGCGGGATCGTTGCCGGCTGCGACGGGCCACAAGATGCACTTCACCGGAACGACGGTGCTGCGTCTTGAGAACGGCAAGATTGTCGAAGAGATCGGACTCGACGACGGCGTCACCGCACTCACGCAGCTCGGCCTTATCCGCACTGTTTAACGCGAGACGCAGACCGCTGGCATTTGATGCCGCGGTCTGCCCGCGCTAGCCTAATAGGCCGGAGCCAAGAACAGCCACTACGCCGGCAAGAGACGTTGTGGCTCAATTCAGACGCTCACTTCGGTCGGCGGCAACGGGGGCGGGGGTATCAGCTGCTTTGTCCGTGGCTTCTTTCATTCGCGCGAGGAGTTCACTCACCGGGGCGATGGCGATCCCGCCGTCACGCCGCTCGACCAACCCTTCCGTGACCAACCGATTCACCACGAGGGACACCGACTCGCGCGTGGCTCCCACGAGCTCGCACAGCACACGATACTGCGCCGCATCCAACGCCACGCCCCCGTCCCCGCCGACGAACATCTGCTGCCGCGCCATCCGCACGAGCGCCGCCACCAGCCGCTGCTCGACACTCAAGGTCGCCAATTCTCGCAATTTGTCGAGGAGCGCCGCGTGCTCCGCCATCACCTGCCCGACCAGCGCGAACGCATGCATCGGCCGCTCCCGCACGAACGCACGGAACCGCGACCCACTCAAGTATAGCGTCTCGGTATCATCATCGGCGCGCGCATCGGTCACGTACACCGCGCCGGTGCGGGCCGACGTCGCCAGCCCCTCACCACCAAACGTGAGTCCGTGCGTCGCCACTGATGTGATGAATCCCCGCCCCGATTTCACGCGCGTGCGGAGCAACACGCGCCCGCGCAACACGACGAACACCCCGTCGGCGGCGGCCCCACGTTGATAGACCGTGAACCCGCTTGGCCACCGTGCCCGGGCAGCATATGCGGCGACAGCAGCCATCTCCTCGGTCGACAACCGAGTGGTCTCATACATGCGCTATCGTCCTCTCGATGCCCGTGCCATGTGGTGCACGTGTCGTGCAGTTTGCGACTCTGTCGAACCAGAATGGTGTAAGTGCGTCACCGCACACGACACCAAACCGACTCGACATTGCGAAGATTTGTCCTGCTGTCAGGACAAACTTTCGCAATGTCTGGGCCGGCTGGACATTAATGGTTCCGTCAGCTTCTTTTTAACCGAATTTTCGCTCTTCCCCGTACCTTCATGGACGACACCCACTCGACCGCGGGACCGTTGCCTCGGCCGTCCTTTGCCGTGATTGGGGCCGACGCATTCCTGGCGGCGCGACCGGCGACTCCCGTGCAGGTCGTACACGCATGTTCCCGGGCGGGGTACGACGCGGCCGTACCGGCCACGTGGGGCGACGAGCTGATCGCGGCCCGGTGCGTCGAGCGGCTGGCGGACCGGTCGTTGGCGCCGGCGGTGTTCTGCGCTTGTGCGCTCGTGCGGGACCGACTCCTGGCGCCTGGACCCGACCTCCTGCCGTTCGTCCTGTCGTTTGTCTCGCCGCCCGTGGCGGCGGCCCGGTACCTCCGGCAGCTCTATGCGGGGCGGGCGATCGATATTACGTACGTGGGGGCCTGTCCGTCGGCCGACGATGAGTCGATCGACCGCGTGGTGACGCCGGTGGCGTTCTTTGCCGAGCTCCGGGCCCGCGGGATCTCGCTCTCGCACCAGCCGACGGTGTTCGACTCCACGTTTGCGCCGGACCGCCGGCGGAGTGTGTCGCAGCCCGGCGGGCTTCCAGCGCCGGGGTTGCTCGCCAACCACGCCGTGCAGCGGCGCATCATCGAGATCGGCGGGTTCGAGTACGCGGCCGACCTGGCACAACACCTAATCATGAGCGAGCCGGTGCTGATCGATATCAGTGCCCGCTCCGGGTGCGCCTGCGCTGGCGCGGCGGTCGGCGTGCCGCCCCTCGAGACGCGGCGCACGGTCGTTGCCCTCGAGCCGCCCCGTTCGGCCCAGCCGATCGTGGAGCCGGGGGTGCAGGTCATGGTCGACCTCCCTCTCGCGCCTCCCCCGGGCGGCGACACCCCACGCCCGGCGTTCGTCGAGCCCGAGACCGGTGATCTCCGTCCCAGCGACACCGAGCGCGTCGGCGATGGGTCCGGCCGGACCGCGCTGGCCCCCGCGCCCGTGACAGCGGCCTTCACAATTGAACGCCGCCACGGCGAGCGACGGCGGGTCTTCGATCAGACGTTCGATGTGCAGTTCGACTCGGCGTTCCGCACGGCCTTTGATGGCGCGACCGAGGCCGGCGAGATCGAGCCCGCTGAGCCCCTGGTCGCGGTCGCCGAGCGGATGGAGGCCGAGTCGGTGCTCGACATGCGGCGCCACGACGACGCGTCTACGGCGGCCGCGCTCGCCGGTCGGAACCGGCGTGTCCCCAAGGCCCGTATCACGACCGACGATGGCCGCCCGGTGGCGCTCCCGCGTGCCTACGTCGCGCGACGCGCCGCGGTGACGCCGCCCGATCTTCCGATCGTGCCCATCAGCGACATCGAGGTCGAGATCCACACGCCGGAGTTCGACACGGCGCAGATGGCCGCCTCAGCGTTCGACATCGCGACGAACCCTGAGCGCCTGATCAGCATCCCGATCGGACGCGAGCCGCGCCCGGTCCGCCGCCCGCGCCCGCCGCGACTGATCGAGGTCAAGCCCCACTGGCTGCGCCGCATTCCCGCCTCCACCTACATCATCACGCTCGCCGCCGTGACCGCCGCCGCGGTCTTCATCGGCATCACGATCCGCGCCCGCCACACGTTCCAGCTCACGACGACCACGGTCACTGCCCAGCAGCCGCCGCGCTGACGGCAGCCCCGCCGACCGCCCGCGTCGCGTCGTCCAGGTCCCGCGCCGCCGAATCAAACCGCGCCGCTAGGTCGGTCAACTCGCGATCCACGAGCGCCCGATCCCCCGACCGGATCGCCTCGGCCACCGACGGAAACACCACGTCGGCATACCCGTTATCCTCGTCGGCCGCATACACCAGATTGCGAAACCAGGGCCGCGTCCGTAGCCCTGCCGGCCGCGTCAGCGACCGCTCCACGTGCCGGAGCGCCGCATTGGCCGCCTCGACCCCACGCGGCTTCTCCACGGCCAACGCCGAGTCCCGCGCCGCCGTCCATCGCTCGGCCGA
>DATMNB010000125.1:0-7728 GCA_035569435.1 Gemmatimonadaceae bacterium
GGGCACTATGACTCAGAACAGCATCGAGACCCCGGACTGGTCAACGCTCGAAGCGCCCGTTGACGATGGCGGAGCGCGGCATTTGCTGGGAATGCCACTCGCGTCGATTGCTCTCCCCGCTACCGACGGAACGACGGTTGATCTGTCCCGTTTGCCGGGACGGATCGTGGTCTATGCGTATCCTCGGACCGGTAGGCCTGGGGTGCCAAACCCCGATGGATGGGACCTGATTCCTGGCGCGAGGGGATGTTCGCCGCAGGCGTGCTCGTTCCGAGACCACTTTGCGGAGTTGAAGGCGCTCGGGGTCGATGGCCTGTTTGGGCTCTCCACGCAGGATAGCGCCTATCAGCGCGAGGCGGTCGAGCGGTTGCATCTGCCGTTTCCGATGCTGTCGGACGAGCATCTCCGGCTGGCCGTTGCCATGCGGTTGCCGACCTTTCAGACGGACGGCATGACACTGCTGAGGCGTCTTACGCTCGTGATCCGCGATGGGGTGATTGAGCACGTGTTCTATCCCGTCTTTCCGCCGGATCGGAGTGCCAGCGATGTGGTGGCGTGGTTAATGCCGATTTGAGCGCGGCGGGAGGGAATCGCCGATGTCCACGCTGGCAGAGTTGGACAAGCCAAGCATTCCAAAAACGATGCGCGCCGCGGCGATCGATCGCTACGGCGGCCCGGAGGTGCTCACGATCCATGAGCTGCCGGTGCCGGAAGTTGGGGCGAGCGACCTCTTGATCGCTGTTCATACCGCTGGCGTTGGCCCATGGGACGCGTCCATCCGTGGCGGGTGGTCGCCGAGCGGGCGGCGGCCGCGGTTTCCGCTCGTGCTCGGCGCCGATGGGTCGGGCACGGTCGCGGCACGAGGGTCACGCGTGCGGCGTTTCCAGGTCGGCGATCCCGTCTATGCGTACGGGTGGGACAACCCCAAGAGTGGGTTCTACGCCGAGTACGCCGTCGTGCCGGCGGAGAACGCGGCTCGCATCCCTCGACCGTTGGACTTGACGCATGCGGGTGGGGTTCCCTGTGCTGGGCTCACCGCGCAACAGGGAATCGATGACGCGCTGCATCTCCGGAAGGACGAAACCATAATCGTACACGGCGCGTCCGGCGGCCTCGGGACGCTCGCGGTGCAGTTCGCCAAGTTGCGCGGCGCCCGCGTCTTCGCCAGCGCCTCGGGTAGCGATGGCGTGGCGCTCGTGCGGCGGCTTGGCGCCGATGCGGCCGCGGATGGTCATGGCGACATCACCAGCGCGGCGCGAGCGTTCGCGCCGGACGGCTTCGACGCCATCCTGGCGCTCACTGGAGCGCAGTTGGCGCAGTGCATAGACCTGCTCAAGCAGGGCGGACGGGTCGCATATCCGAACGGCGTCCAGCCCGCGCCCAGAAAGCGGCGCGGGGTCGAGGTCATCGGCTACGACGGCGCGGCGGGCGCCAAGGAGTGGGCGCGGTTCAACCGGGCCGTCGAGGCGATACGGCTGCAGGTGCCCATCGCCGCCGAGTATCCGCTCGCCGAGGCCGCGGCGGCGCACCGGCGGATCGCCCAAGGACACGTGCTCGGCAAGATCATACTCCGTGTAGGCGCGGTTTAGGGCCAGTCCGGGAAGAGTATTTCGACAGGCCCACCACGCCAGTGTTCGTAGAACGGCTCGTCGCAGCGCTTGAACACGTCGGCTCCATAGGTGGCTTCAGCGTGCCGGCCCCAGTGGGGGCGCTCGCCATCGAGGTCCGTAAAGCCGTACTCGTCGGACAGCCCCCATGAGCTAAAGACGCGTCCCGACTTGGCGCCGACGTTTGGGTCGGTGGCCAGTGCGACGATTGCGCGGCCAACGAAGGCGGGCGTCTCCGATGCGATGAAGTTCGGGTCTTTCTTCGCTCCGTCGCGCCAGTTGGCCTCCGTGACACCAAAGCGTTCGAGCATCGCCTCGGAGCGGAGAAATCCGGGCGTGAGGGCCACGGCAGTGACCTTCGTACGCCGGAGCTCGCGGGCCATGGCAAAGGCGAGGCGAATCGCCGAGGTCTTGGCCAGGTCGTAGAAGATGTTGCCGCGGTACGTGTAGGAATCGCCATCCGTGATCTCGACGATGAGCCCCGAGCCGGTGTCGAGGAGCAGCGGCGCGCCGTAGCGACTCGTGATCACGTGGGCGAACACCGCGCGCTGGAGCATGAGGAGTCCTTTGTCGATCGACGCGCGCCAGAAGGGCGCGCCAAACTCCGTCAATTCGTCGCCGCCCCAGACATCGTTGACTAGCACATCGAGACGGCCTTGCTCCTGCCGGACCCGCGCGAACAGCGCGTCGACCTCGTCGGGCACCGTGTGGTCGGTCCGGACCGCAATCCCGACGCCCCCGTGCCCGGTCACCATCGCGGCCGTCTCGTCGATCGTTTCCGGCCGCGTACCGGCGGGTCGCCCTCGCACGCTGCGCCCTGTGCAGTAGACCGTCGCGCCGGCGGCGCCGAGCATGCGCGCAATCCCGCGTCCCGCGCCGCGAGTGGCCCCGGCAACAACGGCGACTTTTCCCTCGAGCGATCCGTTCATACACGGCACCTCCACACTGGTGGTGCAACCGTTGGCCAACTCGCCCGATTAGGGCGACATCCCCCTCACCGAGCGCCACTCACTCGTAAGGCCACGCCGGTTCACTTCGGCCAGCAACGTTGCCTCGTCCACGCCGGCCGCGTGCTCTCGCAGCATCGCTCGGATATCGCGACGGTGTTTGTCCGAGCCCCCATCTCGCAGGTATTCGAGCTTACGGATCACAACGTACTCGACTGGGGCAATCCAGACGGTCTCTTCACCTACCGCGATCGACAGGCGCCGAGCAAGCGCCCACTCGTGCAGGGGGTCGATGCCCGCCGGGTAGATGTCCGCTTTGAGGGCGGTCTCGTTACCGCGACCGCCCGGTCACCATGTATGTCAATCCCAGCCTGTTCAGCGGGGCGACGAAGAGCGAGATGAGGTCCGACGGCGACTCAGGAGGTGGCACGCAAAAAGATCCGCCGCACCTGCTCCGTGACCGCTGCATCCGATAGGGACGGGTCACGCAGCCGCACGCCGGCGGCCACGAGTCGCCACGCCGTTTTTCGAAGTTCCTGGGCTGTAGCCAACTTCTGCTCAGGCGACATGGGCGGCCCTGAGATCTGGGATGGTCGAGCGGGAGACATCGCGAAGAAATATGGTGGCATCCGGCGGCGATGTCAGCGCTGTGTGAAAGCCAACGTGGTGATCAGCCCCATTCGATATGTTGACGACATGCCCTCAGACGCGGCCACCAGGCTGATTGTCGCCGAGGATAATAGGCACTACGCCATCGCCCTCCGCAACAATCTCGAGATCGACGGATTCGCCGTCGATGTCGTGCACGACGGCGTCGCGGCGTTGGCGCGGGTTCGGGAGCGGCCGCCGGCGCTGCTGATTCTCGACCTGGCGATGCCGGTACGCGATGGATATGAGGTGCTCCGGACCCTGCGCGACGAGGGGATGAACATCCCGGTGCTGATCCTGACCGCGCGGCGGGATGAGGCGGATAAGCTGCGCGGGTTTGGGTTGGGGGCCGACGACTACGTCACCAAGCCGGTGGGGCTGCTGGAGCTCATCGCCCGCATTCGGGCCGTGCTGCGGCGAACGCTCCCGGGGTTCGACGAGACGCCGACCTGGATCCGGTTTGGGGACGTGGAGGTGCACCCGCCCTCACGTACGGTGCGCCGGAACGGACAACTGGTCGAGCTTCGCCCCAAGCACTTCGACCTGCTGATCGCGCTGCTCAGGCACCAGGATCGCGTGGTCTCACGCGCCGAGCTTCTGCGCGATGTGTGGGGCTATCACGCCGACACCGTGAGCCGCACGGTCGACACCCACATCGCCGGCCTCCGCCACGTTCTGGAGGCCGATCCGCTCGACCCGCGGTTCATCCTGACCGTCCGCACCGCCGGCTACATGCTCAAGCGGTCGGACACACCGGACCGCTGACTACGGCTGGCTACCGTCGCACGCCCCGCTGGCGTAGTTCGGGTTGGCGTTGGTCGTGAGCGACGTCGGAAACGAAAATATGTTTTGCATCGATCCGAACTCGTGCGTACCCGTCGGAAAGACACTGCCGATCGGGAACCCATAGTTGCGCACGACGCGTCGCCAGTCGCCGATCCGATGCCCGGTGACCCACATCCAGAAGCCACGCTCGTCGAGCAGCTGCAGAATCTCGGCTTGCGTGCCCCCGCCGCCCACGTTCGGCAGCGCGCCCAACCCGACGTGCGACCGCAGCCGATCCTCGATCGCCTTGCCGGCCGCATACCCACCACCCATGATGTCCGCCTCCGCAATGATCAACTGCGCCTCGGTGGAATCGGCGAGTGTCACCGCGGCGCTCGCCGCGGGGTACTTGGAGTTCAGATAGAATGGTCCAAGCCCGTTGGACCCGACCGGATTGGCGGCGAGGGTGCCGCTGATCCGCGGATCACCGCCAAGCGCAAATGCCAGCCCGTTACCGTTCTTCAGCTGCGCGACGCTGAAGGCCTGGAACCCCGTGTTGAAGAAAAAGATGCCGTTGAACTGCCGGAGCGAGTTGCTCGACTCGAAGATCTGGTAGATGAATCCCGGCGTCACGGCGGTGGCGGCCGCCGCCGCTTGCGTGACGTTGCCTAGGTCCAACTGTGCCCGCGCCGTGCCGAGCGCGGCCAGGTTGAGCTGCGTCGCGTCGCCGGCCGCCGTCGCCGCGGTGGTCGCCAGCGCGAATTCGGCGACCGCGGTATCGAGCATCTGCGTCGTCGACAAGAACGCCGAGTTGGTGACTGTGCCCGTGGCGATGTCGAGCAGACTGAATGGCTGCCCCGAGCAAAAATGCTCGGCCACGAGGATATAGATGTAGGCGTCGATGCTGTACATCTCGGCCTGGCCCGAGGTGCCGGGCGCAAACTTGGCGTAGAGACCGAGCACGCGACGCGCGTCGTTGTGCGCCAACCCCAGGTTTCCAAAAACGCCCGACAGACTCAGGTTGCCGGAGACGGCGAGCCGGGTGTTGAGCGCCGTCCGATTGTTGAACGTGTCGTAGGCCGTGAGCTCATCGGTGAAGAGACCGCCAAGGTTGGAGATTCCCTCGTGCGCATTGTTGGCTTGGTCCGCGGCGCCGGCGAAGGCGATGGCGAAGTCCGCGAGTGTGCCAATCCGGAGGAAGGGAATCGCCGATGGGCCGTTCGCCGACCCCGGCGTGGCGACGTCCGGGTCCTTCACGACGAGCGGCTGGCGGGCATCGCACCCGATGCAGAGCGCCGCGGTGGCGACGATACAGGCGAGAGTCGAAGATCGCGTCATAATGGTCACCAGCTGAGGTCGATGCGGGCAATCCACTCCCGGAGCGGTGGCTGCGTGAAATCGGTCGCCTGGACGATGTTATTGTTGCCAAACCCGTTGATCTCAGGATCGAGCCCACGATACGGTGTCCAGGTGGCGAGGTTCCGACCCGCGATCGTGAGTGACGCCGAGCGGGCGCCGATCTTGGACGCCCATGTCTCCGGCGCGAGCAGGATGAACGACAGCTCGCGGAGCTTCCAGAACGACCCGTTCAGGATGTAACCGAAGTCGGTGCCATGCTGCCCCGTGTTGTACGACGACGCGTTGAGGGCGACGGCCGCCGCCTGGTCCTTGAGCGAGGCGTGCGTACTGTTGCACTCTTTGCCCACGAACTCGGGGCTAAAGCAGCGGACCGCGTCCTGGGCATCCATCTGAGTGATGCCGTCGCGACGATCGAACAGCGCGTTGATGCGCAGGAACTTGAAGATCCGTAGGGTCGGCGAGAACGCGAACTCCTCGCGTGGGCCCGGCTCGCCGATGATGACTGGCTTCGTACCGTACGTGATCTCGTTGGGTTCGATCACGCCATCGTGGTTGAGATCCTTGAACGTGTACGGAACGGCCGAGTAGACGCCGAGCGGCTGGCCGGCGACGACGAGCTGGTCGAGATTGTTGATGAGGAGCCCGAACTGCGTGGCGGGACGTCCGCCAGTCGAGACGAGCTTGTTGCGGAGGATCGACCCCGCGACGTTGAGGCTCAAGGACACGGGTCGCGTCTCGAAAATCGTTCCGTCGAACGTGAGCTCGATGCCGCGGTTGTCGATCTGGCCCAGGTTGGTCGTGAGGGTGCCGAAGCCCGTGGAGTTGTCGATCGGGATCGCCTGGATCAGATCGCGCTCGGTGCGGTCGAAGGCCGTGGCGCTGATGGTGAACTGATCACGCAAGAACCCGACATCGACGCCGGCCTCGTACTCGGTCGACCGTTCGGGCTTGAGGTGGGCATTGCCGGTGGTGTTGGGGATCAGCCCGGTTGAATCGCCGGCATTGAACGCCTTGTACGCGCCACCCGCGAAGGATCCTTGGGCCAGACGGAACGTGGGCTCGCGGCCGGACTGTCCGGCCGCGGCCCGGAGGCGGACCGAGGTGACGTAGGGGTTGCGTGGCCAGAACGCCTCGTCGCTGATGACGTAGGAGAGGCTGCCCGACGGGTAGAACGCCTGGCTGTTGTCGCGGCCAAAGGCACTGTTGCCATCGAGGCGACCGGAGATGGTGCCAAACAGGACGTTCCGCCAGGCCAGGTTCTCCAGCAGGAAGCCGCCGATGTTCACGATGTCCTGATTGACCTCGGTGGCCGTGATCTGCGTCGTCGCGCCGGCGAGACTGCTGGTGCCCGGCACGAGGCCTGTTCCCGTCGCCTGCAGCTGGCGCAACGTCTGGTCGACCCACTCGCCGCCGAATGTCGTCGTGCCGTTCAAGGTCCGCGTGATGTCGTAATGCCCCGCGATCGACGCCGCGCCCGTGTAGACGTATGTGTGCGCGCTGGTCGAGAGGACCTGGCCCGTCGGCAGGATCGTCGGGAAGATGTCGGGCCGATAGAACTCGAAGTTGTACAGTGTCCCATAGTCGATCCCGGCCGTGCCGCGCGCCGTCAGCCACGGCAGGATGCGCAGCGTGCCATTGATGCCGCCGGTCATGCGGTCGACGGCTTCGGTGCTCGGGACCAACTCGTTGCGCTGGGCGCTCGTCCCCGTGAGCGTCCCGAATCCGGGCGGGAGTGTGTCGTATGGGTTGCCGTTCATGTGACCCGTCAGGACGCCGAGGAGGGCGTTGTCGTTGGACGGCAGCCCGACGCGACGCTGGACGTAGGCGCCGGTGAGACCGATGTCGAGGATCGGAATCGGATGGACGGTGAGCCCGACGGTGGCGCGGGTCCGGCGATCGAAGTTGTCGGCATAGACGCCCTGTTGCCGGGTCCAGTTGCCGCCGATGTAGTACGTCGCTTGTTGCCCGCCGCCGGCGACGCTCAGGCCGGTGCCTTCGTCATAGCCCGTGACGAACGGGTCGTCGGCCTTGAAGATGTTGTAGCCGAACGCTGGCGTGGCCGCGCCGGGCCCGTTCTGCCCGACACATCCGGCCGGGTTCTGGAACTCGACCTCCAAGGCGCACGGCACGGGAGCACCTGGCGCCGACCCCGCGCCCAAGCGGCCGTACAGGGCCGGGAAGTCGGTCTTGTTGGTGAGCGAGCCCAGGGTGCCAAAGAAATTCCACCGCGGCTTCTGGTCGGGCTCGCCGCGTTTGGTGGTGAGGACGATGACCCCGGCCGCCGCCTGCGTGCCATAGAGGGCCGACGCGGCCGGGCCACGCAGAATCTCGACGTTGTCGATCGACTCGAAGTCGAGGTCGTCAAACCGCGAGATCGTCTGGCCGCCGACGCTGATCTCGCT
>DATMNB010000126.1:0-10644 GCA_035569435.1 Gemmatimonadaceae bacterium
TCGATCGCCAACCGCCCGACGTACGCCACGACGATCGTGTCATCGTCAGCGCCAAGCCGCTCCCGCCAGGCCGCCGAGCGCCAGCCGGGGTTGAACCGCCTCGCCTCGATGCCGCGGCCCCACACGGCCAGGTTGTGAAACTGGTACGCCGCCAACTCATCGGCCACCGCGCGCGTCGGCACGTACGTACGCAACCCGCTGTTGTGAAACCATCGGAAGAACGACCACCCGAGATTGCTCAACGCACCGAGGCGGTAGAACTTCGCGTACTCGCTGAACGCCGTGTGATACGACGTGACGAGCGGAATCCCCAGCCGAAGCGCCGCCGCCCGCCCCGTGAGCCCCATCCCAAACGGCGTGGCCGCGTGAATGAGCGTTGGCCGCCACTGGCGCACGTCGGTGACGAGCCGCCCGCCGATCGGCGCCGAGAGCCGGAGCTGCGGATACGCCCAGAACGGGATGCTCGGCCGCCGCCAAACATCTGGCTCGTGGATTGGGACAGCCGGATCCGTCGTCGTGTAGACGCGCGCCTCACCCCCGCGCGCCCGCACGGCGCCGACGAGGCGCTCGAGCGTGCGCGAGACGCCGTTGAGTTGCGGCGGGTACGTCTCGGTAAATAGTGCGAGTCGGATCGAGCCCGCCGGAGCGTCTCGGTCCGCCATCGCGTCAGCCGGTAGCGTCGTGGTCACGATGCAATGTTGCGGCGCTCGGCGCGCCGGCGTAAGACGGATCGATGCAGGGCCGTACCGTAGAGTGGCAGCCCGCAGACAAAACCGAGCGCAATACCGGTCAATGTTGTGTAAAATCGCCACAGGAGCAGAAGGGCCGCGGAGTCCGAGCCCGTGTACCCGCCGGCCGCGCCGCCCAGGAATCCCAGCTCCACAGCGCCCATCCCCGACGGTGTCGGCACGAAGCTCTGCCCATACAGGAGTGCAATCGACCCCACGATCACCGGGCCAAAGTCCGGCGGGACGTCGGCGGTCGCCATGACGACCGGCAGAATGGCCAACCGCGCCACGATGTGCACGGCCGTGAACACCACGGTCACCAGGATCGCCCATACCGGCATCCGGACCGCGAGGCGCAGCGATTCCTTGAGTGTCGTCCCGACGTGGATCGTCAGCTTGGGCAGCAGCCGCTGCGCCGCGAGCCAGATGAGCACCCCGACGACACTGAAGGCGATCGCCCAGGGGAGGGCGTGGTGCAGGTGCGGCACGAGCGTGCGGCTCACGCTTCGCCACCACTCGGGACCGAACCGCAGCCCAACGCCCAACCCGATGGCGGCCACGATGAGCCACTCGATGATCCCCTCCACGGCCATGACGGCGATCGCGTTGGACGCCGAGAGCCCGGCGTGCACGAGGCCGAAAAACCGTACCGGCTCCCCCCCGGCGCGGAGCGGCGTGACCGCTGACGCGGCATCACTGACGGCATTCAGCGTGACCACATCGACGAACCGCGTCCGCGTGTGCAGGGCGGCGGCCAGACACTGCATGCGCCACGTGCGCGCGATGTAGTCGACCGCCACGAGCACGATGCAGAGGCCATTCGCCAGCCAGATATTCATGCCAGATCGCGATACCGTGCGGGCTGACGATCGCCCAGCCAGCGCTCGAGCGTCCGCGTCGCCGAGCGGGCGCTCGCTGGATGATCAAGATCACTCGGATGAAACGCGATCCGCATGACCTTTGCGTGACGCTGCATCCGCCACCGCCCATCAGCCACGACCGCCGAGGCCCGAGCGCGAAAGGGCGTGCGCCCGCTCCACCGCACCACGGGTGACGGGACCCATCGCCGCCGCGGCAAGACCGCGATCGCCGTATCGTCCTCGGCAAAGTGAAGCCCCGCTCCAGCAACCGCCTCATAGCACGCATCGCGTGCGAGCCAGGCGGGTGGGACAAAACCGATCGGCGTGAGCCCGAGCTGGGCGAACAACGTCAGCCCGCGGTCGATCCGTTCCCGCGCGGCCGGCGCGTCGAGCGTCAAGAACTCCCCTTCCCGATTGGTCTTGTTGAACGCCCGCCAACTGTCCCGGAGCGTGCGCGGCGACCCGACCTCGTCGTGCCGCTCACCATGCAAAAAGATCTCCGCCCCATCATCGGCGCGCTCACGCACCCACCGTACAAAGGCGGGGTGCTGCGCGAGCGGCCAGTCACCGTGCCAATTCGGTACAACCAGGAGCGCGGGCGTGACACCCCGCTCCCGGCAGAGAGACCAGAGCGCCTCGACCCGCGGCGCCAATGCCGGGGTCACGTCGTGAATGGAGACGAGCAACGCCACAGGTGGAAGCTCGGATCTCGCGATTAGGCGAGGAGCCGTCGGTAGATCCCGAAGATGCGGTCGAAGACGCCGGTCCAATTGTGTTCCTGCTCCGCGTAGAGACGACCGCGGTGCCCGAGCGCACGCAGGTCGCCGCCCAGCAGATGCCCGGCGACTTCCGCCAGCGACCCCGGATCGCCCGACAGGAACGTGGCGCCGGCGCCGGAGCGTTGCACCTGCTCGGCTACGCCGCCCCGGTCGGCCGACAGGACCGGCGTGCCGGACGACAGTGCCTCGAGCGCCGACAGGCCAAACGTCTCGATCGAGCATGGGGCGATGAACAGATCGATCGCCGCCAGGAAGTCGGCGAGCTGCTCCCGGTCGTTCTCGTAGGGCATCCACCGGATGCGCTTACTCGACTGCGCGAGCGCGTGGAGATTCTCGCGCTGCGGGCCATCGCCGACCAGCACGAGATAGGCGTCCGTCCGGCGCTCGATCTCCGGCCACGCGCGGACCAGAACATCGACCTCTTTCTCGCGCGCGAACCGTCCAACGAACGCGGCGATGGGCGCGTCGATCGGGAGCCCCAGGCGCTCGCGCGTGGCCACCGCGTCGGCGCGCCGCCGCGGGTGAAAGTGGTCGAGATCGACCCCCAAGGGGACGCGTTCGACGCGCTCGATGCCGTGGCGCGCCAGATCCTGGGCGGCGAACGACGAGGCGCAGATCGTCAACTCGAACAGGCTGTCGAGCTTCCGGACGTAGCGCCAGGCCAGATCATGCCCGCGCCGGCGCATCGGGCGGTCACGCTCGGGGAAGGCGCTGATCGTGCGCGGGAGATTGCTATGGTAGAAGAACACGAGCGGCACGTCGGAGCGCTTGGCCGCGCGCGACGTGATCCACGGGACCAGAAAACAGCTGCCGACTTCGATGATCGACGGGTTTTCCGTGTGGATGATGCGGCGGATCGATCGCGTGGCCAGCATGAACCGGTACGGCCGCTGCGTCGGAATGCGCGGGCCGCGCAGGCGATAGCAGCGCACCCCGGTGCCGTGGGTGATGGCATCGCGCGGGCCGGGGATGACCAGCACCTGGCGCAGGTCGGGTCGGTCCTCGACGTACCGTGCTTTTTGCAGGAGGTACGTCCGGACGCCGCCGGAGGTCTCGCCAAACCACTTGGTAATGTCGAGCACGCCAACTGTCGCGTTCGGACGCAGTTGGTGCGTTGGGGGCCCTACCCGGCCGAGATCGAGACCGAGGTCAGCGGTGGAGTTGGCGGTCGGGAAAAGCGTGTGTTCTATGCCAGTCGACGGAATCGTCGAAGAAGTCGCAGGTAGCGTCATTGGGGGGTACAGGTCCGCCCGGCGCACCGGACATTTTGTACAACTGAAGGACTAATTTATACCATTCTGCGACCCAGGATAAGGCTTTTCCTTGTCGAGCCCGCAAACACCTGATGCGCGCACCCGCCTCGATAAGTGGCTCTGGGCGGCGCGCTTCTATAAGACACGCTCGCTCGCGGCCGACGCCGTGGAGCAAGGCCGCGTCGAGGTCAACGGCGACCGCGCCAAGCGCGCCAAGGCCATCGCGCCCGGCGACACGGTGCGCATCCGCCAGCCCCCATTCGAAACGGTGTGCGTCGTGCGCGCCATCTCCGACCGCCGCGGCCCAGCGTCCGAGGCCGCAAAGCTCTACGAAGAAACCGACGCCAGCCGCGCCGCCCGCGCGGCTCTCGCCGCCCAACTCCGCGCCGCCCCGCCCCCCGACTACGAGACCGGCCGCCCGTCCAAGAAGGACCGCCGCGACATCGAACGCTGGGAGCGCCGCCGGCGCGACGAGTGAACGCCCGGGTTGCGTGCCTGGAGTGCGACGAGCATCCTCGTCGCATGCCTCCCAAGATCACGGTAACACCAGCCACACTCGCCGACGTCCCCCTCATCGGCTCGCTCATTCGCGAGCTGGCCACCTACGAGCGCGCGGCCGACGCCGCGATCGCGACAGACGACGACCTCCGCGCGGCCCTCTTCTCCGACCCCCCCGCCGCGGAGGTACTCCTGGCCTACGTCGACGACGACCCCGTCGGCTTCGTCCTCTTCTTCCATAACTTCTCGACCTGGACCGGCCGCCGCGGCATCTACCTCGAAGACATCTTCGTCCGCCCCTCCGCCCGCCAAATAGGCGCCGGCCGCGTCCTCCTCGCCGCACTCGCACGCATCGCCGTCGAACGTGGGTGCACCCGGATCGACTGGGCCGCCCTCGAGTGGAACGAGCTGGCCATCGGCTTCTACCACCGCATCGGCGCCGAGATGCAATCCGACTGGCGACTCTTTCGCCTCTCTGGCGACGCCCTCGGCCGACTCGGCTACGGCGGCTAGCTACACCAACATCACTCCACCGATGACCGCCCCGTCCGGTCGCGAATCGCCAGATCGATCAACGCGTGCAACATCTCCCGCACCGGATCGTACGGATCGATGACAATGTGCCGCACCCCAAGCGGGATGAGATCCGCGACGATCCGACACACGCCAGGCGTGAGCTCGATGTGCAACGCCACCCGACGCCGCCAGCGCGGCACCCGCTCCGGCAGCACCGCTGCGTCCCACGCCTCAAACAACCCGGGATCGAGCACCACGAGATCGGCATCGATCGGCCCGTCCATCGCGAGCAGCTCACCGGGCGTCGTCACCGTCAGACGCACACGACGCCGCGCCGCGATGTCCTGAAACGCAGCGAGCCGCTCGCCTGCCAGACAGACGACAATATGAACGACCAAGGCGAGTCCCCGAGTTCGAATCCGCACCGGATGAAGACGCCGGACGCTGACACGTCTCGTGACAGTCACCTTGTTGGCCTACCGCCCAACGACGAACCGCCCCCGCACGATCAACTGCGACGGAATCCCCGACGACGCCCGCGCCGCGAGCCCGCTCCCAAACCGCGAATTCACGCTGTAGTGAAACGCCTGCGACGCCTGGTCGAATCCCTCGACGTACAACAGCACCGGGTCCGGCGTCCCAGGATCGCCCCACCCAGCCAGATGACTGGATCCATGGACGATGGCATCGAGCCCCGTCAACACATTGGTGACGATGAACGACAGCGTGAACCGTCGATCGAGCCCGAACCACGCCGGATGAACGTTCGCCTGCAGGTCGAGCACCGGCTGCCACGGACCGGTACAGCTATTGAGCGCCGCCAACCGCCCAAGCTGCGACCCGAGACAGGTGCGGACGTTCCCCGATCCGTGCGCCACCAGCGCGCGCATGGCTGACGCGACGGCCGAATCGCGCGTCGACGCCGGATCAAACACGAACGCCCCGGGCACCTGCGCGCCGGTCCCCGTCACATCCTCGCTCACGGCGGGCGTGAATCGACTGCCCGAGGTCGCACTCCCGATCAGCGAGAGATCGACATCGCGCCCGATCGGCTGCGTGGCCACGACCAGCAGTTGCTGTTGCCCATCGGTTGGCCCCGGCGCCCACGTCGCCGTGAGCGGCGTCGGATAGTACGCCTGCTGCCGCGACCCGGTGATCGAGTACGAGAGCTGCGCCAGTTGCCCCTCCTGCGCACCGGTGATCGTGAGTCCCGCGGCGATGCTGCCACCCATCTGTCGCAGCCGCGACGTCAGCGCCAGCACCTGACCAAACTCCTGATGGACACGTGAGCCGAGCACACTGACGGCGCCCGTCTGATCGATGGCGCTGGCGGGCACGTACACCGGTCGATTCCCCTCATCCCGCAACGTGAATTGCGCGACCGGGCTGAGATTCAGATCGGTCGTTCCCCCCACCCCCCGACCAGTGACACCGCTCGCGGTCAGGGACAGGCTGACGTGTCGCCCGAGCGGCTTGGTCACGCTGAGCGCACCACTCACCGCGCGCGGCGTGGGATCGCGCGGATCGAACAGCGACACCGTGGGCCGGGTCCCCTGCGCCGCACGTTCTGGTCCCACGCACGCCGTCGGGATGGCGCCAGGATTGGCGGAGTAGGCTGCCCACTGGGGCGCCGGCACGGCGGCGCCGGTGCAGACCAATTGCGTGGTCGGCTGCCCGACACTCCCGGCAAAGGCACCCGGCGTGCTCGCCGCGGCCACCGCAACGCCGCCGTTCACGACCACCAGTGTGTCGCGCCCACCCGGCGCCCACCGAAACCCGAGTCCGGGATCGATGGTCACCGGCGCCGGCAACCGGTCCGTCCGTATGTGAAACACCGAGTCGATGGCCGCATCGTACGGTGGCAACGCCGTCGCACGCGTCTGCTCCACCCGCGCGCCTACCGAGAGCTCCAACTCGCGTGTCACGGTCCAGCGGTCCGCTACATACGCCGACGTGGTGAGCGTCGCCCCCTCGGTCGAGAGCGGCGTCGGCGTCCGCGTGAGCGATGCGGGCATACCGGCCGCCAGATCGGCCAACGACGTGTACGCGAACGACCCGTACGCGTTGGGCCCGGACGTGAAGAGGGACCGATTGTCGGTCAGCCGGCCGCCCACCATGAGCTGGTGTGCCCCGATCGTCCACTGCAGTCGCTCGTCGAGCTCCAACGCATCGCTGGTCTGCCGCTGCGTCGCCGACCCCGACCCGCCAAACGCGAGCGACGCGATCGCGCCCGTCGTGCCGACCGTGACGGTGCCGCTTGGCACACGCGCCGTTGGCAACTGCGACTGCGCTTGTCGCGAGACCGCCACGCCGGCCTCGTTCTCCAGCCCGGGCGCGAGTCGTGACGCCAGCGACAGATGCGCCGTCGCGCCCCAGAACGACTGTGTCGTCCCGGTCGATGGCAGCGCCGTGGGACCCACCGTGCGACCCTGCTGCCACCGACCCTGCCCCTGCGCGGTGAACGTGATCGTTTCCGACGCGGTCGGCATCGCATCGAGACGGCCAAAGGCGTTCACACCGTCCGTCATCACTCTCCGCGGAATCCCGGCTGGCGAGACCGGCGCGCCGAGTGCGCCAAGAATGCTCGTCAGGCGCCTGACGGAGTCGCTCGACACGCCGAGTCCGCGCAGGGCGGGAGCGTCGGCGGACAGGAGCGACGTGGCGGCGGCCGTCGTCCGCGACGCGTTCACGGCGCCGAACGCCAGGAGCCGATGCCGGAGTAGGGGTCCGCCGTACGCGGCGTCGATCGTGCTCGTCGACTGAAAGCCGTTGATGGTCGAGGATGGCGCGCCGAGCTGCAGCGCATGGTCGGCCAGCGTATACGCGACCGCGCCGTGCGGCGACTCCTGGCCGGACTGCGTGGTGACTTCAACCTGCGTCCCAGCCGAGCGCGCGTCGCCGACGTCGAACCCGTTGGGGGTCACGGTCACACCGCCGAGCGCCTCGGGGGGCAGCGCGCGCAGTCCCACGCCGGTTCCATCGTACGTGAACGACGTCGATCCGCGCTGTTGGCCGTTGGGCGCGAGCCCACCGGGCACGAGCGCGCCGATCGTCGCCACCGAGTCGCCGACGCCAACGGGGAGATGGTGCAACCGATCGCCGGAATACGATCGCGCGGTTTGGCCGGGTCGGACGGGTGGCGCATCCTGCGTAGCTTCGGTCACGACGCGATCGAGCACGTGTCGCGCGAGCGCCAGCTCGACGTTTGCGCTCACGCGCCACGCGCCGGCGGGTCGAGCCACCTCGGCGTGGGCGGGCGCATACCCCAACGCGCGCACGTCGAGCGCGATGCGAATCACCTCGCCGGGTTGCGACGTCCGGAACGCGCCGTCGGCGTCCGTCGTCACGAGCCGGTCGGCGCCCGTGGGCAGCGGCGCGACGCGCACCGACGCGCCAGCGATGGGTCGTCCGTCGGGACCGGTGACGCGTCCCATGACCAACACGGCGGTGACCGATTCTTGCCCGCTCGCACACAGGGCAACGAGCAGCACCAGCAGCGCCGCGGCCCACTCTCGCGGCGGCCTGCACCGGCGCGTGAACCGGCGGGGATGACACATCCCGGGAGGCTAGACCTGGGGCCCCGCGCGCGGTCAGCCACTCCGAGAGCGAGTCGCCGACGCGATAGGCAGGTTCGAAGCAGTTGCGTAGGCAGGTTCGAGGCAGTCGCGAAGGGAGGCGTCGCTAGAAAACCTTTGTGCACCAGGGTTTACCGATGGTTCACGCGGGCCGAGCGCGCCTTGCGCATTGCTATGCCGTCCAGTATTTACCCGGGAGACTGTCACCGGGGGGAGGGTTGTCGTGACACACCCACCAACGCCCCCTCCGCGCATGTTGGTCGTCGAGGACGACCCTGATGTGCGGAGTCGCGTTGCGCGCGAGCTGCACTTGATGGGACGCGTCCAGGTCGACGTGGCCTGCGATGGCACGACCGGTCTCAGAAAAGCGCTCGGCGATGTCCCGCACGATCTCATCCTGCTGGATCTCGTGCTGCCGGATCTGAGCGGCCTGCTCATCCTGCGCGCCCTGCGCGCGTCGGGACGCGACACGCCCGTGCTCGTGATCAGCGGGACGGCGAACCCGAGTGACCTCGTCGCCGCGGCGGACGACGAGCGCGTGTCGTTTCTGCCCAAGCCGTTCGAGATGGTCGCCCTCGACGCCTGGATCCAGCGCGTCCTGCGCCAGACCCCACCGGCATCGGCAGCCAGTCGCCCCGGCAACGGCCGCGCCGCGCTCGGCGTGCACCGCGTCGGCACCCTGCGCATCGATGCCCACACGGGCCGATTCCAACGCGGGTTCCGCGAGGGTCGCTTGAGCCCCCGCGAAGCCCGGCTCGCCGCGATCCTCGCCGAGCGCAACTCCCAGACGATCAGCGCCGACGTCCTCGCCGACGCGGTGTGGCACGACCGCGCCGGCGCGAGCCGTCACGCCCTCGACGCGCTCGTCTCCAGCCTCCGCCACAAGATCGACGGCCCCGATGAGCCGGCGATGCTGATCACCGTCCGCGGCGTCGGTTACCGGCTCGATCTGCCCACCAATTCGTAGTATTCGCCTCAACGGGTGAGGAGAATATGCCCACTTTCTCCTCACGGCACGGTGCTCGCCCCGATCAGCGGCGCTCGATCTTGAACACGAACGGCTCCGTCACGAGTGACGCGACCGGGCACCCGTTGATCGTGGCCGGGAGGTATCGGAAGGTCGCCAACCGCCCCGCAATCGCCCGCACAAAGTCCCGGTAGCCCGCGTGCATGACGATCGCCGTGCCCGGCGTGACCCGCCCATCGGTGCCGACGACAAATTGGATGAGGACCGAGTCCTCGACCAGCTGTCGGCGCGCCAGCTCCGGATACGGCAGCCAGTTCTGCTTGCCTGGCACGGGTGCGGCGTTGAGCCCGTGGGGCCAGGTCGGGAGCTGGGTGCTGACCCAGTGCATCCGCACGGCATTGGTCGTGTCCCCGATATCGGCGCCCGTATCCGGCTCAGCCGCGGTCGCGACTTCCAGATGGAATCGCGCGTGATGCCAGTGGCGCGGCATCGGCGGTAACCCGGCGGCGGCCGCGGCCTTTAGCGCGGTCACGACGTTGCGATCGAAGCTTGGGGACAGCGACGACGCTTCCAGTTGTAGCTTTTCAATCGCCCCGGCATCAGTCACGGTGAACCCCACCGCGGTAAACGCCGTCGCCCCGGCGCCCGTGACGCTGGTCACGTACGTCCCCAGCGTCACGGGCGCGTTGGTCGGATATTGCTCCCCGATGGCCTCCAGTAGCGCCGTGGCATACTCGCGGGGCGGCGCATCGATCCCATCCGGCCGCAACGTCGCACCGATGACGCCCGGCGCAAAACGGTCACTCGGCGGCACGGTGCACGACCCCGTCTGCCCACCGGCCACCGCGGCACCCACTACGCTCACGACCAACCCCCAACGCCGCTCGCTTCACCGGGCCGCCCGCACGGCGCGGTGCCGATCGATCCAATATCCCCACGGCACAAAGAGCCAGAGCACAAGCGCCGTCTCGCCGATCTCGCGCTGCGTCGGCGGTGGTCCGCCGCCCGATTCCGACATGGCATAAATGCCGACCAGCACGACAACAAGCGCCCAGAGCGCGATCGTGCCGATACGATCGATGGCGACAGTCGAGCGCAGATACACCGCGAGCCCACCGCCAAAGACGACGGCCTCCGCCAGATACGTGAGCGGCACCGATCGCCACATCCCGAGCCCGACCTCCGGCCCACCGGGCCAGAGCGGCAGGTCAGGGCGATGCACGAGCACGTCGAGCACCCAGTGGCTCACAACGAGCAGCCCGACCACGACCGCGCCCCGCGCATCACGCCGCACGGCGTAGTACAGTCCTCCAAATAACACGCCCCACCCGATGTCGAGCAGCAGGCTATGACTGATCGGAAAGTCGACGAAGTCCATCGGCGAGGCCGCCATGAGCCCCGGGACCACGCGCACATGCTCGACGCCGAGCAAGAGCAACACCGGCCACAACTCGTCGGCCCACTGGGC
>DATMNB010000127.1:0-10646 GCA_035569435.1 Gemmatimonadaceae bacterium
GGCGTGCGGCCGCCGGCCGGGATCGTGACACGTGTCGTGCGCAAGGGGCGCGAGCAGAAAGGGGCGACGACGCTGCTGTTCTTGGGTAGGGCAGACACGTCGCGCGCCGAGCGGACCATACTCCTCGCGCTCGCCGACGTCCTCCAGCGGCGGCTGCGAGAGCGGCTGCGCGAGCAGTTGGGAGGCGTCTATGGCGTGTCGGCCACGGGCGACCAGGAGATGATCCCCCTCCCTGCGTACCGCCTCGCTGTGAGCTTCGGCGCCGATCCCGCGCGTCTCGATGAGCTGACCAAGGCCGTTTTCGCCGAGATTGCTCGCCTCAAGGCCGAGGGGCCGACGCCGGTGGAGCTGGACAAGTTCAAGGAGGAGTACCGCCGCGGGCGCGAGACCGCGATCAAGACGAACGTCTTCTGGCTGCAGTCGATCGCTCTCTACGACCAGCGTGGCTGGCCACTCACGGACCTGCTGACTGCCGATCGTCCCGTCGACTCCATCACGGCCTCTCAGCTCCAGGCGGCTGCGCAATACTACCTCAATCCTGGGCACTACGTGCAGGTCTCGCTCCTCCCGGAGAACTCCGCGCCCACTGCGAAAATCCCGGGCGCGTAGGGGTGTGGCTCGGCGCGATGTGTCCTCTCCGGGGCGTTCGTGGGCCCGGCGTGCCGGGATGGGCTCTCCCACGTATTACCACCTCACACGCCGAGTTCTCCTGTGCGTCGTTGTTCTATACTCCAGGGCTGATCCGATAATGTCTCACGCCGGTAGGGTAGTGATGGGTACGGATCCTTCGAAGCGCGACGCGATGCTGGCGGCGGCCGCTCGCCTTCGCACAGAGGTCGCCAAACGGATCGTCGGGCAGGAACGGGTGGTCGAAGAAGTGCTGATGGCGATGCTCGCCGGCGGGCACGCGCTGCTCGTCGGCGTGCCGGGGCTCGCCAAGACGCTCATGATCCGCTCGATCGCCGATGCCATGCGCCTCGAGTTCCGGCGGATCCAGTTTACACCGGATCTCGTGCCCAGCGACATCACGGGCACGGAGATCATGGAGGAAGACAGCGCGACGGGGGCGCGGCGCTTCCGCTTCGTCCGGGGGCCGATCTTCGCCAACATTGTGCTCGCCGACGAGATCAACCGGACGCCGCCGCGGACGCAGGCGGCGCTGCTCGAAGCCATGCAGGAGCGGCACGTCACGGCGGCGGGGGAGACGATGCTCCTGCCCAAGCCCTTCTTCGTGCTGGCGACGCAGAACCCGATCGAGCAGGAAGGGACGTACCCGCTTCCCGAGGCACAGCTCGACCGCTTCCTCTTCGACGTCCGGATCGGGTATCCGACCAAGGACGAAGAGGTCGGCATTCTGCGCGCCACGACCACGACCGATCACACGGAGCTGCGGCCGGTCCTCGACGCCGACGAGACCCTGGCACTGCAACGAATGGTGCGTGACCTGCCGGCCGCGGAGTCCATGCTGCGGTACGCGGCGGAACTGGTGCGCGCCACGCGGCCTGACGAGGTGGAAGCGCCGCCGAGCGTCAAGCAGCGCGTCCGCTGGGGCGCCGGTCCGCGCGCCGGCCAGGCGCTCATCCTTGGGGCCAAGGCGCATGCGCTGCTCTCGGGCCGCTATGCGGTCGCGCCGGAGGACATCCGGCGCGTGGTCCATCCGGTGCTCCGGCACCGCGTGCTCGTGAATTTTGCGGCCGAGGCGGAAGGGGTGACGACGGAACAGATCATCGCGACGGTGCTCGAGCACGTCGCGGCGCCATCGAGCACGATCGCGATCTGACGGGAGCTCCTTTTCGCATGGGGGGGGGCGCATGAGCCTCGCGAGGTACGCCCCAGTGCTGGACGCCGTCCGAGGGATCGGGTGGCCGGCGCTGCGCCGCGCGAAGAGCGCGGTGGCCGGCCCGCATCTCTCCACTGTGCGTGGCACCTCCACCGAGTTCGTGGAGCACCGCCCGTACCGACAGGGGGACGACCCTAGGCGGATCGACTGGAAGCTCGTCGCGCGCACGAACCGGGTCTACATCCGGGTCTCCCAGGACCGCACGATGCTGCCCACCATGCTGGTGGTCGACGCCAGCGCCTCGATGGCCTTTCCGACCGCCACGTACGCGAAATGGGAGCTCGCGCGCCAGCTCGCCGTGGGCCTGGCGGCGGTCGCGCGGCACCGCGGTGATCCGGTTGGGTTGGCAGTGGCGAGCAGCACGGGGAGCCGCCTGATCCCGCCGCGGACGCGGCGCACGGTGCTGGACGAGATGATGCACGCGTTGGAGCTGGCGCCGGACAGCGAGGTCGCGCTGGCGCCGGCGGCGCTCGACGCGATGCGCCGCGCCGCGCGCGTCGTGTTCATCACCGACTTCCTGGGTGACGCCGAGGCGCTGCTGGCATCGGCCAAGACCTTCGTGGCGACGGGGAAGGAGTTGTACGCGATCCACGTCGTGGATCGGGGGGAGCTCGACCCCGACCCCAAGAAGCTCCTCCTCTCCGACCCGGAACATCCCGCGGTGCGACGCCCGATGTCCCCGCCCGCCCGCGCCGCGTATCTCCGCCGCTTCACCGACTGGCGGACGACACTGGCCAGTGACGTGCGCGCCATCGGCGCGGTGTACGCGATGGTCGTACCCGGCGACGAGCCGATGCGCGGCGTGCTGCGGCGTATCACGACCCCGCCCGGCATGGGACGGCGGATCGGGTGACGTTCCTGGCGCCGCTCTTCTTCTACATCGGCCTCGGTGTCGCCGCCGGCGCGGTGGCGCTCCACTTCATCGTGACGCGTCAGCCGACGTCGAGCCCGCTGCCGACGGTGCGGTTCGTGCCGACGAGCGCGGTTCGCGTGACGACGGTGGCGCCGATCCCCGAGGACCTGCTCCTCCTGCTAGTCCGAGTGCTGGCGGCGCTCATCATCGGCGCGGCCTTCGCGCGCCCGATCCTCATTCCTCGGCGGCGTCCGGTGGCGCGTATCGTGCTCGCCGACGTGTCGCGGGGGAGCGCGCGGATCCAGGAGGTGCGCGACAGTGCGCGCTCTCTCCTCGGCGCGGGGGACGCGCTCGTGGTCTACGACTCCGGCGCGCATGTCGTCCGCAAGGATGTGGTGGGTGCGGCGGCGGCGCTGACCCAGACTGAGCACAAGGGGCGGCTCTCTCCGGCGCTG
Source organism: Gemmatimonadaceae bacterium (assembly GCA_035569435.1). Classification (GTDB taxonomy): domain Bacteria; phylum Gemmatimonadota; class Gemmatimonadetes; order Gemmatimonadales; family Gemmatimonadaceae; genus DASRDS01. The sequence goes on from DATMNB010000127.1 coordinate 3,149, forward strand.
ATCGCTGCGCTGCGCACGGCGTCGGACATCCGCACCGGCGCCGACTCGGTCGAGTTGGTGATCGTCTCGCCGCTGCCGGTGGCGGAAGTCGATGGCGCCACACTGGCGATCCGCGCGCTCTGGCCGGGGAGAGCGCGCATCGTGCGCGTCGCCGCGCGGGGTGACTCGCTGGCGCCGCCCCCAGGCCTGGCAGTGCGCGGTGGCGCCGACGATGGGGTCGCGCTCGCCGCCTCGGCGGCCGGGATCCCGGCCAGCGACTCGGCCGTCCGGATCGTCCGTGGTCTTGCTAGCGCCGCGGATAGCGCGTGGGCGGCCGGCGGACGCCGCACGCTAGTGCGGTGGCCGGCCGTCGGCGCGCCACCCGGCTGGCGGGTGCGGGCCCATTCCGACACCGCGACGGCCGTCATCGCCGGCGACGCGCCGGTTGTCTATCCGATGGAACGTCGGTGGGCGCTCGATACCGCCGCCCACCCGACGCGCGTGAGCGCGCGGTGGGTTGATGGGCAGCCGGCCGCCGTCGAGTATGCCGTCGGTCCCGGGTGCATTCGCGACGTGGCGATTCCGGTACCGACATACGGGGATCTCGTGCTGCGCCCCGCGTTCGGGCGGCTCGTGCGCGCTCTGGGCGCCCCGTGTGAGACGATCGCCGGCGGCCGAGCGCTCGGCGCCGAGGAGACCGCGGCGCTAGCCGGCGCCGGCCCGCTCGCGGCGCGCGATGCCATCCGGGCGCCCGACGTCCTCGCGACTCCGCTCGTGCCGTGGCTGATCGCTGCCGCGCTCGGGCTCGTGCTCCTGGAGCTGTTCGTCCGGCGCGGCGCGGCACCGCTGTGGAGCGAGCCGGTCGATGAGCCCGCGACACCGCCGCATCCTTCCACTCGCGGCGCCGCATGACGACGCTGGAGCGGGTACGACGGGCCAGGCGCAGGCTGGCCGGCACGGTCGTTGTCGCGGCCCTGCTCTGGACGGCCGCGCTGGCGGTGGCGGTGGTGGTGGTCGCGGCCCTGGTCAACACAATCGCGCCACTCCCGCTGTTCGCCCGAGTGATTCTCATCCCGCTCGCCGCGGTCGCGGCGTTGACGGCCGGGGGGGTTACCCTCTGGCGCGGGCGCGCCGCACTGTCGATGGAGCACGTGGCACTATGGGTCGAAGAGCGCGAGCCACGGCTGCGGTACGCGCTGGTGACGTCGATTGATCCGGCGATCGCGCCGGCCGCGCAGCATACCGAGTTGCATGCGTTCGCCGGCGAAGCCGACGTGGAAGGCGTCGTGCGGCGCGCCTCCCGTCGCGCGCTCGGGCTCGCGCTCATCGCAGTCGTCCTCGCCGGGGTCGCGATCGCGATCCTGCGCCCACGCGAGCTGCTGCGCGCCGCCGGACGCGATCTGGCGCGCCGCGCGGGATCCCGTCCGGCCGCGCCGATGGCGAACCGACTGGCGAAGCTGTCGGCCCGCGTGGATGCGCCGGCGTACGCCCGGCTGCCGTCGGTCACGTTGAAGGAGCCGACGAGCGTGCCGGCACTGATCGGCAGCCGCGTCGCGTTCAGCGGTTCGGGCCCGGCCGAGGGGCTCAGCGCCACGATCGGCAAGGACTCGGGGGTGATGCTCGCGGCGGTGAAAGAGGGGCACGACTGGGCGGTGCGCGTGACGATGCCGAAGGAGCCGACGGTGCTGACCCTGCGCGACCGCGCATACCGCCGGCTTGTGGTGCTCGAACCGATCACCGATTCGGCGCCCACGGTCAAGCTACGGTTGCCAGAGCACGACACCACGTATCAGACGGTGCCGAAGGGGAAGCTGCAGCTGGAGGGCGAGTTGACCGACGACATCGGGCTCGCCTACGGCTACTTCGAGTTCATGCTTTCCACCGGCTCCGAGGAGTCCTTCGAGACGATGGCGAGCACCGGCCCACGCGTGCCGTTCGACAACGCCCGCACCGCCACGCTGCGCGCCACGCTGGACCTCGACACGATGAAGCTCGCTCCGGGGAGCGTGCTTCACATCCGCGCCGTCGCCTTCGACTTCAACGACGTCACCGGACCAGGGAAGGGGATCTCGGAGACACGCACCCTCAAGATCGCCGAGCCGGTCGATTCGACGTCGATCAACGCCGCCCCGCCGCTGCCGATCGACTCGATGTGGGTGAGCCAGCGGTTGCTCAACATGCGCACCGACACCCTGATCCGCACCCGGCGGCGCCTGGCGCGGGAGGAGATGGTGCATCGGTCGTCGGCATACAGCAACTTGCAGGAGGACATCCGCAAGCGGGCGCTGGCCGTGGTCGTGCTGCTCGAAGACAACGGCGTCGGCGGCTCTTTCCAGACTGAGGCCAGCAAGATGCTGCGCGAGGCGGCGGACCTGATGTGGACCGCCCGTGAGGACCTCGGCATCGCGCAGCCGGATTCGGCGATGCCGTACATGAAGAAGATCCTCAAGATCCTCGACGACCTTCGACTGGCGCACCGGTACTATCTGCGCGGGTTGCTCAAGCCGGTGACGGTGAACATCGAGCGGGTGCGGATGACCGGGACCGACACGGCAGCCGCCGCCGCACGGAAGCCGCGCGACGAGCTCCCCGATCCGAACGCGGCACTCGCCGTACGGATCGACCGGGCCATGGCCATCTCCCACCGCACGCCGGCGGCAGCGCTCGACTCGCTGACCTACATCCGCGTCACCGCCATCTCGTCGGCGCCGGCGGTCGCCAAGGCGCTGGGCGATGCGATCGCGCTGCTGCAACGAGGGAGCTCGGTAGACAGCGCGCTTACGGGGACGCGCCGGGCGCTCGAGCCACGCCCGCGCATCGTTAGCGGTCCGTTGGAATGGGGAGGGGTGACGCCGTGAGCCAGTTCGTGTTCGCGACCGCGGAGTACGCATCGGGCGATTGGGAGAGCGCGCCCGCATTGCCGGAGAACCTCATCGACACGCTGGTCCGCTACACCACGATCGACGTCGCGCCGCTGGGGGTGAGCGTGAAGCTCAGCGCTGCAGAGCTGTTCAACTATCCGTTCGTCTGGATGACGGGTCACCTTCCAGTCCGCTTGACCGATGCGGAGCGGCGGAACGTCAAGCGCTACGTCGAGCGTGGCGGGCTGCTGATGATCGATGACCACAACCACGACATCACCGGGCAGTTTCACAAGACGGCGACGGAGGAGATCGAGCGTCTGTTCGGCAAGATGACCCGGTTGCCGAAGGACCATGAGCTGTACCGCTGCTTCTTCGTCTTCGAGGACGGGCCGCCGAACACACACCACGAACTCAACGGCTATGGCGACGACCTGCTGCACCGCTATCTCGACGCCGTGCTGGTGAACGGGCGGATTGGGCTCATCTATAGTAGCAAGGACTACAGCTCGGAGTGGAACTTCCACGCCGAGACGAAGCGATTCATGCAACAGGACCCGACCAAGTTCGGCGTCAACCTGATCGTCTATGCGCTTACGCGCTGACGTGGTTCGCGCCTGGGGCGAGCGGCTGCTGCGCGTGGCGGTGATCATCCTCCTCGGCTGGTATCTCGTCGAGACCATCCGGGCGCGAGGGCACGGGGCGGAGGAGCAGGGCACGTCGGCGCGACTCCGTGAGCGGCTGGCGCGCTGGAGCACCGTGGCCGCACCCCAGGCGGTGCACGTTGCGCTCGATCATCCACCGGCGGGTGTGGAGCGCGACTGGTTGGCCGCGCTCCCGGCTGCCGCGACGGTGGTCTCGTGGAGTGGACCGGCGCTCCTGCCGACGGCGGTGGCGGTGGAACCGCGTGCCGATCCCGCGGGCGGCGCCGACCTGAGCGTCGCCGCGCCGGCCGATTCGCTGGTCGTGCTTCGTGACACGGTCGGCACGCTGGACAGCGCGCGGGCGACGGTGTTCGGCGTGCGCGCGGAGGTGCCGAGGCCGCGCCCGATTATCGACGCGGTGGTCGGCGCTGTCACCGCGCGGGGGGCGCGCCATGATTCGCTCACGCTCAAGCGGCTCCTCGTCATCGGCCAGGCGGGGTGGGAGATGAAGTTCACCGTCGCCGGCCTCGAGGAGCGAGGGTGGGGGGTGGACGCGCATTACGTCGTGTCGCCGAAGAGCGATGTGCGGCAAGGGGATCACGGGAGCATCGACACCGCGCGCTACGCGGCCGTGTTGGCGATCGATACCACGGCAGCGCACATCGGGGACCGCATCGCGAAGTTCGTCCACAGCGGGGGTGGACTCGTCCTCTGGTCACCGGCGGCGAAGGCGCGGTCGCTGGCGGCGCTGGCGCCCGGTGGAGCGGGGACGCTGGTCGAAGACGACGGGGTGGCTCCGCCTGACAGCGCGCCGCGGGCCGTGCTCGAGCTCGTGCCGATCGTCGGCCTCGTCCCCGACGCGATAGTGCTGGAGCGGCGGGGGGCGCAAGTGAGCCTGGCGGCGCGGCGTGTCGGGGCTGGGCGTGTGATCGAGACCGGTTACACGGACTTGTGGCGGTGGCGGACGGCCGGAGGGGACGCATCCCCGGAGCAGCACCGCGCCTGGCTGGCGGGGCTGGTGGCGCGCGTCGCCTACGCGCCGCGCGTGTCTGTCGCCGCCCCTCCCACCGACGTGGCGCCGGTGGCGACACTCATCGACCGGCTTGGAGTGGCGACGCGTGAGAGCACGGTGCGGCGCACGATCGATCCAGCGCTGATCGCCTCGTGGATCTTCGGTATCCTGTGCGCCGCGCTCGTCATAGAGTGGGCGTCGCGCCGCGTTCGTGGCGTGAAGTGAGGTCTGCGAGCGCGTGCCAACCTGACCACGCGCGGATTGTGGCGCGATAAGCACTGTGCCGGAGACTGGATGACCGCTTGGGGCACGCTGCGGGTGTCGGTGTATCGGAATCATCCATATCGGAGCGACGCGAGGCGCAGAAAACGCGAATAAACATTTGCATCCCCGCTTCGCGAAGTCACATCGATTCGCGCGAGGGCGGGAACTCACCGCTGACTTCGCGAAGCGGGGGACCCAGCCCTGGTGTGCGGATCGACGGCGGGGGTTTTCTCACCGACAGTCGTCGATGACGACGTCTGGTCGTTCTTCGCTCTCGTCCCACAAAAGCGCGGTGCTCCTCAGCCACGCGTGCCGAATCTGGAGCCGCGGGGTCGCGGAGCCCCAGGTGTGCGGAGCGGCCCCGCGGCGCGTCCGTCCCTGCGACGCTCTCAGCCCGTCTGCCGGCTGGGGAGCGGCAGCTGCGCTGGCACCCACGGCGTGCGAGAGACGGGTGGCGTGTTTCTCAGTCGGGCGACACGGAGCCGGGCTTCTCCCAGGTCCATTTATTCTCCCTCAGCGCTACCGAAGGCCGTGCTTCGCGCGCGTCGCCGCCGCGCTGTCACGAAACTCACTGCATTGCAGGGGGACTGCGGCCCCTTAGGTGTCTTACTAATGTGCCGAACGATCGACGCGCCGCCCGAGGCGACGACCCGCACAGTTGTATATGCGGCGTGAGCGCGTCGGCCGGGGAAGCCAAGGACCTGTTGCCCAGAGAGACATAGCCTCTTGCGTGTGTGATTGATGAAGAGCCTTTCAGATCGGCGTTGGAGTCCTGCCCGGATCCGGAACGAGATGGTGAGCGTGCCCAAGCGGTTTGTGAGCGTCAAATGAAAACGGTCCGCCAACGTCCTCCGGGGCCGCGCGCGCGGTATCCCGGGGAATTCGTGGTGGATCTCGTGCGCGACATGCGCCGCCTCTTCGGCCGCATGGCGCAGCTGGGCGACGTGACGGAGATCTCGGTGGCCGGACGACGGTTGGTCGTCCTCAACCATCCGGACGATGTCCAGCGCGTGCTCGTGACGGAGCAGCGCAACTTTACCAAGGGTCGCGCGCTGGAGCGGACCAAGCCGTTGCTCGGCGAGGGGTTGCTGACGAACGAGGGCGAGTCGCATCTGCGGCAGCGCCGACTCGCGCAGCCGGCGTTTCACCGGGATCGGATTGCCGGCTACGGCGCCGTGATGGCGGCGTACGCCGAACGGGCCCAGGAGCGGTGGCGGGACGGCGATACGCTGGACGCGCACGCGGCGATGATGCGGCTCACGCTTTCCATCGTGACCAAGACGCTCTTCGACGAGGACGTCGAAGGCAATACCGGCGTCGTGGGCGAGGCCATCGACCTGTCGCTCCGGATGTTCAACTACACCCTGGTCCCGATCGGCATCGTGATGGAGCAGTTGCCGATCCCCTGGGTGCGGCGGTTGCATCGGGCCAGGCGGCGCATGGATGAGTATATCGCGACGCTGATCGCCGATCGACGCCGTGCAGGCGCCGATCGCGGCGATCTCCTCTCGATGCTGATCTCGGCGCAGGACGATGGGCACGGGATGAGCGACCGGCAGTTGCGCGACGAGCTGGTGACGATTCTGATGGCCGGACACGAGACGACGGCGGTCGCGCTGTCGTGGACGTGGTATCTGCTGTCGCAGCATCCCGACGTCGAGGCGCGGCTGCATCGGGAGTTGGACGAGGTGCTTGGCGGCCCGAACAGCAGTCGCGTGCCAACGGTGGCCGACCTGCCGCGCCTCGCCTATACGCGACAGGTGTTCGCCGAGTCGATGCGGTTGTATCCGCCGGCATGGGCGATCGAGCGCAAAGCGATCGGTGCATTCGAGGCCGGCGGGTACACGATCCCGGCTGGAACGCTGGTGCTGATGTGCCAGTACCACATTCACCGCGATCGACGATGGTGGCTCGAGCCGGAGCGGTTCCATCCGGATCGGTGGCTCGTCGACGAGGTCCGGGCCGGTCGGCCACAATTTGCGTACTTCCCGTTTGGGGCAGGGACGCGCATCTGCGTCGGCGAGCAGTTCGCATGGATGGAAGGGATCCTCGTGCTGGCGACGATGGCCCGGCACTGGCGCATGCGGCACGATCCGACCCACCGGGTTGCGATGGAGCCGCTCGTGACGTTGCGTCCAAAATACGGCATGCGGATGACGCTGCAGCGTCGATCGTCGTAGGAGGACTCCCACGTGAGTGTTTCAGGCGCGCGACCGAAGGAGTGGTTGAGATGCGGGCCGCTCGCGATCTGGCCCGGGGTTCGTGAGCGTTCTGCGGGTGTGGATTTCAGCGGCTAGGTTGTTCTTACAGATCCTATTGACACGACCGACGACTTCCGGTGACCATGACGCTTCGCCTTCCGCACGCCGTCACTTGCGTGCTGCTGATCTCTTCCGCCGCCTGCCAGTCTGGTGCGCGCGCCATCGCCCCCAGTCTCGCGCCCGCTCCAGCGGCGATGCCGTCGATCGCGCCGGCGAGTGGGCTTACCGTGGCGCCGCCTGATTGGCAGTTGCTCGACGAAGCCACGGACACGGTCCCCGGCATCAGCGCGCGCCGGGCCGAGCGAGAGTTGCTGGCGGGCAAGCCACCGAAGGCGACGGTGCTGGTCGCCGTGATCGACGGCGGCATCGACACGGCCCACGTCGATCTCAAGGCCAACCTGTGGACGCGGCCGGCGGACGCACCCGCGGATGGGCACCCGAATGAGTCTCATGGGTGGAACTTCATCGGTGGGCCGA
>DATMNB010000128.1:0-16971 GCA_035569435.1 Gemmatimonadaceae bacterium
GCGCCTCGATGGTCGCGGTTGCCTGGCGGCCCGGCACAGTGACGAGTGTCTTGTATTCGGCGCGGCTGCCGAACGTCAGAAGCTGGGTTGCTTCGACGTCGCGCTCGGGAATGAAGACGCGCGGGCCGATGGCGACGGCGATGCCCGCGTCGCCGGGCATGGCGCGCACGGTGCCGATGATGTCGAATCGTGCGTAGCCGAGGGAGATCGTGTCGCCGACGCGCGCGTCGAGGGCGACGAGCAGGGCAGGGTCGACGAGGGCGTGGGTGCCGGAGCCGAGTCGCTCCCAGGCATCGGCCGGGGCGGTGCGGACGTGGCCGACGAGCGGATAGCGGTCGCCAACGGCGCGCACCTGGACGAGTCGTGTCTTATTGGGGCGGAGGGCGACGGCCATCGATGCGAAGCTGGTGACGTGGGCTTCGCGGGCGCCGGCGTGGCGTAGCGAGTCGAGGATGGTGGCGGCCCCCGCCGGCAACGGTCCGCGCACGGTGACGGCGAGATCGCCGCCCAGGATGAAGCGCGATTGATCGCGAACTGACTCGGTCACGTTGGCGCTGAAGGAGTCGATGGCGACGAGGGCCGCGACGCCGAGGACGATGGACGACATCGAGAGGAGGAGTCGTCGTCGGGTGGTGCGGCTCTCGCGCCAGGCCAGAGCGATGAGGGGCCTCATGCCTATGTCATCCCACCGCCAGTGGCGGCGCGGTGCGGCGGGCGGTGTCGGCGATCACGCGGCCGTCGGCGAGGCGGATGATGCGATCGGTGCGTTCGGCGAGGCTCGCGTCGTGGGTTACGAGGATCACGGTCGAGCCCGACTCGTGATTCAGGGACTCGATCAGCTCGATGATGCGCGCGCCGGTGACGGCGTCGAGGTTTCCAGTAGGCTCGTCGGCGAACAGGATGCGCGGCCGATTGGCGAAGGCGCGGGCGACGGCGACGCGTTGCTGTTCGCCGCCGGACAGTTGGGCCGGGAGGTGTGTGGCCCGGTCGGCGAGGCCCACGCGGCCGAGCAGGTCTCGGGCGCGGAGGACGGCGTCTGTGTCACCGCGGAGCTCGAGTGGGACGCTCACATTTTCGAGGGCAGTCAGGGTGGGGATGAGCTGGAAACTCTGGAAGACGAATCCCACTTTCTCCCCACGCAGGCGCGCCCGCGCGTCCTCACTCAGGGCGCCAAGATCGGCCCCATCCAGGATGACGCGACCCCGCGTCGGCGTGTCGAGTCCTGCGAGTAAGCCGAGTAGGGTGGTTTTCCCACTGCCAGATGGTCCGACCACGGCCACGAAGTCGCCGGCCGCGATCTCGAACGAAATTGCGTCCAGAACGGTGAGCCGGCGGGAGCCGCTCTGGTACTCTTGTGTCACGTCACGGGCGAGGAGCATGCGTACAAGTTTGGTGGTGGTGATGCTGGCGCTGGGCGCCGCGTGCGATCGTGGGGACGTCAGGACCGCGGCGGCCAGTCGGGCATCGCATAGTACATCGCGGCACTACCTTCCCGCGTCGGTGCCGGCGACGGGTCGCCATTCGATCCTGATCGAGGGGACGAGCTTGACGGCGGGGCTTGGTCTCGATCCGGACCAGGCGTGGCCCGCAGTCCTCCAGCAGCGAATCGACTCAGAGGGATTACCGTTCCAGGTCGTGAACGCTGGGCTATCCGGGGAGACGTCGGCTGGGGCGCTCCGGCGCATTGACTGGCTTCTGCGCGGGCCGGTGGACGTGTTTGTGTTGGAGACGGGCGCGAACGACGGGCTGCGCGGGCTCGACCCCGATTCGTTGCGGGGCAACATCGAGGGCATCCTGGCCAAGGTCAAAGCCGCGCGGCCGGGGGCGGTGTTGTGCGTAGTCCAGATGGAGGCCCCGCCCAACTTGGGGGCGGACTATGCGGCGCGGTTTCATGCCGTGTACGCCGAGGCCGCGCGAGCGTCGGGGGCTCGCCTTCTGCCGTTTTTGCTGGACGGCGTGGCGGGGCATGCGGCGCTCAATCAGGGCGACGGGATGCACCCAACGGCGCAGGGGGCGCGGCTGGTCGCGGCCACGGAATGGCAGGCGCTGGAGCCCATCCTCCGGTCCATTGACGGTGGCCTTAAGTCTATGTAGCTTATTGGGCTGTCCTCGCTCTTGACACGTTTAACAAGGATAGACTGTATGGCAATGCCGGCGACGCAGATCCGCCGAGGCATGGTGCTGGTGTTTGAAGGGCAACCGGTGCGGGTGATCGAGTTTCGGCATCATACGCCGGGGAATCTCCGGGCGATGGTGCAGGCGAAGCTCAAGAACATCCGGACGGGTTCCACGTTTGAGCATCGGTTTCGCGCGGCGGACTCGGTCGAGCGGGCGTCGATGGAGACGCACGACCTGGAGTTCCTGTATCAGGGTGGGGATACGTACCACTTCATGAATACGGAGAACTACGACCAACTCGAGATGGACGAGGAAGCGCTGGGCGACAACGCGCAGTGGATGCAGCCAGGGATGCGGATTCAGGCCGAGTACTATGATGGGCGGCCGATCGGCATTCAGTTGCCGAACTCGCTCACGCTCGAGATCGTGGAGACGGCGCCTGTCATGAAGAGCGCGACGAAGACGGCATCGACCAAGCCGGCCAAGCTGGAAAACGGCGTGACGGTGAACGTGCCAGAGTTCGTCGGGACCGGCGAGAAGATCCGCGTGAACCCGCAGACCGGCGAGTACATGGATCGTGCTAAATAGCACGATCCATGTATCTGTCTATATAAATAGGTGATCGCCCAAAGTAGCGTTGCCTCTCAGGTCGGCGGCGATTACAATCCGGGTCTGTAGGCGGCAGGTTGGAGGGCATGGTGGCTGTAGCTCAATTGGTTAGAGCACCGGTCTGTGGCACCGGGGGTTGTGGGTTCAATTCCCATCAGCCACCCTCCGATGGAAAGGTGGACTAGGTCCGTAGCTCAATTGGTAGAGCACTGGTCTCCAAAACCAGCGGTTGGGGGTTCAAGTCCCTCCGGGCCTGTGCGGAATTGTGGTGGGATTGAACCGAGGACCTTTCGGTACGAAAGCAGGTGCGGCGGTATCGTCTAGGGGACTAGGACGGAGCCCTCTCAAGGCTTAAACACGGGTTCGAATCCCGTTACCGCTATGGTCGTTGGCTATGGGTCGTTGTTGAGGTGCGCGAAGATAGAGAAGGGGACGGCCCCATCGTCTATCGGTCAGGACGTCACCCTTTCAAGGTGGAGAGACGGGTTCGATTCCCGTTGGGGCTATTACCGCGAAGCAGGACAGAGCACACAGCACGTTGGGACTGTAGCTCAGCTGGTTAGAGTGCCGGTCTGTCACACCGGAGGTCGCGGGTTCGAGCCCCGTCAGTCCCGTACAGAGTTGCCCTGGTGGTGAAATTGGTAGACACGCCATCTTGAGGGGGTGGTGCCGCAAGGCGTCGCGGTTCGAGTCCGCGCCAGGGCATTCCCGTTGTGTACCACCGCTTGTACCATCGCGTGTACGGACGCAGGAGTTGCCGGCGTAGCTCAGTGGTAGAGCACTCGATTCGTAATCGAAAGGTCCTCGGTTCAATCCCGAGCGCCGGCTTTCGCAACAGGCTCTGGCAACAGCGTTCGCAATAGCTTTCGCAACAAATCAGAAAAACATTTCACATGGCGTTAACAAATGCCCCAGGTCAACGACGACCTGGGGCATTTCGTATTACACACGTGACACGCGAGGAGTAAACCAAACGAAACTTTGAAAGGTCTTGTACAGTAGTGGAGTCAGGGCATCGGCCGGGCTTTGGAGGAACAGTGTCAGCGTCGGGCGCACCAACCGTACGTTCGCAATTGCACGCCGCGGCGCGCGGCGTTGAGAACCAACATTGGCTGTCGTGGGGCGGTCGTCTCACCGTATGGCCAGGCCGCAGATTAGTTCGCGTCGGCCGTCGCATCGCCAACTTGACGCGCGGGGAGTTTGTCCTCCTCGAGACGTTGGCTCGCGAGGAAGGGGAGCCTGTCTCTCGTGCCGAGCTCGTGCGGGCGATCCGGCGGGGGCGCACATCGCCGACCAGCCGGACGGTCGATACACACATCCACACGTTGCGGCGCAAGCTCGGCGATGACTCGCGGGACCCGCGGCTCATTGTGACGGTGTCGGGTGTGGGCTACGCGTTAGCGGTCTAGACGCCGTGGCGTAGCACCTGCGTGCCAGGTGGCTCCACAGACTTTACCCTGGAGCCACCGCATGGACATTGACACGCTGGGCATGTTGTACGTCGACGAGCTGAAGGACCTGTACAGTGCCGAGACGCAGATTCTCAAGGCGCTGCCCAGGATGGTGAAGGCCGCGGCGCATCCCGAGCTCAAACGGGCATTCGAGACGCATCTCCGTCAGACGGAGACGCACGTGGCGCGGATCGAACAGATTTGCGCCGATCTTGGCGTGACGCCCAAGGGCAAGAAATGCGTGGGGATGGAAGGCTGCATCAAAGAAGGCAGCGAGCTCATCGCCGAGAAGCCGGAGCGCGACGTGTTGGACGCCGGGTTGATCTCCAAGGCGCAGCATGTCGAGCACTACGAGATGGCGGGGTATGGCTCGGTTCGGAGCTGGGCGCAGAAGCTTGGGCATGAGCGGCATGCGGAGATGTTGCAGCTCACGCTCGATGAGGAGCGGCAGACGGATCAGCTACTGACGGCGCTGGCCGAGCGTACGATCAATATCGATGCGGCGAGTCATGACGAGTACGTGGGGACGATGGGGCGTACGTCGCATCGGAAGGCTGGGGCGCGGGTGACTCGGTCGCCGAACGACAGGCCGTCGGCGCGGTGATGTGATCAGCATGTGATCAGCGTGTGATCAGAGTCGCACGCCTGGGTAGCGCGGGGTCGCAAACGGCCCCGACGGCGCCGAGGTGCGGGGTTTCTTGGAGGGGGTTGGGACGGGGACGACGCGATAGGTGGCGATGTCGTGGTCGAAGCGGCCCTCGGCGAGGGCGCTGACGAGACGCGTCAGCGCCGCGTTCCAATCCTGGTCCTCGGCGAGGGTTGGGAAGCGCCGGTAGTCCCAGTGGTTGCCGAGGGCGAACGAATCCGGCCGGAATTGTACGGTCGAGATCGCCGCGTACCATAGGCCGGATCCAACGGTATCCTCGACCGTGAAGGCGGCTCGGCCGCGGCGTGTGGTGATGTCGATGGCCTGGCCGGCGTGCACCTGGGTCGGCATGTCCGGGTCCAAGGGGAATGCCACGCGGACGCGTCCCTCAGGGTCGGCGTGGAGCACGAGCAGGTAGCCGTCCTGGCCGGCGCGGACCTGGACGTGGCCGACGAGGCCCGGGGCGTAGACCGCGCGGTCGAGCATCACCTGGACGGGCGCGGTGGGTGGGACGAGGGCCGCGACGAGGAGCGCGGCGACGAGTCGCATACGATCAGCGGGTGCGGGTCATTGTGATCGCGATCGCGAGCGCATGGCGGCGAGGTTCTGGTCGAACTGCGTCTGCTGGTCGGGGGTCAGGATGCTCCGAATGTCGGCGGCTTGCTTGCGCATGGATTCGCGCATCTGCTGGCGGTCGCCGGACGACATACTCGCCTGGTACGAGGCGCGGATCGAGTCGACCTTGGCTTGCTGGGCGTCGGTGAGAGAGATGCCTTGCAGGAGGGCCTGCATGCGGCCGCCGCCGGCGCCTCCGCCGCCGCCCATGCCACCTCCGCCCTGGGCGAATGCGGTGTGACTGGAGAGGCTGAGCGCGAGTAGGACGGCCGCGGTCAGAGCGATCCGGTGCGGCCGGCAGCGGATCACGCGTGTCAGAAGTGACATGTCGAACCTCCGAGACACAAAGGGACAGAGTGAAAGTTAGCGACGCACGCCCGTATGTACCGCGTGTGTCGGGCCATCGTTTGCGCACGTCGGGGCCGCTGCTGGACCAGAGCGGAGTCAAAGAGTTTGCATGACGTTAACAATGCTCTACCAAGTCATTGACTCACTGTTAACTGTTTCTTGACATCGTGTCAGGCGCACGTTAGCGTCTGCGCCCGTCGCTCGTCGCGCGCGTCGCATGCGCGGTCGTGCGACACGCTGAAGACGGTCCCTCCAATTCCTGTCCGATACTCATCGCTGGTGGGGCGCTCTCCGCCCACGGCGAGTGCGTTTGCGTCATCCCAGGTGTTGTGCACGACGGCGTGGCGCCACTCCGGCGCCGGGCTGATTCACCTGATGAGGAGGACGGAGGATGGAGATGCATCGTTTGAGACGTGCTGGCGGCGGGCGCCAGGAGCGGCACAATGACCCGTGACACGTGGATTCTCGCCGCGTGCCTCATCGGCGCCGCGGCGCTGACACACGGAGCATCGGCCCAGACGGTCCCCGCCGGGTCGATCGTCGGCGTCGTGACCGATGTGGCCAACAAGCAAGGGGTGCCCGAAGCGGTGGTGCGCATCGCGGATGCCCAACGCGTCGCCCGGACGGACGCCAACGGACATTACCGTCTGAGAAACGTGCCGGTTGGTGTGGTCCGCGTGCAGATCAGCCGACTTGGCTACCAGTCAGTCTCGCAAACGGTCACTGTCACGGAAAACGGCACGACGACGGTGGACTTCGCGTTGACGGCAGCGTCGGCGGTGCTGCAGCAGATTGTCACGGTCGCGGTCTCGGCTCCGGCCGAACAGGCCAGGGTTAACGGCAGCCAGATCGGTATGATCACGGTCGACTCGGTGCCAAAGGCGCCGATCACCAGCTTCTCCGAGCTTCTCAACTCGCGCGTTCCGGGTCTCGTCGTCCAGGAACAGTCGGGTGAAGTCGGCACGGCGTCGAAGATCGTCGCGCGTGGTTCAGGGACGGCGTTGCTCAGCAACCAGCCGCTGATTGTGATCGACGGGATCAGGGCTTACAACAACGCAGTCAGTCAGGCGGGTGGCGTCGGCGGGCAGACGATCTCGCGCTTCGATGACATCGACTTCGAGAACATCGAAAACGTGGAGATCCTGCGCGGTCCGGCGGCGTCGGCGCTCTACGGCACCGAAGCCGCGGCCGGCGTCATTGTCATCACGACCCGCAAGGGCAACGCCGACGAGCCGGCCCGGTGGCACTTCTACGGTCAGCTCGGTCAGCTCCAGGATGTCAACGGCAAGTATCCGTCGAACTGGAAACGTCTCGGGTCGAACGGGAAGTCCTGTTCCATCCTGGTCGAGGTGGGTGGCGGGTGCACCCCCGCGGACGGCGCCGGTCGGGCCACGCCCGCCCAGAGCTTCGATCTGGTCCACGACTCGTCGCTCTTCAAGCGCGGGTATGACGAAGGCACCGGGCTGAGTGTCGAGGGTGGCACACAGACGATCACGTACTACACCGGTGCCGACTGGGATCGCCAGCAGGGCGTCTACGACAACAACAGCGATCGGTTCACGCACGTGAACGGCGGGTTCACGATCCATCCCTCGTCGAAGATTGACCTCAGCCTGACGTCGATGTATACGCAGCGCCGCACGGTGCTGCCGTTCAGCGACAACGCCGTTGGCGGTGTGATCTCGGGTGCGCTGCTCGGCAGCGCGAGGAAGGGTGGCTATTTATTCGATGGGTTCTTTCTGTCGCCATCGATCACGGAAACGATCCGCGCATTCGAGGACGTCGATCGGTTCACCACGGGCGGGAGCGGCGTGGTTCGCCTGCTCCCGTGGCTGACGGCCCGCGGCGTCGCGGGCGTGGACTACGTCGGTCTGTTTGATCATTCGGTGCTGCAGGGCGTCACCCAGGTCTTGAGCACCACCCCGGCGGCCGCGACCGACAACGCCATCTACGTGTACACGGGCGCCGCGTCGATATCGGCCAAGTATCTGATCACGCACGGACTCGACGGGACGACGACGCTCGGCGGCGAGTGGGTCGACAACTCGCTCCACTCGATTTTCGGCGGTGGACAAGGTCTCCTCCCCGGAACGGGCAGCGTGTCCGGCGCGACCAACCATTTCACGGCGATCGAGATCAATAACGACATTATCAATATCGGTGGGTACCTGCAGCAACAGCTGGCGTGGCGGAACGTGCTGTTTCTGTCTGCCTCTGGACGCGTCGATGGCAATAGTGCGTTCGGGCACAACCAGAGCACCGCGTTCTACCCGTCGGGCAACCTGTCATACGTCGTGAGCGACGAAGACTTCTGGCCCCGAAACTATTACGTCAGCAGCTTGCGCCTCCGCGTCGCGGGCGGACAGTCGGGGCGCGAGCCGTTCTTCCGTCTGGCGAATGGATCGTTTACCGCTGTTTCCGCCAGCATCAACGGCGTGGGGAATGATCAACTCGCCATCGTCCCGAACAGCATCGGCAACGCCGACCTCAAGCCGGAGCGGTCGACCGAATACGAGGCGGGCGCGGACGTCGGCTTCTGGAAGGATCGGTTCACTCTGGCCGCGACGATCTACGATCGGACCGAGAAGGATCTGATTCAGAGCGCGCCGGTTGACATCTCGACCGGCCAGTTCAGCACGGTCACGAACCTTGGCGCCGTGGATAACCGTGGCCTCGAGCTGACGTTGAACGGCGACGTATTCCGGTCCGAGCCGATCACGTTCGCCATGAGCATCACGTACGACTTGAACCGGAACAAGTTGACGAGTCTTGGCGGCCTTCCACCGACCGTCGTGGGGACTGGTACCGAGGGCACCGTTCAGCAGAACATCGCCGGCCAGCCACTCGGCGTGTTCACGTCCGTGCCGTACACGTACTCGGATGCGAACCACGACGGCGTGATCGAGCCGAACGAAATCCACTATGGCAGCAAGCCGGTCACGGTCGGCGAGCTTGGACCACGCGATGAGGTGACGCTGTCGCCGACGATCACCATCTTCAAGTACTTCCGGATCAACGCGCAATTCGACCGGCGCGACGGCATGACGGTGTTTGACGGTGGAGACGAGTTCCGTTGCGACGCGTTTCGAAACGGTCGCGAGTGTAACGACCCGAGCGCGCCGCTCAAGGATCAAGCGGCGGCCGTCGCGGCGCACTATGGCGGGACAGACTACGGCTATATCCTCAACGGCTCATTCTGGAAGGTCCGCGAGCTGTCGTTGGCCATGATCATGCCAGACTCGTGGGCCCGCTACCTCCTTGGCGGACGGGCTGCGTCCCTCACGGTCGCCGCGCGAAACGTGGCGACGTGGTCACCGTACCGCGGTCTGGACCCCGAGATCAACGGATTCAACACGACGCCTGGGGGCTTCCCGACGCTTCAGTCCCAGCAGTTCTTTACGCAACCGCCGGTGCGGGTCTTGACTGCCCGCGTCGACATCACTTGGTGATCTCCTCAATATGACGCGATACATGCTTGATTTTTGGCGCGTCGCCCGCGTGGTCACGCTTGGCGGGGTCGTCGCCAGTACCGTTGCGGGCTGCAACGCACGTCAGCCGCTCGTGGCAAAGGACCCTGACGTGGTCACCCCGGGAGGCGCCACGGGCCCGGATGCGTTGCCCGTGTTACGGGCCGGAACGATCGGGGACTTCGCGATCGCGGTGGTCGGGGCGGCCAACGTCTCCAACAACGGCAACGAGGGTATCGCCAGTTGGGGCGGTATCTTCACGGACGAGTTCGAGGACAAGGACACGTTCCCGACGCGAAGCCAGATGAACACCCGCGACGCGACGGCCGTGAATTCGTCCATCGCCGGGCAATTCGCGAACATGGGCGCGGTACACAACGACGCCGTGCGAGCGCTTGCCCAATATGCCAAGTTCGGACCGTCGACGGTCGGCCAAGCCGAGATGTTCAACGTCGACGGTATGATGTACATCTACACCGCCGAACACTTCTGCTCGGGCGTGCCGTTCAGCACGATCGACGTCGCGACGGGGAAGGTTACCAACAGCCCCTTCCTGACGACGCCGCAGATGTTGGACACGGCCCTCGCCCGCTTTGTGTCGGCCCAGCAGGCGCTGGCCACCGACACGTCGGACGGGCCGGCCGACATCAAGCTCCAGCGGGAGTTTGCCACGGTGGCAACCGCCCGTGCATTGCTCGACCTGGGTCAGGTCGGCCCGGCCGCGGACACGGCGGCCACGATGACCGACGCGGGCTTTGCCTACCAGATCCTCGAGTCGGTGAACTCGACGCGGCAGGAAAACGGCGTCTGGAACTATACGGACCCGAATCAGACGCAGGCCTTCAGTGTCGGTGACAGGAAGAACGGCACCGGGCTTCCGTTCGTCAGTAGTCCGGATCCGCGTGTTCCGTTCTTCATTTCCGGCGCGCCCGCCAACAACGGCGATCCGGTGTTCGTCAACCAGTCGAAGTACCCGACCTCGACGACCAACTTCACCGTGGCCGACTTCACCGAGGCGCAGTTGATCGTCGCCGAGGGTAAGATCGAGAGCGGCAACTACGCGGCCGGCAAGGCGATGCTCGACGCCATGCGTGCGACGGTCGGGTTGGCAGCACTGCCCGACTCTAGCGGCGCCGGTCCAAAGGCCGAAATGCAACAGTTGCTGAGTGAGCGTGCGTACTGGCTGTACGTGACGGGGCACCGCCTCGGCGATTGGCGCCGCGTTCTCCGGCTGCCGTACAGTGCGGCGCCGTTCTCGTTCGTACAGGCCGACGTCTTCCCAGCAGTCGGCAGCCCCGGGGACCACATTCTCTCGTTGCCAACGCCGCAGCAGACCAACCCCAACCCCAACTACGTCGCGTGCGACCCGTCGCAACCGTAGCTGGGTGACAGTCGAACGTCAGCGAACGGCCCCGGGCGTTGCTCGGGGCCGTTCGTTATTTGTGAGACTCGGGGCCTGCAGCGCGCTCGGCGAGTCGGGCGAGGTCCGCGCGGTTGCCGAGCGCGATGAGGACGTCGCCGGGGGCGAGGACCACGTCGGGGTGCGGATTAGGTGCGACGCGGGTGGCGGTACTCTGGCGAACAGCGATGACCGTCACCCCCGACCCCGCGCGGCTGACGCCCTCGCCGATCGGCCGGCCGATGAGTGTGCTGCCGGGCTCGACCGTGACCTCCTCGACCCAAGCGTCGTGCTCCTCGGGGCGCGCCATCAAGTTCATGAACTCGCTGACGTTGGGATAGACGAGGTGGGTCGCCATGTATTGGCCACCGATGACGAGCGGCGAGACGATCGACGATGCGCCGCCGTGCATCAGCTTGGACTCGCTCGACGACTGATTGCAGCGCGCCACGATGGTGGCCGAGGGATTGAGGGCGCGGGCGGAGACTGTGACGAAGAGGTTGTCCGCATCATCGCTCGTCGTGACGACGAGCCCGCGCGCGCGCTCGATCCCCACACGGCGTAGAACGTCGTCGTCGGATGCATCGCCGACCACGTACGGTGTCTGTCCGTTGTGGGCGTCGAACCGTTCCGGGTCGCGATCGACGAGGACCGCCTGCCGCTTGCGCCGGTGCAGCTCGGCCGTGATCTCGTGGCCCACGCGGCCGTAGCCGCACACGATGTAATGGTCGGACATCGCGTCGATGAGGTGTTGCATGCGTCGTCTCCGAAAATCGCCCGTGAGGACGCCACTGGTCACGTATTGCGTGACCGACGTCGCGAAGTAGCCGAGCGTTGCCAAGCCGCCGACGATGAGGGCGATCGTGAACGATCGGCCGGCGGGCGTGAGCGTGTGCACCTCCCCGTAGCCGACGGTGGACAGCGTGATCACGGTCATATAGAAGGCGTCCAACGGCGGCCAGTGCTCCAGGACGATGTAGCCGGCGGTCCCGACCGCGGTCAGGAGCAGTCCGATCACGACGAACCGTATCAACGGGAGCGGCGCGGTCGACCCGTGGGGCACGAGCGTGGCCATGACCCGAGAACTTACGCTGGCATCGGGCAGCGCGCGCGGATATGTATCATCGCATGGACTCGACACACGTTTCTCCGGCGACCGACCAGCTCATCAGGACCGCGGGGGTTGACCCGACGGCCGAGGAGGCGTGGCCAGCGCTCGAGTTGGCCGCGTGGCGGGATACGTATGCGACGCTGCATCTCTGGACGCAGATCGTCGGGAAGACGCGGTTGGTGTTGGCCGCGCCGGTCAACCACTGGTGGCACGTGCCGTTGTATGTCAGCGCCCGCGGGCTGACGACGTCGGCGATCCCGTATGGGCGCGGGGCGTTCGAGGTGGAGTTCGACTTTCTGGCGCACGTGTTGACCGTGCGGACAAGTGCTGACACGACGCGGACGTTGTCGCTCGGGCCGCGATCGGTGGCGGAGTTTTACGCCGAGTATCTGAAGCTCCTCGAGGGGCTCGGGATTCGGGTGACGATCACGCCGCGGCCGTGCGAGCTACCGGATCCGATTCTCTTGCCGGACGATACGGTGCACGCCCAGTACGACGCCGAAGCGGCGAACCGGTTCTGGCGGGTGCTCGTGCAGGCTGATCGGGTGATGCACGTGCATCGCGGGCGGTTCATCGGGAAATCGAGTCCGGTGCACTTCTTTTGGGGGAGCTTTGATCTGGCCGTATCGAGATTTTCTGGGCGGCGGGCGCCGCAGCGTCCGGGGGCGGGGATCATCACGCGGGAGGCGTACTCGCACGAGGTGATCAGCGTCGGGTTCTGGCCCGGGAGCGGGCCGGTGCAGGAGGCCGCCTTCTACGCCTATGCCTATCCGGAGCCGGCGGGGTTTGCGGAGGCCGGGGTGGGGGTGGGGCCGGTCGGGGCGTTTTATCATAAGGAGCTTGGGGAGTTCATCCTGCCGTACGACGTCGCGCGACGGGCACCGTCGCCGGACGCGGCGGTGTTGGAGTTCTTTGACACGGCCTACGTGGCGGCGGCCACGCGCGCGGGGTGGGACCGGGCGGCGCTGGAGCGAGGGGGGGGTGTATGAGCGAGGTGAAGGTCGTTTCGAAGGATCCCCTTCGGGCGCACGTGCTGGAGCTGCTGCGCGGGGGACAGGCGCACGCCACGTTCGAGGATGCGGTCGCTGGGTTGCCGGCGGGGCAGCGGGGGGCGATTCCGCCGGGGGTGCCGCACTCGCCCTGGCAGCTCGTCGAGCATATCCGCATCACACAGGATGACATCCTGCAGTTCAGCACCAACGTCGAAGGGCAGTATGCGTCGCCGGAGTGGCCGGCGGGCTACTGGCCCAAGGGCGCGTCGCCGGCGAGTGCCAAGGCGTGGGGGGCGAGCCTCGAGGCCATTGCTGCGGATCGGGCGGCGATCGAGCGGCTCGTGGCCGACCCGGCGAACGATCTACTGGCGCCCTTTCCGTGGGGCGACGGGCAGACGCTACTCCGGGAGGCGCTCCTCGTGGCCGACCATACGTCGTATCACGTCGGGCAGCTCATCCTCGTCCGGCGGACACTGGGAGCGTGGTCGGATTGATCGGGTAGCGGGCGGCGTACCGATCGACCGAGCGCAGGATCTCCTGGAACGCGGCATCGCAGCCGCGCCATCCCTGGACCTGGACGCGTTTGCCCTCGAGGTCCTTGTAGATCTCGAAGAAATGCGCGATCTCGCGCAGCGTGTGCGGCGGGATGTCGGCCAGATCGAAGAACTCGTTCTGGGTCGGATCCTCGGCGGGCACGGCGAGGATCTTGGCGTCGGGTTCCCCGCGGTCGAGCATATCGAGGACGCCGATCGGGCGCACGTCGATGCGGCAGCCTGGGAACGTGGGTTCCTTGATCAGGACCAGGACGTCGCAGGGGTCGCCGTCTTCCGCGAGAGTGCGGGGGATGAAGCCGTAGTCGCCGGGGTAGTGGACGGCGGAGTAGAGGACGCGGTCCAGGGAGAACACACCGGTCTCTTTGTCCAGCTCGTACTTGTTGCGACTGCCGTTGGGGATCTCGATGACGGCCGAGACCTCCCGGGGGGTGTCTTTGCCGACCGCGAGATCATGCCATGGGTTGATCACGATCGGGCTCCGGGGAAGCGAAGAGGGTGCACAGCCCGCATGGTACCGGGCCCGCACTGGCGCCGTCAAGGCGGCGCATGTATATCCGCTGATCGTGGAGATGACCGGGTGGGTTTGTATCGAGCGGCTCGGGATGGCCGCGCTGCTAGGGGCGGTTGTGGGACTCAACCGCAACATCCACCGCAAGCCGGCGGGGATTCGGACGCACGCCATCGTCTCGCTGGGGGCGGCGTTATTCACGTTGGTCAGTCTGTCGATCGCGGGGACCGATCCGTCGGCGGCGCTCCGGACGGTGCAGGGGATCGTGACGGGGATTGGGTTTGTGGGGGCGGGGGTGATTCTGCACCCGGGGGAACGGCGGGACGTGAAGGGGCTGACGACTGCGGCCGTGATTTGGACCTCGGCGGGGCTGGGAACCGCGTGTGGGGCGGGGCAATACGTTCTGGCGGCGGTGACCGTGGGGCTGGTCTTGATCGTCGTGGCAATAGGTGGAAGACTTGAGGAACTGCTCGACCGGACCGGAGTGATTCGTCATGGACGACAAGAAGCTGCTGGCGCTGGCGAAGAAGAACGCGGCGAAGGCGCAAAAAAAGCCCCCGGCGCCTCGCAAGTATGATCCGACCCTGCCGCCGGAGCCGGAGGGTGGGGAGGATCTCAAGAAGTTCTTTAAAGAGATGAAGCGACGAGAATTTTAGGGCTTCTTGGCGCGTTCCTTGTTTTTGGGAGCAGCGCGCCGACGCCGACTGGCGAGGGGTCGTGCGCGCCATGCACGACCGGTATGCGGGGCATTGGTATCGGACGCTGACGTTCGTGCAGACGACGACGCGGCATCTGGCGTCGGGGCGTGACACGGTCATGACCTGGTATGAGAGTGTGTCGGTGCCGGGGAAGTTGCGCATCGATATTGGGCCGCCGGCGGACGGGAACGGCGTGTTGTATACCGCTGATTCGACGTATCGGCTCCAGCATGGGGCGGTGACGAAGGCCGTTGCTGGCGGCAACGAGTTGTTGGCGTTGGCGTTCGATGTGTATGCGCAGCCGGTGGACACGACGCTGGCGCAACTGCGGCGGGCGGGGTTCGATCTCACCAAGTCACACGCGGACGCGTGGGCTGGGCGGAAGGTCTGGGTGGTTGGGGCCGCGCAGGGCGACACGGTCGCGCTGCAGTTCTGGATCGATCAGGAGCGGCTGGTGCTGCTGCGGCAGCTTGGGCCGACGGTCGATGCGCGGTTCAACAACTATCAGCGCGCGGGCGGGGGGTGGATCTCGCCGGACGTCGATCTATTGGTCGGGGGGAAGCTCGTGCAGCACGAGCAGTATTTCCAGATCACGGCGGATCGGGCGCTCAGCGACGCGTTGTTTGATCCGCATCAATGGACGACGGCGCCGCACTGGGCACCTTAGCTCCGGGCGCTCCGTAGTCGGGCAACTGCCGTGCGGGCGCGATCGAGATCGACGCCGGCGGAGGCGAGGAGCGCGGTTGCGCGGTCGTCATTGAGTGCGAGCATGCCGAGGAGCAGGTGGTCGGTGTCGCAGTCCGGGTCGCCGCGGCGTTGGAATTCGGCGAGGGTGAGTTGGAGGACGCGGTTGGTGCGGGGGGAGTAGGGGATATCTGCCGGCGGCGCGACGACCGGAGACGGACGTCGGAGCAGGCGGGCGATCATGCTACGTCGTGTGGGTGCCGCGGCTGCGGATTCGTTCTCGACGGGACCGCCCGCTAGGAGCTGGAGATCGCGCAGGTCTGCGCCGAGTGCG
This sequence comes from Gemmatimonadaceae bacterium, assembly GCA_035569435.1. GTDB lineage: Bacteria > Gemmatimonadota > Gemmatimonadetes > Gemmatimonadales > Gemmatimonadaceae > DASRDS01. Next base: position 15,535 of record DATMNB010000128.1, read on the forward strand.
ATGAGGGTCGCGGTGCCGCGTGAGGTGGTGAGTGCGGTGAGGCCATAGAGGAGATGCACGGGTTCGACGGCGTGATCGCCGTGTTCGAGGGCGTTCTCGCGTGCTCGGCGGAGGACGCGGCGAATGTCCGTGGTGAAGTCGTAGGACTCGGCCATGCCGAATGGTACACGCCGGTCGCGGTTGCGGACGGTTTGGCCGGCCTGTAACATTGGGGGAGAGGTGCGGTCCTTGCGGGCGTAATTCAGTTGGTAGAATGCCAGCTTCCCAAGCTGGACGTCGCCGGTTCGAGTCCGGTCGCCCGCTCTCGCTAACACGTTGATTCGCTTCGCTCTTCATCCGAGCCGGTTCCTGTGGGGACCGGCTCGTGGCGCGTTGGTCCCCACAGAAATCCGGGTTTCTGTGGGGACCGGCGCTGTTTCTGTGGGGACCAGAACCGATTTTGTGGGGACCACCACCCGAATTCCGGTCCCCACACGCGTTGACGCTCGCAGAGGGCACTCGAACGAGGGCGCGCCCGGTCGGTACAGGCTGTCCATCTGCGAGGCGAGCGAGCACACGCTGCTCGGGAGTCTCGACAACCGGGGCGGTGTGGACATCTGCCGCTCCCGCCACCGGCTCGGTGGGACGACTCGGGAGACCGACCCCCACGCGCATGCGCCGCCGCACGTCAGCAGCCTTCGCCCGCAGGGCCATGGATTGGCGCTCTTGGTAGACGCGGACCCGCGTCTCTGATTTGTCCCATGCACCGAGAATGTTCTTCACCCGGTCGTCGCTCGTGTGCTCCTCGGCGAGATCCGACCCGACACGACGCAGTCCGTACCAGGCGCGACCTTCGATGTTGTCGACGCCCGCAATGCGCTCCAACTCATGAAACGCGTTCAGCGCACCGCCACGACTAAAATGACGTCGTCCGACTCGGAGCTTGAAGGGCTTCCGGGCGCCGGATTCGTCGCGGAGGCGGCACAGCTGCCCTACGGGTGTGGATTTCAGCGGCTAGGTTGTGTTTATAGATCCTTATTGATACGACCGACGACTTCCCGGTAACTATGACGCTTCGCCTTCCGCACGCCGCCTGCGTGCTGCTGCTCTGTACCGCCGCCTGCCACTCTGGTGCGCGCACCATCTCCCCCCGTCTCGCGCCCGCTCCAGCGGCGATGCCGTCGACCGCGCCGGCGAGTGGGCTTGCCGAGGCGCCGCCTGATTGGCAGTTACTTGACGAAGCCGCGGACACGGTCCCCGGCATCAGCGTGCGCCGGGCCGAGCGAGAGTTGCTGGCGGGCAAGCCACCGAAGGCGCCGGTGCTGGTCGCCGTGATCGACGGCGGCATCGACACGGCCCACGTCGATCTCAAGGCCAACCTGTGGACGCGGCCGGCGGACGCACCCGCGGATGGGCACCCGAATGAGTCTCATGGGTGGAACTTCATCGGTGGGCCGA
>DATMNB010000129.1:0-8948 GCA_035569435.1 Gemmatimonadaceae bacterium
GATCTGCCGGACATGATCCACCACGTCCGCCACCTGCGTCAGCGTCGCCGGGGGCGTCGGGTGGGCAACACGCCACGTCTCCAACCCGCGCGCCCGCGCCGCGCTGTCCGACGGAAACTGCTCCTTGAGCACCGTCACGACCTGTGACTCCGCCGTGTCGTGCGCGTACACGGCTGGCGAGACAAACGAGGTCACAAACGGCACCATGACGATCCCACCGTTGGCCGGCACTTTGCGGAGGATCGAATCCGGCACATTGCGCCGATGATCCACGAGCGCCCGCGCCCCCGAGTGCGAGAAGATGACCGGCGCCTCACTCACGGCGAGCGCGGCCGACATGGTCCCGGGCGACACGTGCGAGAGATCGACGAGCATCCCCAGTCGATTCATCTCCCGCACCACCTCACGCCCAAACGGCGTCAGCCCTCCGTGCCGCGCCGTGTCGAGCGCGGCGTCAGCCCAATCGAGCGTGACGTTATGCGTCAGCGTCATGTACCGCACGCCGAGCGCGTAATACGCCCGCAACACGCCGAGCGAGTTGTCGATGGCATGCCCGCCTTCCATGCCGAGGATCGACCCCACCTTGCCAGCGGCAATCGCCGCGCGCAGATCAGCGGCCGTGTACGCCGGCATGAGCCGGTCGGGATAGCGCGCGATGAACCGCCGCGCGATGTCGATCTGCTCGAGCTGCACCCTGGCGTAACCGGGCCGGTCGCTCACGGCGCCGTTCGCCGCGTAGGCCCTGTCGTCCGCCTCGCCCGGGATATAGACCGACCAGAACTGCCCCCCAACCATCCCGCGCCGCAGCCGATCGAGATCGGTCATCCGCGGCGTGCGATGGCGGAGATCATAGACCGCTACGTCTCCGGGCGCGGCGGCATTCTCTCGGATCGCCCACGCCAGATCGTTGTGCCCATCGATGACGGGCGACGCCTTGAGCGCGCGCTCGGCAATGGCACGCGCCGCCGAGTCAGAGACCTGGGCGGCGAGTGGACACGCCGCCGCCAGGGTGAGCACCACGAGACAGGGAATTCGCATGGCGGCTAATGTCGCGCCGCCACCGCCGTTCGTCCATGCCCTTGTTACGTCAGGGTTTCCCGCCGCCCGTCACCGTCGTCGCCCCGCCATTCGACGACACCGCGGTCCCACCGCTGCTCGACATCACCGTCGGCGTGTGCGACGTGACCACATGCGCGGGGGTGCTCGATCGCTTGACGCCCATGCGATCGATTTCAGCCTGCTGCTCGCCAGCCGTCATGTGCCCCTTGGTCGCCGGCGTCTGCGCGCCCGCGGCGCCACGTGTGACTCCAGGCGCGTAGTGCATCTCGAGACCTTGCTGCAGCGACGCATGCGTCGCCGCCGACGTCGCCACTGTCGGCACCAGACGATCTTGATGCGGACACGCCTTGAACGGGTACCCCGCCGGCACCGACACATCGACCCCGCCACAGGCGATGATCCGCAAGTTCCCGGTCGCCGAATCCGGCCCCGGCGACAAGATCAATACGTCCGAATCCCAATCCACGTCATACAGCGGCTTGACCACGCGCAACATGAGCGAGTCGATCTGCGACGCCGGCGGCAACCCCTTCAACGCGACATGCGCCGCCTCGCTCAACGCGATCGGATGATCCGCGAATTCCCCGAGATCGAGCGGCGTGCGCGACGCGACGAGATAGAGATACTCCTCGCCACCCCCGACGAACGGCGTCGACTGCGCCTGCCGTTCCTCGGTGGCCTGCGTCAGGTAGTAGATCGGCGCCGCCTGCACCCCACCGATCGCCCGCCCCGGATCGTTGGGCCCGGGATAGAGCATCTCGATCCCGATGAACGGCCGGACGTCGAACACCGCGACATACGCCGGCTGATTGACGTCAAAGACGACCTGCCCCTGGAACGGCGGGAGCACTCGCGCAGACACGGGCGGCGCGGTTGCTGGCACGGCTCCGGTTCGCGGCGGTGAGGAACACGCGCCGCAGATCACCAACATCGCTGCAACCCCGCCCGGCACCAACGTCATATGTGGCATGACCGCTCCCGGCCGATACATACGTTGTACGCCTCAATCAGCAGGAACGTTCCACCGCGGGAACGTCCCTAAGTGCCGAAAGAATGTCGCCCCTCGCCGTATAGCATCGATTGCCTGCGCCGCGAGCTCATGATTCGCGTCGTGATCAAACTCCAGGTAGAACTGATACCGCCACGGCTCCCGCGTCGGCCGCGACGCCAGATGACTGATGTTGAATCCCCACCGCGCCAGCGGCTCGATCACGCGAAGGAGCGCCCCGGCCGAGTTCGGCTGCGCGCACAGCACGGCCGTCCGCGCTGGACTGCCAGGCTCGAGCACCGCCGGCTCCGGCGCGACCGCCAGGAACCGCATCATCGTATCCGGCCGATCCTCGATCCGCGACGCCAGCACCTCGAGCCCAAACCGCTCGCCCGCCAGCGGACCCGCCGCGGCGGCCCGCGTCGGATCGCCCCGCTCCAGGACCTCGCGCGCCGCGCCAGCCGTGTCCCAACATGGCTCGGGCGCGATATGCTTGTGCGCATCGAGAAAGTTCGCGCACTGCGCCAACATGATCGGATGGCTCGCTAGCGTCCGTAACCCCGCGAGGGTCGACCCGGCCAGCCCCAACACGCTGAGTCGGATCCGCACGACGGTCTCGCCCGCCACGCAGAGATCCTCGTGCTCCGACAGGAGGTCGTACGCGACGTCGACCCCGCCAACCAACGTGCTCTCGATCGGGAGCATCCCGTACTCGACCAGCCCACGCTCGGCGGCATCGGCCACGTCGTCAAACGTCTGCATCGGCACCGGATCGGCCGCCCCGCCCCACAGCTGCACGATGGCCTGCTCACTGAACGCGCCAGGCTCACCCTGGAACGCGACACGCACCGCCGCGGTGGCGGCGGCCGCCTTGGGCGATGGTTGGGGTAGGGCCTCGCCGAGCCCTTCCCTCACGGCACCCCGGTCGTCGCTGACTCACCCCAGGGATATGGCACCGACACGCCGGCCGTTATCGGCACATAGTTGCGCTGCGCCCGCGATGCAAACACGAGATGGTCGCGCCCCTCGAGAAACACCGACAGATACGCCAGTCGGTAGCGCACACCCAGCCCCGCGTCGGCGCCAAAGTGGCTGTTCTGGTACGGAATGCGATCTTTCGTGGGAAGCTGCACGGCGAGCGCCGGCGCCAGGTTGCCGCGTAAGAAATAGTATCCGGGTCCGGCAAACACATACGGCGACAACGGCCCGAGATCGAACGTGTACTGCGGGTTGAGATTCGCGCTCACCATCTGCGCGTAGCCGGGGCTGCCCCGCTGCTGCGTGAACTCGCTGAACATCGCGTCGAGTCGGAGGCTGGTGTGCATGAACGGCGCCCGCGCCGAGATCCCGAGCAGGAAGTCATACCCCGTCTTGGCGTCGTTGGCGAGTGACCCGACCGGCACGCTCACGCCGCCGCCCAGGTACCCGCGAATGAGCTCTTGGGCTTCCGCGGGCGCCGCACACACCGCGAGCACCAGTCCAGCCCATCCTACGACGCGTCGGAATCCGTCCACAAATCCTCTGGTTGTTAGCGTAAACTCGCGAGACACGCGGCGGTCACCAGGAGCACCACGACACTGCTCCCATGTACCAGGCCGCTCGACCGCTGCGCCCCTGGCGTGCGCATCACGAGCACGAGATCCGTGGCCGCGATGAACGCCGAGAGCGCGATCGACAGGGCCAGGAAGACCGTGGCATGATGTACGAGCAGCATGATGAGGATCAGCGCCAGCACAAGATCCCGCGACCCGCTCGCCCGCACATACGCGAGCGCCGCCGGATCCGTTGCCGTGATGCCAAAACCCCGGGCCGTGAGACCGGGAGCCAGCCCCGCGGCGCACCCTACGACCACCAGCATGACAGCGATGATCCACGACAAGGTGTATCCAATCATGGCTCGAATCATTCCCCCATCACGGGTGCGAACACTCTCTATTGTAACTCGCCAGTGGACACCCCGCTGTGCTCCAGAGGGGACACCCCGTTTCGTAAACTACAGCAGGGGCCGGCCTTAACGCCGGCCGCGCCACGTGCGTCTTTCTTGCAATTATGCCCAGTCGTCCCGTAGCACACAGCATTGGAGGAGGCACATGCACACCGTCGTTCGCAACACTACAATGATAGTGATCGGCGCGTTGGCCGGCGTGTTGGTCGTCGGCGCCACCGCGCGCGATGCCGCCGCACAGTACTACGCGCCGACATCGTTCGATGCCCGGCCCGTCCATTTCGGGATCTCCGGCGGCCTCGCCGTCCCGACCGGCGCATTCAGCAACGACTTCAATACCGGCTGGAATGTCGGTGGCAACGTCGCCATCCCACTCGGCTACAAGTCGCCCATCTGGATTCAGGCCGACTTCAACTACTCACAGTTCGGGGCCAGCAACGCGCTGCTCAACCAATATGGCGCGAACAATGGGTACGGGTCGATGGCGTCGGGCACGCTCAACCTCGTCGTCAACCTCGTGCAGAGCTACGGCCGGCGTCCCGCGCCGATCACGCCGTATCTCATCGGCGGCGGTGGCTTCTACTCGCGCTACGTCGAGCTCAACAACTATTCCAGCGGCACCTTCTGTGATCCATTCTTGGGATGCGGCTATTTTGCGTCGAATAACACCACGTACTCCTCGCGGACCGAAACCACGGGCGGCTGGGATGCCGGGGCAGGTCTCAGATTTGTCATGCGGCCGGTCCGATTCTTTGTCGAAGCCCGCTACAATAGCGCCGTGACCAACCATAACACCACCGGGTTTGTGCCCATTAGCGTCGGCATCGAGTGGTAACACCGGCTTGGTAACAGCGGCCGATGTCGCCCGCGTCTTGCGGTACGAGACGCTGATCCCCGCGATGGCGCGGGCGCTCATCGACTTCTCATCCGGTCGGGTCGTGCAGCCGGTCCGCACCCTCGTCGCCGCGCCCGACGGGCTCCTCGGCGTGATGCCGGCCGTGTACAACGGCACCATGGGCGCCAAGCTCGTGACCGTCTTCCCGGGCAACGCCGCCCATGGCATCCCGGGGCACCAGGCGATCATTCAACTGTTCGACGCGACCAACGGCACGCCGACGGGCACACTCGACGGCCGCATCATTACCGAGATGCGCACGGCCGCGGTCTCGGCCGTCGCCATCGACACGCTCGCCCCACCGGATGCGCGCGTGCTGGCGGTCCTGGGCAGCGGCGTCCAGGCGCGGGCCCACATCGCCGCGCTCCGCACCGTGCGCCCGATCGAAGAGATCCGCATCTGGAGTCGCACGACCGAGCACGCCGAGCGACTCGCGGCCGACGTCGGCGCCACGGCGACCTCACCCCAGGCGGCCGTCCATGGCGCCGACATCGTCGTGACGGCTACGCACGCCCTCGAGCCCGTGCTCCACGGCGCCTGGCTCGTCGAGCGCGCGGTGGTCGCGGCTGTCGGCGCCGTCGGCGCGAACCACCGTGAGCTGGATGACGAGGCCATGCGCGGATCGATCGTCGTCGACTCGCGCGAGGCCGCCGCGCGCGAAGCCGGTGATATCCTCCTGGCCGATGCCAAGATCTACGCCGAGCTTGGCGAGATTCTCGCGGGCACGATCCCACCGCCCGCCGTCGGCCCCATCGTCTTCAAGTCGCTGGGCTTGGCGATCGAAGACCTCGCTGCCGCACAGCTAGTCATGCAGGCGCGCTAGAGCCAGTATCGCTTCAGCTTTTCACGGAGTTCGGGTGAAGGCGGACACCCGCCGTACGGCTCGGTCGCCTGAAACGCACCACCCGCGGGCTCTCTCCGCTCGAAGCGCAGATCATCGAGCCGCAGGTGAAACCGCCGCCACCCATCGGGCTCGAACACGACCCCGGTGAGCGCACTATGCGTCACCGCATGGAAGATGATGCCGTCGACCGCCACCCGATGCCGGTCGTACGGATTGTCCCCGTTCCCCCACGCCAACCGCTCGACCGGCACCGCGTAATCATCGCGCGTCCGCCCGGCCGCCCAGATCATCGTCGAGCTGGACACGAGAATCCCATCCCGCCCCGGCGCCGCCAGCGCACCGCACGCGTCCCCCCACCGCGGACGCCGCAGCAGGATCCCGCTCCGCGCGTCGACGAAATAGCCCTCGCCCCGCGCGACGACGAGCACCGTGCGCCCGTCGTCGTCGGGAAACGGCACCGCCGCGCAGAACTCCGACCCACCGTGATTGCCAAATACGCCGACCCACTCGCCGCCCCGCCCGTCGTCAAACCGGACCCACGTGTTGTCACGCGGCGACAGATCGTAATGCCGCTCGTGGATCGTGCCAGCCGGAGGCTTGGCGGTTAGCAGGACGGCGGACGGCATGGTGCAAAGTAAGTCTCGGTCAATGCACCACGAGCGACGTGAACGGCACAACATACGCCTGCAACGTCACCAGTATGCCAACCAGCGAGACGAGCGCCAGACTGTGCCAGAACACGAACCGCAGAATCTCCCACTCGTGCCCATACCAGCGCGTGGTGGTACTGGCCACGACGATACTCTGCATGTCGATCATCTTGCCCATCACACCGCCCGAGCTGTTGGCCGCGGCCATGAGTCCAGGATTGAGCCCGAGCTGCGTGGCCGTGATCTTCTGCAAGCTCCCGAACAGCACGTTCGATGACGTGTCCGATCCGGTGAGCGCCACGCCGAGCCAGCCGAGCATCGTGCCAAAGAACGGATAGAGCGGCCCGGTGCGGGCGAAGGCCAGCCCCAGAATCGCGTCGAGCCCCGAGTACCGCGTCAGGAATCCGATCGCCAGCATCGCGGAGATCGTCAGAAGCGACAGCTTCACGATGCGCAACGTCTTGACGTAGATGCGCACGATGTCGCGCGGCCCGTAGCCCATCACGAGAGCCGCGATGATCGCGGCGATGAAGATGCCTGTCCCCGTGGCTGACAAAAAGTTGAACGCGAACACCGCCGGCTCAGGCGTCGCCGCGGCGACGACCGGCGGCATCCGTTCCACTACCTTGTCGAGGCCGGGAATCGGGAATTTGGGGCTGGCAATGCCATCGAGCACCTTCTTGACCTGCGGCAGCCCCCACAGGAACACCAGGACGCTCAGAATCGCCCACGGCGTCCAGGCCCGCACCACGTCACCGCGGTCAGCGTGCGCCGGCGTCTCGCGCGGCGCGTCGGCCGGATGCCACACCCGGAGAAACAACGTCGTACAGAGCATCGAGAACGCGGCGGCGCCGACGTCCACCAGCCACGGCCCGTGGAAGTTGGAGATCAGGAACTGGGGAATGGCAAACGACACGCCGGCGATGAGCAGGGCCGGCCAGATGGCCATCGTCTTCCTCCACCCACAGTAGGCGACGAGCAACCACACCGGCACGATGATCGAGAAGAACGGGAGTTGCCGCCCGACCATGGCGCTCAGCTGGAGGAGCGGAATATTGGTGACACCGGCCAAGGCGACGAGCGGTGTGCCGAGCGCGCCGTATGCGACCGGGGCCGTGTTCGCGATGAGCGAGAGCCCCGACGCCTGGAGCGGCGAGAACCCGAGCCCGATGAGCAGGGCGCCGGTGACTGCGACCGGCGTGCCAAACCCGGAGGCGCCCTCGAAGAACGACCCGAAACAGAACGCCACCAGCAGCAGTTGCAGCCGCTTGTCGTGGGTCACGCGGCCCAAACTGCGCTGCATGATGTCGAACAACCCGCGTTCGGTCGTCAGTTGGTAGAGGAAGATGACGTTTATGATGATCCAGCCGATCGGGAGCAACCCGTACGCGGCGCCGAGGAGCGCCGCGCGCGCCGCCAGTCCCGGGGGCATGCTGAGTGGCCCGATCGCCACCGTCAGCGCCGCGGCCAACCCCAGAAGCGCCGCGAGGTGCGCCCGCAGCCGGAGAAAGGCAATGGAACCGAGGAGGATGATGATGGGGATCGCCGCCACGAGCGTCGAGAGCCAGACGTGGTGCAGGGGATCGTACGTCTGCGGCCAGAGAGTAGGCATGGAGTGGTCGGCTGGTGTCTGAGATCGATTACGTGGTCAACGACAGGATTGCTATGTACATTGCCGGAACACGGGACCCACAGCGCGGTCTACAATAGTCATACCCATGCTCACCCGCCATGCCCGGCACATCGCCCTGCTGGCCCTCCTCGGGTGTGCCGGCCACGCACCGGCCACGCCGGCCGTTATACCCGCGGCGGCACCAGCGTGCGTCGCGGACACTACATCTGACACGCTCCGCGTCGATGTAACCGACTCCACACGTCAGTTTTCCCCGGTACGCACGTGCGAGGGAAGACGCTGGACATTTGTCATCCGCAAGATTGACCCCCGCGCCGCGCGCGACGCCCTCGACGCGGGCATCGATGTCCTCGTGACCGCCGACCCGGCGGCCATCGCATATGCGGCCACGCGATCCGACTACGACTCGGCGCCACTGCCGTGGGATCGCCTGTATGTCTTGGCGCTTCCAGACCCCGCGCCGGACACCAGCCGTGTCTCCGCCCTGCGCGTCGATCTGGCCGCCAACGCGGTCCGTGTCGAGGCACGACCAGCCGAGTCACCGCCGCCTTGCGGGGTTGCCCCCACGGCCACCACCATCGGGCGCCCTCGGCTCTTGTACGCCGACGACGACAGCGTCGCCCGCGGATTGGCCGAGCGTCTCGTCGCGCTGGCCGACCGCCCGGGAGCCCCCGTGCCGGCGTCGCTGGCGGCGGCCGGGAGCCGGCTACGAGCGATCGGCGTCCCGCCCAAGGCGATCGGCGGTAGGGTCGACGATGGAGCGTATGTGCTGCAAAACCCCATTGGCGCCCAGACGACGTGCCTGCGCTACACGGTAGTCACCCTCATCGAGACACGCCCACGCGTGATCGTCCGGCGCGCCGCAGCCCGACTCTCGACCGACTCCGTAGGGACGGTGCACCTCGAGCCGCTGGCGGCGGGCCCGTGAGCTTCC
>DATMNB010000130.1:0-7753 GCA_035569435.1 Gemmatimonadaceae bacterium
TTTCGCATCGCCGATCCGTTGCGAGACGAGGAGCTGAATCTCAGAGCCCGCGAGGCCGCCGAACGGATTCTCGCGGAGGACCCCGCGTTGGACGCGCCCCGGAACGATGGCCTACGGCGGGCGATGGGGACGCGCTATGCGCGGGCGCTCGAATTGTTCCGGGTCGGTTAACCGCTAGACACGCCGGCCGCCACGGCGTATCGTCTCCGGGCATCCCTCACCGGAGCGTCGCATGACGAATACCCGAGTGAATCCTGTCGCCGTCGTAGTGGCTGGCGTGGCGTATTGGGTGGTGCAAGCGGGGTGGTATACCGCATTTGCCCAGCAGTGGATCGCGGGGACTGGCCGGACAATCACCGAGCTCCAGCAGGGTCCGACGGCCATGCGGTACGTGGTCGCGTTGATCTGCGACGCTGCGGTGGCCTATGGTGTGTCATGGGTGACCGGGCTCGCGGGCGAGCGCACGGCCGCGCGCGGCGTGCAGTGCGCGGTCTTCCTCTGGGCCTTCTTTGTCGCCGCGCAGTTGGCGACGAACTACGCGTTCGAGAATCGGACGGTCGCGTTCTTCCTGATCAACGCCGGGGCGGCGCTCGTCGGGATGATCGTGATCGGGGCGATCGTCGGCGCGTGGCGGGCTAAGGCTTCGGCGCAGCTAGCCGCTTCTTGATCCGGTCCAGTTCCTGATTGGCCTGGTCGAGCTCCGCCAGCGCCTTGTCGAGGGCGTCGCGTAAGCGCGCGATCTCCTCGTCCTTGGTGCGGGCTCGGGTGACGCCGGCACGGGCGGCGAGTTTGACGGAGTCGGCTTGGGTGCGGGCGGAATCGGCCTTGGACTCGGCTTGGTCGGCGAGGCGTTGGATTGTGTTGACCAGGCGCGCCGTGCGGCGGAGGACCAGGACCTCGGCCGTGTGGGGCTCGTGGTGGGGGGACTCGAGGTATTGGTCAAACAAGGCAATGGCGTCGCGCGTGCTGGTGCCGACGTTGGATGGGTCGAGCTTGAACAGCGCGCGCCAATAGAGGCTTTCGGTGCCGTCCGCCGTGTAGGGGTAGCGCATCTGGAACGCCGCCAGGACCGAGTCGGCCGCGTGGTAGTCGCCGTTGGAGGCGTCGGTCTGCGCCGCCAGGCGGGTCGTTGGCCAGTCGCTGATCGGTGACGGGTCGGACGAATAGTGCGAATGGCCGATGCATGCCGCGCACATCATGAAGCACAGCGTTGGTGCCGCCGCGCCGAACCGGCGGATCACGAGAGAACGCGCTCCGGGACCGGCGGTGCGGGGAGTTGCTTCCCGTCCAGCGCATCGGCCGGGGGGACCGGCAGGACGCGGTGACGCCGGGGCAGGGGGAAGACCGCCGGGAGCTCGATCGTGAAGGTCGTGCCGACGCCTGGCGCCGAGTCGACGGCGATGGTGCCGGTGTGCGCTTCGACGATGGTCTTGGCGATGGCGAGGCCCAAGCCCGTGCCTTCGCTGTCGGCCTGCTGGTTGTCAGCGCGGTAGAACTTGTCGAAGATGCGGGGCAACTGGTCGGAGGCGATGCCCGCGCCGGTGTCGCGCACTTGCATGTGGATGATATCGTCGATCGCGTCGACGCGGAGGGAGACCTCGCCGCCGCGCGGTGTGAACTTGAACGCGTTGGACAGCAGGTTGCCCAGCACTTCACTCATGCGATCGGGATCCCAGAAGACCGTTTGGGGCAGCGTCGCGGACCGTCGAACGACGAACTCGACGCCGCGCTGCAACGCCAGCACCTGGAACGCCGTCTCCAAGTCGTCGAGGAAGGCCACGAGCGAGAAGCGGCGAACGTCGAGCTTGCCGCCGCCGGCCTCGAACCGGCTCACATCGAGCAATTGCTTCACGAGCCGACCGAGCGCGTGACACTGCTGCTCCAGGGTCCGGCAGACCTCCATCTGCTTGTCCGTGAGCTCGCCGTACACGCCCTCCTGCAGGAGCTGGAGGTAGCCGAGCAACACGTTCACGGGTGTCTTGATCTCGTGCGACGCCACGGACACGAATTCGGCTTTGAGCTTGTCGAGTTCCGCGAGCTGCATCGACATCGAGGCATAGCTCGCCGAGAGCCGGCCAAACTCATCGCGACGGCTGGGCGCGATCGACAAGGTATAGGAAAAGTCTCCCTCGGCCACGGCCGCCATGCCGGCTTCGAGATCGCTCACCGGTTGGCTGACCGACCGCGTGAGCCAGACGGCGATGGCGGCGGCGAACAGCGCGGCGAACCCCAAGACGCCGATCGCGAATTGCCGGGCGTGTTCGGCTTTTGCCGCGGCGCTGTCCACGCGGCTCCGCGTCCGCTCGCGGAGCGCCCGCTCGGCGTCGTCGATCCAGCCGTCCATCCGCGAGATGGCCACGCGCGCCCCATGTGTCGAGAGGCTGTCGGCGCGTTCGCCCTTGCCGGCGCGGGCCGCGGCGTACTCCAGGGGGGCGAGTCGGGCGACATCGCTCACAGCGGCCTGAACGTTGGAGGCGGCGCTATCGAGGCCGTAGCGTCCCAGGGAGTCGGCCTGGGCGTGCAAGCTCGTGAGCACACGCGTCATCCGGGCGCGACTCGCCGTGTCGTGCACGACGACGAGAGCGTCCTCAGCCCGTCGGAGGTCTTCCGTGCCGACGCTGATTCGGCCGAGCAACACGGATCCCGCAAACTCGTAGTCCCGCAACTGCGCTGCGTAGATGTGCAGTTCCTCTAGCGAGCGCAGCGCGAACAGGAGCGGCACACAGAGCACCAACGAGATGGCGAGAATGGCCAGGGTCAACCTGGCGCGGAGCGTCATGTCCGAAGATTAACGCTGCGAGGCCCGGACCGTGAGGTTGATCCGCGTTGACAGGATGACCGCCGGTCGTCTACTTTCACGCCGCCACCACCAAGACAGTCAACTCCAATAATGACAACACCTTTCGTTCGCATCTCAGACCTCCATGCGCACGACGGCGCCGTCGTCGCCGTGCGCGGGTGGGTGACGCATGTTCGTTCCTCGGGCAAGGTGGCGTTTGTCGTCGTGCGCGATGGCTCGGGCACACTCCAATCAGTGGTTGTCAAGACGACGGTCGAACCGCTGGTGTGGGATCGATACGCCGAGCTGACCGTCGAGACCAGCATCGTGTTGACCGGCGCCGTTCGCGCGGACGCTCGGGCCCCGGGCGGCTACGAGCTGTCGGTCACCGGCCTCGAGGTCGTGGGCGCAAGTCCCCTCGACTATCCCATCCAGCCCAAAGAGCATGGTGTCGATTTCCTGATGGAGCACCGCCATTTGTGGCTGCGCAGCAGCCGGCAGGTGGCGATCCTCCGGGTGCGGAACGAAATCGAGCAAGCGATCAACGATTTCTTCTACGAGCGGGAGTTTGTTCGCGTCGACACACCCATTCTGACGGCGGCGATCGGCGAGCGGAGTGGACTGTTCTCGACGGAGTACTTTGACCTGGGCCCGGCCTATCTCGCCCAGACTGGCCAGCTTTACGGCGAGGCCGCGGCCGCGGCCCTGGGTCGCATCTATACGTTCGGCCCGACGTTCCGCGCCGAGAAGTCCAAGACCCGCCGTCATCTGGCCGAGTTCTGGATGATCGAGCCAGAAGTCGCGTTTAACGACTCGAACGACAACATGCGTCTCCAGGAGGAGCTGCTGTCGGCGGTCATCGCGCGTTGTCTGGCCCGTCGCGGGGCCGAGCTGCGGGAACTCGAGCGTGACACCACGAAACTGGAACGGGTCAAGCCGCCCTTTCCCCGCATTAACTATTCCGACGCGGTGCGAACGCTACAACAGAAAGGCAGCGCCATCCAATGGGGTGACGACCTTGGCGCGGAAGACGAATCGCTGCTCGTGGCGGACTATGACACGCCGATCTTCGTCTATAACTACCCGAAGGAAGCAAAAGCGTTCTACATGAAGGAGAACCCCGACGATCCCCGGACCGTGCTCTGCGACGACTGTCTCGCGCCCGAGGGGTATGGTGAGATCATCGGCGGATCACAGCGTGAGGACGATTACCACAAGCTGGAGGCGCGGATCCGCGAGGAAGGGCTGCCACTCGAATCCTATGGCTGGTACCTCGACCTCCGGAAGTACGGCACATTCGTGCATTCGGGCTTCGGGCTGGGCCTCGAGCGCACGGTGGCGTACATCTGCGGCCTGCCGCACGTGCGGGAGTCAGTGCCCTTTGCCCGCATGATGCATCGGCTTACGCCTTAGCGCTTCACCGAGCCTTTACTTCATCCCACAGGGCGTCGAGCACCTCGAGCGGAGTCTCGCCGAGCGGCAACCCGCGCTCGGCGGCGAGTCGCTCGACCTCGCGAAACCGATGCTCGAACTTGGCATTGGCGCGGTCCAGGGCGAGCGAGGCGTGCACGCCGGCCTTTCGGCAGAGGTTGACGCAGGCGAAGAGGAGATCGCCCAGCTCGTCCTCGAGCTGTTCATGATTGCGCGGCGTGGCGGCCAACTGCTCGGTGACCTCGTTCAGCTCTTCGGTGACCTTGGCGATGGGTCCTGCGGCATCGGGCCAGTCGAACCCGACGCCGGCCGCACGATCCTGGAGTCGATGGGCGCGGTGCAACGCCGGGAGCGTCGCGGGCAGTCCCTCACCGATCGACGTGCGCTTCTTGGCTTTCATGCGCTCCCACGGCTCCTTCACGCCCTCGCCATAGAGATGCGGGTGTCGCCCGCGCATCTTGGTGACGAGCCCGTGGGCCACGTCGTGGAGCCCAAAGGCGCCGCGCTCCTCGGCCATCACGGAGTGGAACAGGATCTGAAGCAGCAGATCGCCGAGCTCCTCGCGAAGCGCCCGATCATCGCCGCGCCGAATCGCGTCATCGACTTCGTGCGCCTCCTCAATGAGGTAGGGGCGCAGGGAGGCGTGATCCTGTGCCGCATCCCATTCGCAGCGAACGCGCAGGTCGCGCATGAGCGCGAGCGTATCTTCAAGTGGTGTCTTGTCTTGCATGAGTTCTCCGGTGTTCGTATACTATCCGGCTCGTGAACAGTCCGTCAATCGCGCCACGCGCGTGGGTCGAGGTCGACCTCGGTGCGCTCGTGCGCAATGCGCGCGAGCTCGCGCGCCGCGCCGGCGTTCCGCTCCTGCCGATGGTCAAAGCCGACGCCTATGGACTGGGTGCTGCCGCAGTGGTCGACGCACTCGAGTCGGTCGAGCCGTGGGGGTATGGTGTCGCGACGGTCGATGAGGGCGTCGCGCTGCGCGCGATCGGCATCGCGCGGCCGATCATCGTCTTCACGCCCGTGCTCGTGTCGGAGATGCCCGCGGTCCGGCAGGCCGAGCTGCGTCCTGCGCTTGGCGACCCGGCGGCGATCGCCGCGTGGGCGGGCGCGGGTCCGTGGCATCTCAGCATCGACACGGGGATGAACCGGGCGGGCTTGCCCTGGCAGCAGACGGCACTCCTCGCGGAGGCGTTGCGCGCGAACCCGCCGGAGGGGGTGTTCACGCACTTTCACTCGGCCGAGTTGGACGATGGATCGACCGAGGTGCAGGTGGACCGGTTCCGGCGCGCGTTGGCGGCGCTCCCGGCGCGCCCCGCCATGGTGCACGTCGAGAACAGCCCGGCGCTGGAGCGGTTGCACGCCGCCTCGGAGTGGACGGTCGTGCGGCCCGGGGTGTTTCTCTACGGGGTCGGGACGGGCGGACCGATCGCGCCCGAGCCAGTGGCGAGCCTGTGGGCGCGGGTGGTCGAGCTGCGCACGATCGCCGCCGGTGAGTCGGTGAGCTACCATGCCACGTATGTGGCGCCCGCGGCGCGGCGGGTGGCGACGGTGGCGGCGGGATACGCGGATGGGTACCGCCGAAGCCTCAGCAACGTTGGTTGCGTGCGGGTGCGCGGGGTCGAGGCGCCGGTGGTGGGGACGGTCACGATGGACATGATCATGGTGGACGTGACCGAGGTGCCGTGCGTGATCGGCGACGCCGTCCAATTGATCGGTGATGGCACGCTCGGGATCGAGTCGATCGCCGCGCGCGCCGGGCTCTCGACGTACGAGATCCTCGTCGGACTCGCGTTGCGCGCGCCTCGTGTGTATACACACAGCGCTCCACACGGCACTCCCGGCGTTGGCGGGGGTACCCGTGACGGATAATCGGTCGAGGCTCGTCGATGCGGCCCGCGCGGCGCGGGAGCGGGCGTACGCGCCGTATTCAGGGTTTCGGGTGGGCGCAGCGGTGGCCGGAGTGGACGGGACGATCACGACGGGGTGCAACGTCGAGAATGCGTCCTACCCAATGACGTTGTGTGCGGAGCGGGGGGCGGTGATGGCCGCGGTGTGCGCGGGGGTGCGGGCATTCGCGGCGTTGGCGGTCGTGACCGACGCACCGGAGCCGGTGGCGCCGTGTGGCGGATGTTGTCAGGTGCTGGTCGAGTTCGCGCCAGACGTCGAGATTATCAGCGTCGGCGCCGGCGGGGTGGAACGCCGGTGGCGATTGACAGAGCTGTTGCCCGAACCTTTTGTGCGGCGATCGTTGCCGCCCCGCACTCTTTGACCGTGATCTCATGAATCGTTTGCAAGCGCTCACGAAACTGCTCTTGCGTGCCTGTGCTGCCGTCTAGGCGTCGCGTCGGTCTCGGCGTGGCCGCGGCGATCGTCGCGATCGTCGCCGCCTGCTCGGAGAAGCTGAACGGCGGTGCCGCCTGCGCGCAGCTTTGCGTTGGTCAGACGTCGACGATCACCGACACGATCATCCGGCTCGACTCGCTGAAGGTCCTGTTCGACACGACCGTGCAGAGCTTTCCCCAGCTGGGCAGCGAGGGGGCGCTCCTGTTGTCGAATGTCTCGGGGCTCCAGGATGTGCGGGGCGTGGTGCGATTCGATGACATCGGTGACTCGGTGGGCGTCGCCTACCGGCACGTCGCGAGCGGGACCGATACGGTGACGGACTCGACGCCGATCCGGCCGATCACGGCGGTCGATACGGCCGTGCTGTTTTTTCTCGTCAATCCCAAGAGCGTCAAGCCGAAGGGCTCTGGGGACTCGGTGATCTTCCAGGTGTATGACGTCGACGCCGCCGGTGTCGATACGGTGGTCTCGCAGCTCGCCGCGCTCTTCACGTCGCTCAATCTGGTCGGCCAGCAGACGGCCAGTCTGCGGGCGCTCGGGGACACGGCGAATACGACCGACACCGTCCGGGTGGCGATCAGCCGGGCGTCGGTGTTGGCGCACATCAAGGGTGACCGCAATCTGCGATATGGCATCAGGATTCGGCATCAGAGTAGCGCCTCCGATCCGGTGCGCCTCTGGCTCAACAACGTCGCGAGCGGGAGCGGTCCGAGGGTGTACTATCGGGTGCACTTTGACACGTTCCCGGGCGCGACCGATTCGACGCTCATCTCGCCCTCCTCGCTCTCGCCCGCGTCGGACCCCGCCTTGGCGGGTCAGCTGCGCAACTATCCGGTCTTTGTCCAGGGGTCTCCGGCCACGCAGCCGGGGATTCTGGACGTTGGTGGCCTGGCGGGCCGTCGCGTGTTCCTCAAGTTCAATCTCCCGTCGCGAATCGTCGACTCGACCAACGTGGTGCGAGCGACGCTCCGTCTGAAGCAGCTCCCGCGAACGCAGGTGTTCGCCACCGATTCGGTGGCGGTCTGGCCATCGCCGGTCATCTCGGCCAGTATCGTCACGGAGCCGGCCAAGGCGGCGCTCTTCATCGTGTCGTCGTCGGTGTGGGGCATGGATTCGGTGTTGACGCAGCCCCAGGACACCGGGCTCCTGTCGATCGAAATGGCCGGCGCGTTCCGGGCGTGGCACCAGGTGCCTGAC
>DATMNB010000131.1:0-4843 GCA_035569435.1 Gemmatimonadaceae bacterium
AGCGCCTCCAAGTGTAGACGGAGAAGATATCATCGCGGGTCCAGCCGAGCGACTCATACAGGGCTTGGGCCGTGGTGTTGGTGCGCGCGGTTTGGAGCTCGAGGCGGTCGAGGCCTGTGTCGTGGGCGTAGGTGTGGGCGCGTGCGAGGAGAAGCTTGCCGACGCCCTGCCGGCGGGCAGAAGGGGACACGAAGAGGTCGGACAGGATGGCGTAGGGGCGGAGGGCCAGGGAGCAGAGGGTGGGATAGAGTTGGGTGAAGCCTAGGGCAGTATCTGTGTTGTCGGTGGCGAGGAAAATCACGGAATCATGAAGACGCAGCCGGGTGGCGATATAGTGCCGTGCGGTCGTGGGGTTGGAAGGGAGCGCATAGAACTGACGGTAGGCGTCGAAGAGGGGGGCGATCAGATCGACATCTGCGGGAGTGGCTTCGCGTACGACTATCGTCATGTTCGGCACACCACGTGTGTCCAGCACATTACTGTCATGGCCAGCACACGGTGGGATCGAGATGGGCTGCCACGGGGCGACCGGTCAACGCTAGGGCGCTCTCGAATTCGGCGCGGAGGATCCGGAGGATGGCGGTCACGCCGTCGGCGCCGCCGACAGCGAGGCCGTAGAGCACTGGGCGGCCGATGAGGACGGCGGAGGCGCCCAAGGCCAGAGCCTTGACCATGTCGGTGCCGCGGCGGATGCCGCCGTCGATCAGGACGGGGATGCGGCCGGCGACGGCGGCGACGACCTCGGGGAGTGCCTCGATGGTCGCGGGGACGGTGTCGAGGTTTCGGCCGCCGTGGTTGGAGACGACGATGCCGGCGACGTCATGGTCCACCGCGAGGCGCGCGTCGTCGGCGGTCAGGATGCCCTTGAGCAGAACGGGGAGCGCGGTGGTCTGGCGGAGCCAGTCGACGTCCTTCCAGGTGACGACCTGGAACGAGGTGGTCGTGCCGGTGTGGCTGGCGATGTGGTGGAAGTAGGGCGCGGTGACGCCGGCGGGCAGTTGCACGCGTGAGCGTTGCTCGCGGTTGCGGGTGCCGATGACCGGGGTGTCGACGGTCAGGCAGAGTGCGCGGACGCCGGCCGACTCGGCTTCGTGCACGAGGGCGGCGGTGCGTGCGCGGTCGGGGAGGAAATAGAGTTGGAACCAGCGGTTGGCGTCGGGAGCCGCGGCGGCGATGTCGGCGAGCGGCGTCGTCGTGGAGCTACTGATCACGTAGGGGACGCCGGTGGCGGCCGCGGCCAGCGCGGTCGCGCACTCGCCGTCGTGGTGCAGCAGGCGATGAAACGCCGTCGGCGCGATGAGCGCGGGAAACGGCAGCTCCTGCCCGAACAGATTGGCGCGCGTGTCGAGGCGCGAGACGTCGACGAGGACGCGCGGGCGAAGCCGGATGCGCGCATAGGCATCGCGGTTGGCGCGGAGCGTCAGCTCGTCGGCGGCCGCGCCGGCGACGTAGTCGTAGACGGGGCCGGGGAGGCTTTGGCGGGCGATCGCCTCGAAGTCGTCGACGCTGACGGCCTCGGGCGGGATCCTTTCCAGGCTGAGGGACATGAGAGCAACCTGCGCCACATGTGACCGTTTGGTCAACGTTCTAGCCGAGTCTCCAGGTGGCGCGGTATGTTCGCGCACATACCGGAGGGAGAACGCGATGCGACGGATATCGTGGGCGGCAGCGGTTCTGTTGGTCGGCGCGGCGCCGATCCACGCGCAGGTCACCGGCATCCGTGTCGACAGCGGGGCGTTCGTCACGCGGCTTGGGGCCGACACGCTGGCCGTGGAGCGCTTTGTACGCACGGCGGATTCCGTCTGGGGCGAAATGGTGTCGCGGGCGCCGGAGGTCCGGCGGGCACGGTACGTCGCGCGTCTCGACCGAGCGGGGAACGTGACGACGTACGAGCTCACGTTTGTGAACGGCGGGCACGTCACGGCGACGTTCCAGAACGACACGGTCCACCTGACGGTGACCACGCGGGACAGCACGACGCATCAGGCGCAGTCGCTTTCCGTCCGCGGCCGAGCGGTGGGGCGCTACGTGGTGCCGCTGGCGGAGCCGGCGTACGGGCTGCACGAGCTCGCCGTCGTGCGCGCCCAGTCGCAGTCGGGCACGCGCGTGCCGTTTGTCTGGTACTATGTCGGCGATGGTCCCGACACCGGCTCCGTCCTGGCGCGCGGCGACTCGGCGTGGATCACCACGCCGTCGGACACGATCCGGCTGCAGGTGGATGCGCGCGGGCATATCCAGAGCGCGACGGATCCGGGCGGCACGCTGCAGGCCACGGTCACGCGCGTCGCAGGTTGGCCCGATCTCGATAAGACGGTTGCCGCGGCGCCGCTTGGCGCGCTCTCGCCACGCGCCACGGCGCGCGGGACGATCGCGGGCGCCAACGTGGTGATCGACTACGGCCGGCCGTCGCGGCGGGGCCGGGTGATCTTTGGCAACGTGATCCCGTTCAATACGGTCTGGCGCACCGGGGCGAACGCGGCGACGGGGTTCGCCATCGACCGGGATCTCGTGCTTGGCACGACGTCGATTCCCGCGGGGCGGTACACGCTGTTCTCGTATATCACGGCCAAAGGCTGGGAGCTCATCGTGAACAAGAACACCGGCGAGTGGGGCACCGAGTACGACCACTCGGCCGATCTGGCGCGGATCTCGATGCGGCTCGACCGGAACGTGACGCCGCCGGTCGATCAGTTCACGATCAGCGTGCAGTCCGACCGGATTGAAATGGCGTGGGATACGTGGAAGGCGTCGGTGCCCGTGCGGGCGGCGCAGACGACGACGGGGAAGTGACGACGGGACCGGCGACGGTCATCCCGTCGCGTTCTGGCGAGCGGGCCCATTCGTCGGTGACGAAGGCATCAAAGTCGACAGCCGGGGCCGCGCGTTCCAAGCGGCGGGCCTCGGCGTCCAGGCGTTGGATCGCGAACAGGCGGTCGGACTGGCCAAGCCTGGCGCGGGCGATGGCGTCCTTCATGACGCGGATCGTCTCGTCGTACACGCGGCGTGGAACGGGGAAGGGGTGGCCGTCCTTGCCGCCGTGGGCGAGGGAGTAGCGTGCCGGGTCGCTGAATCGCGCGGGCGCGGCGTGCACGACCTCGGCGACGAGAGCGAGGGAGAGCACGGTGCGGGGGCCGACGCCCGGCGTCAGCAGCAAATCCTCGAAATCGACGGGACCGCGCTCGTGTGCCGCGGCGATCGCACCGCGGAGGCGGCGTTGGACGACGTCCTCGGCGCGCACCTCGTGGTGGAACGGCAGCTCTAACACGGGTGTTGGCGAGAGGCGGTGCACGGTGCGCATGACGAAGTCGGGGCCTTCGCGGACGAGCGAGAGCTGCGCGGCGCGGGCGTCGGCGGCGCGGAGGTCGGTGAGATTGACGATGGGGTCGCCCGATGGGTGGCCATCGATGGCCGCGTGGGGCGACTCGACGAAACTGGTGAGGCCCTCCGAGAGCCAGTGATAGCGGCGGGCCTCGCGGCGCTCGGGGCACATGCCCTGTTGGACGACGGCCCATTTGGCGTCGTCGGCCAGGACAAAGCCGTGGAGGTAGATCCCGTAGCCGTCCTGGACGGCAGCGCTGTCGACCTTGGCCACGAGGCGGCTGGAGCGGGCAAGGGCATCGCCGTCGAGGCTCAGGCGGTCGCTCAGACTCACGAGCTCGTGCGGGGTTTTGCGCGATTCGTTGCCGCGGCCGCCACAGACGTGGAGGCCGAGCTCCCATTGAACGGGGGCGAGGCCGCGTTTCAAGGCGCCGAGGACGGAGGTGGTGATGCCCGAGGAGTGCCAGTCCATGCCCATGACGGCGCCAAATGCTTGGAACCAATGGGGATGGGCGATGCGGCGGAGGTACTCGTCACGGCCGTAGTGGAGGATGATCGCCTCCGTGATGACGCGGCCCAGGGTGGCCATGCGCGTCGCCAGCCACGGTGGGACGCGGCCCCAGTGGAGGGGGAGAATGGCGCTTCCGGTCGGGCGGCCCATCGAGGGAAACGTAGTGGGTTCGGGGCCCGTTCGGGAGTGAAACATTTCGTCTAAGGGGCCGTACTACCTCGCATGTTGCGCATCCTACGGACGTTGGTGGTTGGGCTCACGGTCGGGCTGGTGTTGGTGCCGCTCGGACTGGTGGCGGT
Source organism: Gemmatimonadaceae bacterium (assembly GCA_035569435.1). Lineage (GTDB taxonomy): Bacteria > Gemmatimonadota > Gemmatimonadetes > Gemmatimonadales > Gemmatimonadaceae > DASRDS01. The sequence continues at coordinate 4,129 of DATMNB010000131.1, forward strand.
CGTGATCGGGCTGCCGCTCCTGTTGCTTGCCGCGCTGGTTGGCGCGCCGCTGCTGTTTGCAGCGGCGGTGGTCATGGCGGTCCTAGCGCTCGCGGCGGGTCTCGTGGTGGCGGTGGTCGCCGGCAAGATCATGTTGTTCATCGTGTTTCCGATCTGGCTCGTGGTCGAGATCACACGGTCACTACGTCGGCCCCGAGTTCATAGCTATTACTAGCGCGATAGCTACTACTAGTGCGCCAAGGCGCACTAGTAATAGCTCAGTTTTATATGGCGACTAATCGCTGCCGCGATTAGTTAGCGGGCCAAGGTGCTCTAGTAGCTCGGTTTTATGTGGCGACTAATCGCCGGCGCGACTAGTCAGTGCTGCTCGCGAGTTCCCGCGCGATAGTGACCGGGCCGTTGGTCGTGACGGCTCGGATCGGTGGGCCACCGCCGCCGATGTCGGTGGACAGGCGGCGCAGGTTGTTGTTGCCCGCCGGCATCGTGATCGGGAAGCCAATCTGCATTGGGCCGTTGACGGTGCCGGTCTCGAGGTGGGCCGCGTAGTTGGCCGGCACCGTGAGTGACACGGGGCCATTCTCGGTCTCGGCGTCCAGCCCGGAACCCGACCAGCGTTTCCCAGAGAGCGTGATGTCAATCGGGCCGTTTTCGCCGCGCGCTTGGACGTCGCCGCCGACCGCATCGAGGGCGATCGCGCCGTTGACTGTCGTGAGAG
>DATMNB010000132.1:0-11718 GCA_035569435.1 Gemmatimonadaceae bacterium
CCGGGGATCACTGGGTGGCGGGGATCGTCGATGCGGTGCTCGACGTGACGCGGTTGGATGCGGCGGCTGTCGAGCCGCCGCCGCCGCTGTTTCGCGGGCTGTCGGCTGAATACCTGAAGGGGATTGTCCGGCGCGACGGGAAGCTGGTCATGTTGCTGCATGTCTCCCATCTCGTGTCGGCGACGGAACGACTGGCGTTGGACACTGCCACGGAGACTGCGGCGGGCGCGCTGACCCATGCCTGAACCGGACGGCATCAGCGATTTCCGCGCGCGGTATGCGGACATCGACGCGCGACTGGTCGCCGGCGGCGGGCAGAATGGGGCGCGCGAGCAGCTGAAGGGCGAGATCATCACCCTGTTCCGACAGGTCGAGCAGCGGACCGTCGAGTTGACGGCGCTCAAGGACGACATCAAGAAGCTGGTGGAGAAGTGGAAGGCCGCCGACCACGCCGCGGCGCCGTCGGTGGCGCCGCAGTTCAACGGCGACAAGCCGGTCGTGTCGGATCACATCGGCGCGTCGACGTTCATCGAGAAGGGGTGGAGTCGGATCTCGCTCGGCGACTATGAGGGGGCCGAGGCCGCGTTGGCCAAGGCGTTGGAGCTGTCGCCGAACGACCCGCAGTCGGAGTCGTTGCTCGGGTGGGCGCAGATGCTGCAGGAGAAGTACGACGATGCGCTGCTCAACTTTCAGCGCGTGTTGATGCGCCAGCCGAGCAATGCATTGGCGCGGATCAACGTCGGGTACATCTGCCTCAAGAAGCGGATCTTTGGGGAGGCGATCGAGCATCTGTCGAAGGCGATTCGACTGGATAACGATCGCAAGGCGACGTTGTATGCGCACTTTTATCTCGGGTTGGTGTATCTCGAGCGGGAGATGTACGAGGACGCCGAAACGTTTTTTCAGAAGACGTTGGCGATCGGGCCGAATCTGATCGAGGCGTACTACGAGCTGGGCCGCGCGCGGTGGTTTGGGGATCGGCCGGAGGGCGCGCTGGAGGCGTGGCGCGCGGGGTTCGCGGCCAACAAGTTCAATCCATGGGGCAAGCGGTGCGCGGAGGTGTTGGAAGCCGTGGCGGCTGGCGGCGAGCCGCCGCGGGCTTCGTAGCGCGCGCTTCGCACGCGCTACGGGTTGCCACACTCGCACCGTCGGCGCTCGCTGGGGCGGCTTTTCCCCTCACCCTCCTCGCCCAGGGTACAGTTCCGAGCGGGGCGACGCGGATCGACCGTGGACGGTTTACGGTCGTGGCGTATGGGGCGGACACGGTGTTGGGGAAGGCACTGCTCGACCGCTCGGTCAAGACCGACACATTTCCAGGGCTGCCACGCCCCGTGGCGCATGTGCTGATCGCGATCGCCCCCGACAAGGCGACGTTCCGGCAGTGGGTCGGGCCGGGGGCGCCGGAGTGGGGGGCGGGGATCGCGATCCCGGACGAGAACCGGATCGTGCTGCAGGGACGGGGCGCGCCGTCATCGGCTGGCGATCCGACCGTCGTGCTGCGGCACGAGCTCGCCCATCTGGCGCTGCACGAGTATCTGGGCGACCGCGCGCCGCGGTGGTTCGACGAGGGGTACGCGTGCTTTGCGGCAGGGGAGAGTGGACGAGACGATGCGTTGGCGGCGAACGTGGCGCTGGCCCTGCGTGGTGTGCCGACGCTCCTGCAGGTCGACAGCGGGCTGACGGGCACGTTGGGGGACGCCGAGGCCAGCTATGCGTTGGCGTATCGCGCCGTGGCTGATCTCGCCGCGCTTGATCGGGCGCGGGGGCTCTCGTTGTTCTTTGCGTACTGGCGCGCCGGCGGCTCGCTCGACCACGCGGTGCGTCTCGCGTACGGGGAGCCGTTGGAGACGTTTGAGGCGACCTGGCGGACGCGGGTCCGTCAGCGGTATGGGGCGCTGGCGCTCGTGTCGGATCTGTCGCTGGCTACACTGGCGTTGCTGATCCTGCTCGCGCCGCTCTATCTCATCCGGCGGCGGCGCGATCGGGCGCGCCTCGCGATGTTGCGGGCGGCCGACGAGGCGGCGGAGCGGCGCGCTCGGCTCGAGGCGATCGGCGCGCTGCTCGATTCACTGCCGCCGCCGCCGACCGCCGGCGAGCACACGACATGAAAAAATCGTGAAGATTCACCACATGGAGACGCAAAGCGGGAACTAACTGCTTGACATGCATTTCCGCGATCCGTACACTTTTCGAATGCTCTCGAATGAGTCTGAGGCGCCTCGACGGCGTCGTGTGTTATGGTGGGTGCTCGCCGCGGCCTCCCTGCTGCTTGGATTTGCCGACTTGGCGCGTGGGGGCGAAACGATCGCGCCTGTGCTGCTCATCCTCGGCTACTGCGTGCTCATTCCGATAGCCATTTTGCAGTAGGGCGAATAGCTCAGTTGGTTAGAGCGCCTGCCTTACACGCAGGATGTCGGGGGTTCGAGTCCCTCTTCGCCCATAGCGCGAGTGTGGGGCGGCGGCGAACTTTGCCGCCGCTTGAGGGTTCCATTTGTCCGGTACACTTGATACATATGTTTTCTACTGGGAGGCCAGCCTCGTGAAGGTCTGTTTAGCCGGCGTCGTCGCCCTCACCTTCGCCGGGGTGCTCGGAGCGCAAACCACCCGCACACCGGACCCGGACGCGAAGTTCACGCTCGTCGTGCCCGCGTTCATCTCCCCCGACAAGACGCTCGGCTGCAAAGCGGCGCAGGAAGTCCGCGACCGGCTCGACGGTGACCTGAACTACCACAAGCTGCCCGTTGTGCCGCGGGACCACATCGATCAGACGCTGCAGGCGTCAGGGTTCCCGGTGTGTGATCCCATCACGCCGTCGGACACCAAGCAGCTGGCGTCCCAGCTGCGCGCCGACTACATCGTCGACGGCACGGCGATCAAGAAGGGCGACAGCGTGGCCATCTATCCCAGGCTGGTGTTGGCGCGCGACGTGTCCTTTGCCCAGCCCCTGCCTGTCGCCAAGGGACGCAGTGCGGGCGACGCGGCCAAGCTCGTGTCCAAGTCATTCCAGGCGGCCCTCGCGCAGATCCCGGGCGAGAATCAGTGCTACGACCTGGGTCACGATGCGTCCAAATATCCCCAAGCGATCGCTGCCGGCCGCGCTGCCATCGCCGCGTACCCGCCGTCGACGCTCGCCCGACTCTGCATCGCCAACATCTACGCGGAGCAGAAGCAGCCCCCCGATTCGATCATCGCGCTGACGCAGGCGGTCCTCCAGGTCGACTCGACCAACCGCCGGGCGTTGGAGCTGGCGGGGCAGGCCTACTACGACAAGAAGGATCTGGACAACGCCGTGCGCGCCTGGACCCGGCTGATCGCGACCGATCCGTCGAACACGGACCTGGTCGAGCGCGTCGTGGGCCAGATCGTCCAGAGCGGCCACGCCGACCAGGCGCTGCCGATCATGGATCAGGTCGTGAAGGCCAACCCGGGTGATCCAAAGCTCGAGGAGCTGCAGTACCGGCTCCTGATGGTCACCAAGCACTTCAAAGAAGCAGCGCCGCTTGGCGAGCAGGTTGCCAAGGAGGACACGGCGTTCGCGGACACGCTCTTCTTCCTGCGCCAGGTCACGGCGTACGCGGGCGATAGCCAGCCGCAGAAAGCGGCCGAGCTTGCGGCGCGGGGAGTCGCCAAGTTCCCGAACAACACGTCGCTCCAGACCTTGCAGGCGCAGCAGCTGATCAACGCTGGCCAACTGCAGCAGGCCAAGCCCGTGTTGCTCGGCATTCTGGCGAAGAACCCAAAGGCGACGAACGCCGCTGTCCTGCTGGCGACCGTCTACTCGCAGACGGGGCAGAACGACAGTACGATCTGGGCGCTGCACCAGGCGGCGGCGGCCGACACGAGCGGCCGATCGACGGCGGCCAAGTTCGCGTTGACGCAGGGCAACGTCTGGTACAAGAAGGGGAACGCCACCAAGAACGTCGACACGCTCGACGTGGCGATCAAGTATCTGGCCTTCTCTGACAGCCTGGTTGCCTCGCCAACGCCCAAGTTCTTGATGGGGGCGTCGGCCTTCACGGCGGGGTACGTGGCTGATCAGGCGGGGGCCGCCAGCAAGGATTGCGCGCAGATCAAGAAAGCAGACGGCTATTTTGGGATCGCGCAGTCCAACGTGCCCGCCGGGCTCCAGATGTATCCGGAGCCGGCCAAGCAGATTCTCACGGCGCTGCAGCAGGTGCTGCCGATCGTTCAGAAGCAGATCAAGGCGTACTGTAAGTAGGAGCGCCACCGCGGGGGGGAGCGTGGGGGAGGTCGAGACATACCACACCCCCGTCCTGGTGGACGCGGTCATCGAGCAACTGCATGGGCGGGTGCTCGATGGCACGCTCGGCGGCGGCGGGCACACCGCGGCGCTCCTGGCCGCGGGGGCTCGCGTCGATGCCCTCGATCAGGACGCCGATGCGCTGACGACGGCACGCGCGCGATTGTCCGCGGAGGAGGCGGCCGGGACATTCCGGGCGTTCCAGGCGAACTTTGCCGAGCTGGATCAGGTGGCGGCGCTCGCCGGCGTGCGCTACGATGGGGTGTTGTTGGACCTCGGCGTTTCGTCCCACCAAATCGACGACGCAACTCGTGGCTTCTCCTTCAGGCCTGGCGTTCCCCTCGATATGCGCATGCGCCGCGATGCGGAAGGTGCTCCGGAGCGTGACGCCAGAGCGGTGTTGAACGACGCCGACGAGCGGACGCTCGCCGACCTGTTTCGGCAATACGGCGATGAGCCCCGTGCCGCGCGGCTCGCCAGGACGATCGTGCACCGGCGCACCACGCAGGCCTTTGAGACGAGCGACGATCTGGTCAACGCCATCCGGGGCGCACTCGGGCCGCGGAGCGGGCCGTCCGATTTCGCGCGGCTGTTTCAGGCGGTGCGCATTGCCGTCAACGATGAGTTGACCGTGCTCGGGGCGGCCCTGCCGGCGTTGCGGGATCGGCTCCTTCCGGGCGGGCGCTTCGCCGTCATCGCCTACCACTCCGGGGAGGACCGGCTGGTCAAGCACGCGTTCCGAGAATGGAGCGTGGCCTGCACGTGTCCGCCGCTCGCGCCCCGGTGCACGTGCGGCGCGGTCGCGTTGGGCACGGTCGTCACGCGGCGGGCTGTGACGGCGTCCGAGGACGAGGTGGCGCGAAACCCGCGGGCACGGAGTGCGCGGCTCAGGGTGTGGGAAAAAGCGTGAGGGCGAAGCGTCCGCCGCGGGGCCGTACGTGGGTCGCGCTGGCGTTGGTTGGTTTCGTTCTAGTGGCGTGCGCCGTCATCTGGCGGCGGGCCATTGGGGTGGCGCAGGCGTCGACGATTCGGACCCTCGAAGCACAGCGCATTCAGGCGGATGGCGAGAAGAGCAAGCTGGAGACCACGGTGCGGATGCTCTCCGGCCGGGAGCATCTCGGCCCGATCGCCGAGCAGCGGCTGCACATGCGCGTGCCCGACGACAGCGAGGTGATCGTGCTCCCGCGATCGGAGTCGGCGCATGCTGCGCACTGACCGCGTCGGCCTGGTCCACCTGTCGCTCCTGGTCTTTGCCGTCGCGTTGATCGGCCGGGCCGCGCAGGTCCAGCTGCTGCAGCGCGGCAAATGGGTCGAGCTCGCGCGCCACGAGCATTTCGCGCCCGCGCCCAACGTGCCGCCGCGGGGGCCGATTCTCGATGCCACCGAGCGGGTGGTCGCGGCGAGCCGGGAGGTCGTGCATTTCAGCATCGCGCCCACGCAGGTGCCTGACCTGGCGGCGCTGGCGCGGGCGCTCGCGCAGGCCGGTGTCCCCGCGGACTGGGTCAGTCGGGCCACCGACCGCCAGGAGAAGTGGGTGGTGATTCCGGGCCGCTATCCCGCTGCCGACGCGGGCGTGGCCATGGCGATGCAGGGCGTGCATACCGAGGCGTCGGTGGACCGAGAGCCGCTGGGCTCCGACGGCATGCGCCGGCTGGTGGGGCGTGTCGGCAATGGCGGGATCGGCGCCGACGGGTTGGAGCTGGCGCTCGACTCGGTGCTGCGCGGCGATGCTGGTGCGCAGACGTACACGCAGGACGCGCGCGGCGTGCTGTATGAGTCGCCGGGCGCCCCGGCGCGGGCGACGCGCGCGGGGAACACGGTCGTCCTCACGGTCAACCATGCGCTGCAAGAGATCTGCGACGAGGCGCTCGCCGATGCGGTGACGCGGCTTGGGGCGTCCGGTGGGGATATCGTCGTGGTCGATCCCCGCGATGGGTCGGTGCTGGCACTGGCGAGCAACCGACGCGATCCGCGATCGATGGTGGCCACGGCGTTGACCGAGCCGTTCGAGCCCGGCTCGACCGTCAAGCCATTTATTGCGGCCTCACTGTTATCCCTGGGGAGAGCGAGACCGGGCGATGTGGTCGACACGCACAACGGCGTGTGGGTGTTCAACGGACGGCGGATCGAAGACGAGCACAAGTTCCCGTCGATGTCGCTGCGCGACGTCATCAAGTACTCGAGCAATATCGGGATCACGCAATTCGTGGGGCGACTGTCGGCGGGCGAGGAGTATCAGGCGCTGCGTGACGCGGGCTTCGGGATGCCGACCGGGGTGCCCTATCCGGAAGCCGGTGGCACGTTACGTCCGCCTCACGAGTGGAGCGCCGACTCGCGGGCATCGCTGGCGTTCGGGTACGAGCTCAGTGTGACGCCGCTGCAGCTGGCCATGGCGTACGCGAGCATCGCCAACGGTGGCGAGCTGCTGGAGCCGGCGCTCATCCGCGAGGTGCGGCGGCCCGACGCGACGGTGCTCTATCGGCAGCGGCGCCGCGTGGTACGGCGGGTGATGCCCGAGGCGGTCGCTGACACGGTGCGGGCGATGCTGTCGGGCGTCGTCGAAGGGGGCACCGGCATGGAGGCGAACCTGTCGACGTTCGAGGTCGCGGGGAAGACGGGGACGGCGCACCGGGCGACGCATGGCCACTATTTGGCCGATGCGTATACGGCGTCGTTTGTCGGGCTCTTTCCGGCGCGCGCGCCGCGATACGTTATCGTCGTGAAGCTCGACGACCCGCACGGCGCGTACTACGGTGGCAAGACCGCCGCCCCGGTCTCGAAGGTCGTGCTGCAGGCGGCGATCGCGGCCGAGGGGGCCGCGCTCGATGGCGCGGTGCTCGCGGCGCGCGCTCCCGTCGCGTCGATCACGCAGACCGCGGCGGCTGACGTTGCGCCCGTGGTGGCTGAGTCGACGGTTACCGTGCGGCTTCCATTGGCGCCGGCACGGGTCGAGAGTGCCGGGGCGCCGCGCCCGATTCCGGACGTCACGCGATTGCCGTTGCGCGCGGCGGTGTACGCCCTGCACCATGCCGGGTTTCGGGTCATGCTGGACAGCGGGCCGGCAGGGCGGACGACGCCTGGCGCCGGCACCGTCGCCGCGCCTGGGACGCTGGTGCGGTTGGCGGGCGCGCCGTGACGGCGGGGGCGGCGCTCGTGACGGCGCTCAGCGAGGCCGGGTTGCTCGTGGCGGTCCGCGGGCCGGTGCCCGAGGTCATCGAGGGCGTCACGGACGACAGCCGGGTCGTGCGGCAGGGGATGGCGTTTGTGGCCGTGCGCGGCACGGCGCGCGATGGACACGAGTTTCTGCCGTCCGCGGAACGCGTTGGGGCGGCGGTGGCGATCGTCGAGGATCCCACGCGGACCGTGTTGCCGGCCTTGGTCGTGCGCGACGGACGGGCGGCGGCGGGGGTGGTCGCGGGCGCCGTCTACGGATGGCCAGCGCGTGCACTGCGGATCATTGGCGTGACGGGCACGAACGGGAAGAGCACGAGCGTCGGATTGTTGCGGCATCTCCTGGACGAGCCGGCAGCGCGGAGCGCGTCGGTCGGGACGATCGGTGTGTTCGTCGGGTCGGAGGGCGTCGCGCTGCCGGGTGGCGCGGACCTGACGACGCCCGGGCCAATCGAGCTGCAGCGACTGCTCCGCGCACTGGTGGATCGAGGTGTGCGCACGGTCGCGATCGAGGCGTCGTCGCACAGTCTCGACCAACGGCGGGTGGAAGGCATCCGGTTCGCGGCGGGGCTGTTCACCAACCTGACGCGCGACCATCTGGACTATCACGGCACGATGGAGGCGTACTTTGCCGCCAAGGCCAGACTCGTGTCCTATCTGGCGCCGGACGGCGTCGCGGTCGTGAACGCCGATGACGCGCACTGGCGGGCGTTGCCGCCGGCGCCGCGGACGGTCACGTTCTCCGGCGCGGGCGAGCCGGCCGATGTGCGGGCGGTCGACATTCGGTATGGTGCTCGCGGGAGCGACTGGGGGCTGGCGATTGGCGGGGCGACGGTGCCGGTGCGGCTGCCGCTCATCGGGGACTTCAACGTGGCCAATGCGCTTGGCGCCGCGGCGACAGCGTGGGCGCTGGGGTGGACGCCGGCGACGATTGCCGAGCGACTGGGGACCGTGCCACAGGTGCCGGGGAGATTGGAGATTCTCCATGACGCGCCGGTGGTGCTGCGTGACTACGCGCATACGCCGGACGCACTGGAGCGGGCGCTTGGCGCGGTGCGGCCGTTCACGCGGGGGCGTTTGATCGTCGTCTTTGGGGCGGGTGGGGATCGCGATCGTGGCAAACGACCACAGATGGGGGCGATCGGGGAGCGGCTGGCCGACGTCGTCATTCTGACGAGCGATAATCCGCGGACCGAGGATCCGGAGCGAATTCTGGACGACATCGAGGCGGGGATGACGCGGCCGCACGAGCGGATCGAGGATCGGGAGCAGGCTGTCGTGCGCGCGCTGGCGATCGCGGAGCCGGACGACGTCGTGCTGCTGGCCGGCAAAGGGCACGAGACGTATCAGGTGCGAGGCACGACCAAATATCCCTTGGATGAACGGGCGATCGTGCAGGCGAACGCGTGAGCGAACGCGTGAGCGAACGCGTGAGGGCGTTCTGGAGTCTGGATCGCGTTGCCCAGGCGCTTGGAACGGGTCCGCGGGGAGCAACACCCATCGTGGGGGTGTCGACTGACACCCGCACTGTCGGTGCCGGAGAGCTGTTCGTGGCGCTGGTGGGGGAGCGGTTTGATGGGCACGAGTTTCTCCACGCGGCGGTGGAACGCGGGTGTGCAGGGGCTGTCGTCTCGAGTGCGATCGCCGGGCTCGGGATACCACTCTACGTGGTGCCAAATACCCAGACGGCGCTCGGGGCACTCGGGCGGTACAGACGTCGCGCGTGGGGGAAGCCCGTGGTGGCCGTGGCGGGTTCCAATGGCAAGACCACGACGAAAGAGCTACTCCGGGCGGCGCTCGGATCGATGCTCACGGTGCATGCGACGCAGGGGAATCTGAACAATCAGATCGGCGTCCCCCTGACGCTGCTGGCGCTCCCGGATGACGCGGACATCGCGGTCGTCGAGGTCGGGACAAACGAACCTGGCGAGATCGCCCTCTTGCGGGCGATCACGGAGCCGAACGTGGCGGTGATGACGTCCATCGGTGAAGAGCACCTGGAAGGGTTGCGCGACCTGGCGGGGGTGCTCGCGGAAGAAAGCGCGGTGTTTGACGGCGTGGAGCTGGCGGTGGTGCCGGCCGCGCAACCCGAGATCGGCGTCGCCGCCCGTGGGCGTGCGCAGCGTGTGGTGTCGGCCGGACTCGACGCGGGGGATGTGCGGGCGGAGTGGTGGACGGTCGGACCGGATGGGAGTGGCGAACTGGGGTTCGAGGGCACCACGATCTCCGTCCCGTTGCGGGGGGCGCATAACTTGCGAAACGCGATGTTGGCGATGGCTGTGGCGCGGGCGGCTGGTGTGTCCGTCGAGCGGGCGGCAGCCGGGATCGCGGCCATGCCGTCGCCGAGCATGCGATCGGCGTGGGAGACGCTGGGGCGGGCGACGTTGATCAATGACGCCTACAACGCCAACCCGGCGTCGGCGCGTGCCGCGCTGGACCTGCTGGCGGCGGTCGGCGGGGGCCGGCAGCGCGTGGCCGTGCTGGGCACGATGCGGGAGCTGGGTGCCGAGGCGGATGCCATGCATGACGAGATCGCGCGCCGCGCGCTTGGGGTGCCAGGGGTCGACATCGTGGCCGGGATCGGCGCGTTCGCGCCGGCCCTGGAGGCCGCGGCGGCTGGCGATCCGCGCGTCGTCACGGCGACCGATGTCGATGAGCTGTGGCCCCGGCTGGCGCCGCGGCTGGCGCCCGATGCCGTCATCCTGCTCAAGGCGTCACGCGGCGTGCGCCTCGAGCGTCTCGTTCCACACCTCACCGACTGGGCCCGACAGTAGTGCTCTATCATTTCCTCGCGCCGCTCACGCGATACGTCTCGCTCTTCAGGCTCTTCAACTACATCACGTTCCGCGCGGCCGGCGCGTTCGTGACGTCGCTCCTGGTCGCCTTTCTCGTGGGGCCGGCGATCATCCGGCGCCTGCGGGCGATGGCGCTCAACCAGGTGATCCGCGCCGGGACGCCCGACACGCACGCCGTCAAGCAGCACACGCCGACGATGGGTGGGTGGATCATTCTCTGCGCCACGATCGTGCCGACGCTCTTGTGGGCGAAGCTCGACAACCGGTACGTGCAGCTGGCGGTGATGGTGATGGCGGCCATGGGGGCGATCGGCTTTCTCGACGACTACCTCAAGTTGCGGCAGAAGCGACTCGGGCAGATCAACACGGGGTTGGTGGAGAAGTACAAGCTGGTCGGGCAGACGACGATCGGATTTCTGCTGGGGTTCTATCTCTGGAAGTACCCCATCTCGACGCTGCCAGGGGCATCGACGACGCTCCCGTTCTTCAAGTACGTGTTGCTCGTGCCCGCCGCGGCGTGGTTGGGGTGGACGTACGTGGGGTTCGTCACGTTTGTCATCGTGGGCGTCTCCAATGCCGTGAATCTGACCGACGGCTTGGATGGGTTGGCCGCGGGGCTCACGGCGATCGCGGCGCTGACGTTCGCGCTGTTCGCCTACGTGATCGGCCGTATCGATACGAGCGCGTATCTTCAGATTTATTACATGCGAGGGGCCGGCGAGCTCACGGTGTTCTGCACGGCGATCGTCGGGGCGACGATCGGGTTTCTGTGGTACAACGCGTATCCGGCCGAGGTATTCATGGGGGACACCGGGTCGCTGGCGCTGGGCGGGGCCATGGGTGCGATCGCGGTGCTGCTCAAATCGGAGTTTCTGCTGCTGCTCATCGGCGGCATGTTTGTGGCTGAGACGGTGTCGGTGCTGCTGCAGCGGACGGTGTTCAAGTACCGGCGGCGGCGGTATGGTCTCGAGTATGCGCAGACGCACCGGATCTTTCGCCGAGCGCCGTTGCACCATCATTTCGAGCTGCTGGGGTGGTCGGAGTCCAAGGTCGTGGTGCGGTTCTGGATCCTCGGCATTTTGTTCGCGGCGTTGGCGCTCAGCACACTGAAGGTGCGGTGAGCGGGGAGGTCGCCGTCCTCGGCTTGGGCGCGAGTGGCCGCGCGGCGGCCGCGTTGCTTGCCCGGCAGGGACGGCAGGTGTATGCCTCGGACTCCGCCCAAGGCGGCCACGATCTGGCGCGGATCGCGCGCGCTCGGCTGGTGGTTGCGAGTCCGGGGATTCCGCCGACGGCGCCCCCGCTGGTGACGGCGCGATCGGCCGGTGTGCCGGTGATCTCGGAGATCGAGTTGGCGCTCCAGGCGATGCCGGGGCTCAAGTACATCGCCGTGACCGGGACCAATGGCAAGACGACGACGACCGCGTTGATCGGGCATCTGCTGCGCGGGAGCGGGTACGACGCGGTGGACGCGGGGAACATCGGGGTGCCACT
>DATMNB010000133.1:0-6671 GCA_035569435.1 Gemmatimonadaceae bacterium
TGGTGACGATCGAGGTGGAGAGCCAGAGCCACACGCGCATAGGGATCGAGGCCAGCGCGTGGAACTTGACGCTGCGGTGCGTTTGAGCCCGGTGCAGGAACAACGTCACACAGACATTGGTGATGTGGCCCGCGACGACAATAAAGACCACGGGGATCCACCAGTGCGACGACAGGATACCGTACAGGGGCAGCATGTATCTCCTCGATCAGTGTAGCGAACAGGTGTAGGCGTAGCCCAACCAATCTAACTAACAGCTGGCAAATCAGGTACTTCTGGAACAGCTACTTACTGGACGCCCGTAGGGTTGAGTCCGCCACGTGTGGCGGTACCGGCTGTCTCTACGGCGGGTGAAGGGGTACCCCACGTGTCGTTCCGGGGATTCCAATCGGGAACAAACGGGTCGGGCCAGAGCCGGGCGCCGGTCACGGCGGCGTGCACGGGTACCGTCACTTGGACCTGATCGCCGCGCGACCACACGTCGACCGGGGCGTGCACATCCTGGGTCGATCCATCTTGCAGTGACAACCGGACCGACACGGGGAAGAGGATCGACGTGTGCTTGGTGAGGGCGATGGTCGCCGTGCCGCCATCGTTCGTCACCGAGTCGATCCCGATGTCCAGGACATCGGTCGTGTAGAAGAACCCCCGCCAGAACCACGACAGGTCCTGCCCCGACACGTTCTCGATCGTCCGGAAGAAATCACCCGGCGTCGGATGCTTGAACGCCCACCGCCGCACGTAGACCTGCATCGCCCGATCCATCGTCTCGGGCCCCACGACGTTGTCGCGCAACGCCAGCAGCACGGCGGCCGGCTTGCGATAGCCGATCGCGCCCAGCGCGCCAGCGTTGATGTGATCGGGCATGGTCATGAGCGGCGCCTGCGTGCCGTTGTCGACCGTCCCCGCCCAGCTCTTGAGGTAGCTCCCCCACACGGGCGTGCCCGGATATCGTCCTTCGTTGGCAAAGGCGTTGATATAGGTGTTCAACCCCTCGTCCATCCACGCATACCGCCGCTCGTTGGAGCCGACGATCATCGGGAACCACTCGTGCCCGTGCTCGTGGTTGAGCGTGCCAAAGATCGACTTGGGGTCCTCGGTGCCGTAGTGGACCATGACGAACATCGGGTACTCCATCCCGCCCACCGGTCCGGCGACTGACGTCGCCTGGGGATACGGAAACGGGAACACCAGCTCGGAGTACTGCCGGATCGTCCACTGCGTCTGTTCGGCGGCGGATTCCCAGGCCTTATGCGCTTTGGCGCTCTGGTAGTACGCCTGGCACAGCACCCCGTGCCAGCTCGTCGCGTCCCACCGAAAATCCGGCGCCGCGGCCCACGCCACATCCCGCACGTGCTCGGCGCGGAACCGCCACGTCTTGGTCCCTGGCGTCGGCGTGGCCTTGGCCTCGCTGTCGGCGATGATCGGGACGACACTCTCCGTCTTGGCGGCCTTGGCCAGCCGCGTCCGCTCCGCGGCCGTGAGGACCAGGAGCGGGTTCTGGAGCACCCCGGAGCCGGCGACCGTGTAGCCGGCCGGTACCGTCACCGCATAATCGATGTCGCCGTACTCGAGATAGAACTCGCCCTGCCCCATGTACTGGTCGACGTTCCAGCCGCGGACGTCGTCGTAGACGGCCATGCGAGGGTACCACTGGGCCAGCTCATAGAGCGTGCCGTCGCGCCCCATGCGGTCCGAGCCGTGGTCGGGGATCGGGAACGAATACTTAATGGTGATCGTCGCCGTCCCACCGCGCGGGACGATCGGCGTCGGAAGGTCCAGCCGCATCATCGTGTCATCGACGTGCGGCGTGACCGCGTGGCCGTCGACCGTCACCGACTGGAACGTGTACCCGCCGGCAAACCCGCGTACGCCCCAGCGGGACGTGGCGGGATACAACATGGAACCCTCGCTCCCGGGCCGGTACAGGTTCTGGTCGGCCTGCATCCAGACAAAGTGGAGCGTGTCGGGCGAGTTGTTGGTGTAGTGGACGGTCACGGACCCCGTGATCGTCTTGGCCGAGGTGTCCAGCGTGGCGGCGATCGTGTAGTTGGCGCGCTGTTGCCAGTAGCTGGGGCCGGGCTCGCCGGTCGAGAGGCGGGACGCATTTGGGCCGGGCCAATCGATCCGGTTTGTCGTATAGAACGGGTCGTCCGTCTGGGCGTTGACGACGTGCGACGGCAGGGCGTGGGCGGCGGTGTCGGGGGCGCTCTGTGCCAGGAGTGGCGCTGGTGGCAGTACTGCAGGTGCGGCGACGACAACGAATGCGGCGAGGGTCCAGAATCGTGACATGGGATTAAGATAGTTTGTGATGCCGAGCCACCACCGTCCGGGCGGCGGATTCCAGAACCCGTGGGGGCCCGGGTCCGCGCAACACGGGTTTGGTGCGTTTCTTCGCTGGGTGCTGATCGACCGGCCACGCCACCGACGCCCGTCGATCGACCGATCCGCGTTTGCCGCGTCGCACCCGCGCGCCGAGCCCCGCTTCCCGGTCCCGCGCGCGGGCGGGGACGATCTCGTCCTGACCTGGGTCGGGCACTCGTCCTTCCTGATCCAGATCGGCGGACGGAATCTGCTTGTCGATCCCGTCTGGAGTGCCTACGCATCGCCGATCCAGGGCGTTGGACCGCGGCGCTGGGTCGAGCCCGGGATCGACCTCGCCGGCCTCCCGCCGATCGACGGCGTGGTCATCTCGCACGACCACTACGACCACCTGGACCGGCCGACCGTGCGGCGGCTGGTGGCGGCGGCGCCCGACGCGCCGTGGGCGGCGCCGCTTGGCGTCGGGCGCTGGCTCCGCCGGCAGGGGGTCCGCACCGTGGTCGAACGTGACTGGTGGGAGTCGATCGAGTGGGGGCTGGTCACGCTGACCGCGACGCCGGCGCAGCACTTCTCCGGGCGGCGGTTCGACAATCGGAACCACACCCTGTGGTGCGGCTGGGTCGTGCGGGCGGGTTCGCGCGCCGTCTACTATGCCGGCGACACGGGGTTCCACCCGGCCTTCGACGAGATCGGGCGGCGCCTGGGCCCTTTCGATGCGGCCTGTGTGCCGATCGGGGCCTACGAGCCCGAGTGGTTCATGCGGGCGGTGCACATGAACCCGGAGGAGGCCGTGGCGGCCTTCCAGGCCCTGGGATCGCCCCGCGCGGTGGTGGCGGGGATGCATTGGGGGACGTTCAAGCTGACCGACGAGCCGTTGGACGAACCGGCGCGGCGGGCGACCGCCGCGTGGGCGGCGGCGGGGTTGCCGGCCGATCGCCTCTGGATTCCGGCGCATGGCGAGACGCGCATCATCACGTGACGGCAGGTTGGAGGCGCGTGTGCGCATCATCGCGCATCTTGCACGCGTACGAAAAGTGCCGTATGTACGTAGGAGAAATTATCTGGGTGTGATCAACCCCTCTTCGGGAGCACGCGACCCATGCCACTGAAAAAGAAGGCCGCCGGTAAGAAAAAGAGAGCAGTCAAGCGACCCGCCGCCAAGAAGAAGCGCGCGCCGGCCCGCAAGAAGGCGGCTCGACGCAAGGTGGCTAAGGTGGCATCGCGCAAGCGGGTCGTCGCCAAGAAGAAACGCGCGACGCCCAAGCGGAAGGCGGCGGCCAAGAAAGCGGCGCGCACCAAAGCCGTGAAAAAGGTCGTCACCCGCGCCAAGCGCGTCGCCACGACCGTCGTCGAACAGGGCAAGGAGCTCGGCGAGCGCGTCGCGGCTGGGGCGACGGAGCTCTTCGATCGCCTCGCGCACCCGACGACACCCACGCCAACGTCGACGCCGACGCCGACGACCTGACGGGCTGGGCTAGGGGGTCAAGAACGTCCGAGGGCTCCCCTCAGACGTTCTTGACCTCTGATACCAGCTTGCTCAAGGACGTTTTGGCGTCGCCAAAGAGCATGCTGGTCTTAGGATCGTAGAACAACTCGTTCTCGATCCCCGCGAAGCCGGCATTCATGCTGCGCTTGAGCACGATCACGCTCTTCGCCTGGTCGACATTGAGAATAGGCATCCCGTAGATCGGGCTCCCCGGATCATTCCGCGCCGCCGGATTGACCACGTCATTCGCCCCGATCACCAACGCCACATCGGCAAGCGCGAACTCGCCGTTGATCTCCTCCATGTCGTACAACCGGTCATACGGCACGTGCGCCTCGGCCAGCAGCACGTTCATGTGCCCGGGCATCCGCCCGGCCACGGGATGGATGGCGTACTTGACCTCCCCACCCCGCTTCTCGATCAACTCGGCCAACTCCCGCACCACGTGCTGCGACTGGGCCACCGCCATCCCATACCCCGGCACCACAATCACCTTGCTGGCATACGCCAGCCTGAGCGCCGCGTCCTCGGCCGAGATGGACTGCGCCGTCAACCCGATCGCCGTCTTCCCTGACGAGACCACCGGGCTCCCAAACGCCCCAAACAGTACGTTGGCAAACGACCGATTCATCGCCTTGCTCATCAGGATGGAGAGCAGAAACCCCGACGCCCCGTCCAGCGCCCCGGCGATGATGAGCACATTGTTCCCGATCGCAAACCCGGTCGCCGACGAGGCCAACCCAGCGTACGAGTTGAGCAGCGACACCACGACCGGCATGTCGGCGCCGCCGATCGGCATGACCATCGAGATCCCGATGACGAGCGCCATCCCGATCATGACGTAGAACAACGTCGCGTTCTCGGGATGAAAGATCAGGTAGAGAAACATCCCAAACGTGCAGGCGAACAGCGTGATGTTGACGGCGTTCTGGCCCTTGAACGTGATCGGCCGGCCGGGCAGAATCTCCTGCAGCTTCCCAAACGCCATGAAGCTGCCGGTGATCGTCAGTGACCCAAAGAGCACCTCAAAGCCAAGCGCCGTCATCCGAGCCGCGCCGAGCGGCTCACCCCCGTGGAACGCGTTGTAGTACTCGGCGACGCCGACGAGCGTCGCGGCCACCGCGCCAAACATGTGGGAGATGGCGATCCGCTGCGGCATCGCCGTCATCGGCACGAACATGCCCAGTGGGTACCCGATCAACGTCCCCAGGGCGAGACCGGCGATGATCCACTGATACTCGACGATGTGGTGGTTGACGAGCGTGCCGGCGATCGCCAGCACCATCCCGATCGCCGCCTGCTGCATCCCCCGCCGCGCGGCGTCGGGGCGCGTCAAGCTGCGGAGCCCGAGGATGAACATCACCGAGGCGGCGATATACGCCGCCTCGATCGTCAGGTCACGAATCATTTCTTGAGCTCGAGCTTCGGCTCGGGCTTGGGCTCGCGTTTGAACATTTTCAGCATGCGATCCGTGATCAAGAACCCGCCAACGACGTTGATCGTCGCCGTCGTGACCGCGATAAAGCCTAGGATCGTACTCACCCGCGTCTCGTGCGACCCGGCCGCGACGAGGGACCCCACGAGCGAGATCCCCGAGATCGCGTTCGTCGCCGACATGAGCGGCGTATGCAACAGTGGCGGCACCCGCGTGATGACCTGGTACCCCACAAACGCCGCCAGGATGAACACATACAGCTCGGTCACAGCAATGAACGACATGTGCTGGCCTCCAGACCGCGCGCGCTAGCGCACGGCGCCATCGTGCGTGAGTGTCATCGCGCTGGTGATCTCGTCGGCGAGATCGATGCGAAGCGCCCCATCGGCAATCAGATGCTGGAGCAACGTCACCATGTTCTTCCCCAACATCTGGCTCGCATGATACGGCACGGTAGCCGCGACGTTGACCGGCCCGACCACGGTCACCCCGTTCGCCTGGACCGTCTCCCCCGGCCGCGTCAGCTCGCAGTTCCCGCCCGTCTCGGCGGCCAGGTCGACGATCACCGACCCGGGCCGCATCCCGCGCAACATCTCCGCGGTCAATAACCGCGGCGCCGGCTGACCCGGGATCTGCGCCGTCGCGATCACCACGTCGACACTCGGCAGATGCTCGGCGATCGCCGCCAGCGTCCGCCGCTGCTCGTCGTCGGACTGCGCCCGGGCATACCCACCGGCCACCTCGCCGGTCTCGCTCACGACTTCGGCCGCCACAAACGTCGCCCCCAAACTCTGCACCTGCTCGCGGGCTGCGGGCCGCACGTCAAACGCCGACGCCACGGCGCCCAATCGCCGGGCGGTGGCGATGGCCTGCAGTCCGGCCACGCCGGCGCCGAGGACGAAGACGCGCGAGGGCGCGAGCGTCCCGGCGGCTGTCGTCATCATGGGGAACAGTTTGGCCGACGTCGAGGCGGCAATGAGCACCGCCTTGTAGCCGGCGACCGTGCTCTGCGACGACAACACGTCCATGGACTGCGCGCGCGTGATACGAGGGACGCGCTCGAGCGCCAGGAACGTCACCCGCCGGCCGGCGAGCAGCGACGGGAGCAGGGCGGCCTCGGGGCCTGTGCCGAGGAGACTCACGACAGTCGCGCCCTGCGGGATCATCGCGGCTTCGGCGGGACCTGGCCGTTGCACCTTCACGATCACCTGGGCATGGAACACGCCCGCAGCCGTGTCGACGACCTCAGCGCCAGCCTCGCGATACGCCGCGTCGGGGAACCCCGCCGACTGCCCGGCCCCACGCTGGACGGCGACCGTATGCCCGGCCTTGGTCAGCAGCTTGACGCCGTCGGGCACCAGCGCCACGCGCCGCTCCTCCGGAAACGTTTCGCGGGGCACACCGACAATCATGAGGTTCCCTCCGGTG
>DATMNB010000134.1:0-3937 GCA_035569435.1 Gemmatimonadaceae bacterium
GGAGGGGCTGATCCTGGGCACGGATCACAAGCGGCGCTACCTCCGGTACGTGGGGGACGGGCACGTGGTGACGGTGGCGCCAACGCGAACGGGGAAGGGCGTCGGGTGTGTGATTCCCAACCTCCTCACGTACCCCGGCCCCGTGGTGGTGACGGATCCGAAAGGGGAGAACTACGCCGTGACGGGCGCCGCGCGTCGGGCGATGGGCGGGACCGTGCAGGCGCTCGATCCGTTCGACGTCGGTGGTGGGCTGGCGGCGTTCAACCCGATGGATCTCGTCGATACGAAGAACGGGATGGCGCATGACGACGCGTGGTTGCTGGCCGACATGTTGGTGGCGGGGCAGGGGCGGGCGCCCAGCGACGCGTATTGGGATGAGGAGGCACGGGCGCTGCTGGCGGGGCTCATTCTCTACGTAGCGGCGTGCGAGCCGCCGGTGCAGCGCACGCTCGGTCGGGTGCGGGCGTTGCTGACTGCAGCGGCGGGGACGTTCACGGGGCTCATGCAGACGATGCAGGCGTCAACCGAGCTGGGTGGACTCGTGGCGCGGGCGGCGAACCGCATGGAGCAGAAGGAGCCGCGGGAGCGGGCGCACGTGATCTCGGCGGCGCAGAGCCACACCCACTTTCTCGACAGCCCGGCGATGGCGCGTGTTATGGGGGAGTCGACTGTCTCGCTCGAGGAGCTGGCGGCGTCGAGTCTCTACATCATCCTGCCCGGCGATCGGGTCGATACCTACCGAGCGTGGCAACGGCTGGTGATCGCGTGTGCGCTCCGGAGCGCGACGGCGCGGACCGGGTGGCGGGAGCATCGGACGCTCTTCCTGCTCGACGAGTTCGCGAACCTTGGGCGGATGCGGCCGATCGAGCGCGGGGTGACGATCGCCGCGGGGTATGGCGTGACGTTCTGGCTGCTGGTGCAAGATCTGGCGCAGCTGCGAAACGTGTACGGCGACGCGGCGCAGACCTTCCTGGCGAACGCGGACGTGCTGCACGCGTTCGGGGTGAACGACTACGACACCGCCGAATATTTGTCGAAGCTGGCGGGCGAGTCGACGATTCTGGTGACGAGCGACAACTACTCGAGTGGCGTCACCCGAGGGCGCGGTGGGAGCAGCCAGGAAGGCACGGGGGAGACGATCGCGGAGCGTGGCCGGCGGTTGATCACGGCCGACGAGGTGCGGCGAATGGGGGCGTACGAGGAGCTGCTGTTCGTGCGGGGGCAGGCGCCGGTGCGGGCGGGGCGGGTGGACTATCGAAATGATCGGGACATGCTGGCGCGGGCGGAGGAGAACCCGCTGCACGTGGCAGGCGCATAGGGTCAACGTGCGGCGCCGCGACGTTGCGTGAGTCGAGCCCGATGCGCCGCTCGCGGGGGTGGCGGCGGAAAGATGGCCGCACATGAGGGCTTAGGTCAGGCGCAGACGTTCCGGATGCCAGCATCGTCTTGAGGCACCGTCAGAAATCAAGCGGCCAATGTCACAATAGTGCCCCTTGCGGACGGTTCAGCTCGGCGGATCTTATCACCGACCGAGCGGTCCGCTGACCGCCCGCACTCGAACGGTGAATAGGTATCAATGAATGCAAGCCGGCGTCGTATCGGTCATCGTTGGGCGGAATCGTGCCAGACATAAACATCGCCATAATCAAGCTGGATGCCGAGTCAGCGGCGGCTCTATCAAAGCCGATCGTGAAGATGATTGAGGCGGTTCAGCAGGTGTTTCGACCTGGCTTGATTGTCAAGACCGCCAAGGCGAAAGGCAAGGCGGCCGTCATTCAAGCGCAAGCCGATGTTGCGGTGCGCGAGATTCTTGACGCTGCGGAGACCGACCGGACTCGGCGTGCCATGAGTCGGTTTATTGCCGTCGAGACCGAACGTCAGGAAAACATGGAAGCCGTTATCGACGAATCGATCCGGTTGCTGCCAGAGAGCGTTTCCGAGACTCCGGTCGATCCAGGCTGGATTGCGACATTCTTCGATTGCGTTAAGGACGTGTCCGAAAAGGATCTTCGTACCGTATGGGCGAAGCTACTAGCGAACGAGGTCACCGAACCCGGGGCGTGCTCACGAAGGACGCTTCGGATTCTACAGGACTTAGCGCCTGACGACGCGGCGGTGTTTGGTCGCGCTTGTAGCGTCGCCCTTACCGCGGATCAGACGGCATTTATTCCGGTTTCACGGGATACAGGTATCCCGTATTTCATAAGCTATGATGACTGCCTGCGGCTCATCAGCTGCGGACTCTTGGCGCCGGCAGCTGTTTGGACGGTCACGAAATCTCGGCGCGCAACGCTGAAGAATGGCACCACAGTCGTCATAACGGCGCCCGCAACCGTTCCGGGAGTGAAAGGCATGCCCTTTACCCGAAGCGGAATCGAGCTGTCAAGAATCGTGGGTCCCCTCGCACTGCCGCAGGACTTAACCGACGCCACGGTCGACATCCTACTGCAGTACGGCGTCGACGTTGCCGTTCTTTAGCGGCTGTTAACCAACTGTCGTTCTCCGGAGCCGGGTCGTTGGAGCGGCTCGGCTGCGCTCCAGCAGGGTAGTCAGTATTCTGGGCCTCGACTCAGGTCGCGTGTGCGGACGGGCGCCGTCGGGGCGCTGTTGTGGAGTCTAGCAAGGGCGATCTCGATCCTGTGAATCGCGTCTCGTGTCGACGAACGTGCGGTGTCGAGGGCGGACGCGACGGCGTCGTGTGAAGCGCCGGGAGAGAGCGTCAGCGCGTGGCGAGCGTGATAGGCGTAGTCCGTAGCCTCGCGCGCGCGTGGGACCAGCTGCCTGGCAGCGGCTCGGGCTTCGCGGTCATCGGCCGCGTGCCAGAGGCCGAGTGCGCGGGGCCGATCGGCCGTGGTAAGCGTTCCGAACGCTTCGGGTGTGTCGCGCAGAGTCGAGACGGCGCGCCCGGCGCCGTGCTCGCGGACAGCGTCGTCGAACGCCAGCTTTGCGGAAACGGGATCGACATATACCCCAACGAGGGAGCGTACTAGGTCCGCGGCGCTGCGCGAGGCGCGGGCTACGGTCCACTCGATCTGACGCAGACGGGCGGCGAGCGCGTCACGCTCACGGGCGAGCTCGAACGTCGCTCTGGATGGCTCGGAGACGCGGGAGATCGCGCGTTCCTGATCGCGCGGGTAAGCGCCAAGCCGGGCCTCGAGGCGGGCGAGGGAGACGTCAGCGGCAACGGCAGACGCGGGGACGGCGCTAGTGCCGTCGGTGATGACGAGGCCCTTGGCGCGGCGATCGGTGCTGAGGCCGCGGTCGGCGAGGCGGTCCCGGAGCTCGTCCCAGGTCTTTGCGGCCCGAATTTCGGGGAGGTGTACGCAAACCCGGTCGACGAGCGACCCATCTACGGCGGAGCGTGTCTTTGCGCTGGTGCGATCAGGGCTGGTCGGATCATCTGGAGCGCGATCGGCGCTACGGTCGGGACGTCCGGAGACTTGGCGCAGACCTAAGGCGCGTTCTTGGTCGTAGAGGATCTGCTGGATCGCGGAGTGGTCATGCCAACGGTCCCAGGCGGCCAGGGTGACCGGCTGGACACGGTTGACCATGAGGTGCACGTGGGTGTGAGCGCGGTCTTGGTGCGCTACCAAGACGGTTTGGTGCTCGGCTAGGCCTAGCGCTCTGAGAGTGTGGTCGGCGACCTCACGAACGAGTTCCGGGGAGGGGTGATCCTCTGGCGCGAAGCTCAGGGTGAGGTGGTAGACCGGGTTGGTGACGCGGAGGTTCTGGGCGGCGGTGGCCTGCATTAGATCCGCGGCGAGGGCCGGGTCAGTGGTCACTAGGTTACGGCTGTCGGTCCAGGCGACGCGGGCCGGGGCGGTGTCGCGGTCCGTTGCGAGGTAGCGAGCGAGGGGCGCGAACTCGGCGCTGGAGCTGGCGCGGGCGATCATGGGGCAGCTGGGCGACCGGTGAGGTGCCGGAGCGCGGCGACGAG
>DATMNB010000135.1:0-30864 GCA_035569435.1 Gemmatimonadaceae bacterium
CAGCCGCTGGTGGAAAACGCGCTCGAGCATGGCATCGCCCAGCGGCCCGGGCCGGGGTGTGTCGAGATCGGCGCCCGGCGCGACGGCGATCGCCTGCGGATCACGGTCGTGGACGATGGCCCGGGTCTCACGACCGACGGCGCGGGGGCTGGGGCGAACGGCTGCGGCGTGGGCCTCACGAACGCGCGGGCGCGACTGCACGAGCTCTATGGGGCGGACCAGGCGTTGACGCTGGAACCGGTGTCGCCCGCCGGCGGGGCGTGCGCCACCGTCTCGCTCCCGTACCACGTGCATCAGACCAGCCCGGGAATTGCATCAGCCGACTAGCATGCCGACGAAAACGACTACATCAGCCCCAACCGTAAGTGTGGCCGCGCCCCAAGCGCCGGCCATGTCGACGCCCATCGAATTGACCAGCGCCGCGTTCACCCCCGGCGGCATCCTAGCAACCAACACCGCGTTTACGCCGTGCGGCGGCCAGAATCGCTCCCCAGCACTCGCGTGGAGAAACGTTCCCCGCGAGACCAAGAGCTTCGCGCTCACTGTCTTCGACCCTGACGCGCCGACGGGATCGGGATTTTATCACTGGGTGGTGGCCAACATCCCGGCATCGGTGACCAGCTTGCCCGAGAACGCCTGGGATGGCGGCATGCCGGATAAGGCCGTGCAAGGGATCGTGGATTACGGATTCAGCCACTATGGTGGCCCGTGCCCGCCAGAGGGCGACCCGCCGCACCGCTATCGCTTCACGATCTACGCGCTGGACATCCCCGAAATTCCTGGCGCCGGTCCGACCCTGACTGGCGCGGTCCTCGTGTTTTCAATGCGCGGCCACCTGCTGGCGCAGGGCACGCTGGAAGGGCGATTCGGGCGATAGCAGTGTCAGGGCTCATCGGTGGGAGCAATCGTCCCATCTGACCACTTGCCGACTGGAACCAGGAAGACAGTCAGTCGATCTTGCGCATCCGGTGTTCCCAGAACCGGTGAGCCTCGCAGGTTCGCGCCCCAAGCGAGAGTGTCCGTTGTCGGGACGAAAAACATCACGTGGGGATGCCAATGCTTGGCGCGATCGTTCAGATATTGTTGCCCCGACATCATGTAACACATGGCCCCAGACTCCAGCGCCGGCAATGCCTTCTGGTCGAGGGCGACTCTGACACTGTCGAACATCTGCGTCTTGGACCGTCCAGCCAATACCAACGCGGTCTTCTTGATCGTGAGTGGAAGGTATGATCGTGCGGCTGGCGCGTTGAAGCAGATCGGTGCGCGCAGCTTGGGATTCCAGAAGTCCGGATCGTCGATTCCCGCGGTCCACGAGCGTTGCACCACACACACGAACCCGTTCGTTCCCTTCACCGCCGTTTCATACCCATGCCGTCCGAGCACCCGGACCTCGGCGTCGCGTGAGATGGATGCCGGGGCCGCGCTCCGCGCCAGTGCGATCTCGGCATTCCGATCCGCGATCAGGTATTGATCAAGCGGAGCCATGCTGAGATAGGGTGCTGTCGCGGTCTGTGCGTGCGCGTGCCGCCCCGCGCCCAGCACCATAGCCAGCGCGACGCCGAGCGATGCAATCGCCCCGATGATCTTCCGAGTCATTGATGTTCTCCCGAGATGCGGCGGTTGCGGTTCGTCGCCGAAACCATTCGGTAGAAAAACTACACACAAAGGGCCGCCGGGAGATGATCACCCGAGCGGCCCTCATTCCAAGTTTGCACTACTTTAACAACTCGAAGCAGTAGTCGGGCACCCGCACATCGGCGCTTGGTTCACTGAGGCCGAGCAACGTACACTGTCTTACTGGCGCAGACGCTGCCCGATCCATCGCGGCAGACGCGGTTGGCATACGACACGCCCTCAATCAGTAGCTAGCGAAGAACAGGTAAACGTCACGGCGCGAGACGGTGCCGTCGAGGCGGCACTCGACATTGTCCAGCGATTGGAGCGAGAGTGAAGGGAAACATCCAGTGAGCGCAACGGACGCGACAGCGGCGCAGCCCTCTCTCTGGAGCCCGTTTCGCCACAAGGCGTTCGCCATTATCTGGTCAGCCACGGTCGTCGCCAACATCGGCGCGTGGATGTACAGCGCGGCCGCTTCGTGGCTCATGGCCGGCCTCGACTCAGACCCGTTGATGGTATCGCTGGTCCAGGTCGCTTCGACCCTGCCCGTGTTCCTGTTCGCACTACCGGCCGGTGCACTCGCCGATATCGTCGACAAACGTCGGTTCCTGATCGGCGCCGAGGGCTTCTATACGATCGCATCGACGGCTTTCGCCGCGCTCGTCTGGCTCCACCTCATCACACCAGCCACGTTGCTCCTGTTCGTGTTCTTGATCGAGGCGGGTGGGGCGGTGACCGCCCCCGCGTGGCAATCAGTTGTCCCGCAGCTCGTCCCGCAGAATGACCTGCCCGCGGCGGTGTCGATGAACAGCGTCGGCGTCAACATCAGCCGCACCCTCGGGCCCGCCCTTGGCGGATTCGTCACCGCCCGTTTCGGGATCGCCGCGCCTTTCTGGGTGAACGCAGTCAGCAATCTCGGAACACTGAGCGCCTTGGTGTGGTGGCGGTCGCCACACGATCGCGCCTCTCGGCTACCCGCAGAGCATTTCATGGGCGCCATTCGCACCGGCATCCGCTACGCGTGGAACAGCCGATACCTACAGGCGACGCTCGTGCGCGGTGCCGCATTCTTTCTCTCAGCAAGCTGCTACTGGGCGCTCCTACCGCTGGTGGCACGCCATCAAATCGGCGGTGGAGCGACACTCTACGGGGTGCTGCTCGGTGCGATCGGTGTGAGTGCGATAGCAGGAGCATTCGCGTTGCCTTGGCTGCGAGCGCATGTTGGCCCGAATCAGCTCGTGGCCGCCGGGTCCATCGGCACCGCGCTCACACTGGTGCTGTTCGGAGCGGCGCATGCTCCGCTGGTCGCTGTGGCGGCCAGCCTCATCGCCGGCGCATCCTGGATCGTCGTCCTGGCGACGCTGAACGTATCTGCGCAATTCGCGCTCCCCCAATGGGTGCGCGCACGGGGACTCGCGGTCTATGTCACGGGGTTCTTCGGCGCCCTCACGCTCGGAAGTGTGGTGTGGGGCCAAGTTGCCCGTGTTGCCAGCGTACCCCTCGCGCATTTCATCGCGGCGGCGGCCGCGGTGCTAGCCATTCCGCTGACATGGCGTCGCTGGCAGCTGCAGACCAACGGCGACCTCGATCTTACGCCGTCGATGCACTGGCCGACCCCGCTCCTGAGCAAGCACGTTGACCAGGATGCCGGTCCAGTGCTGGTGACACTTGAGTATCGAGTGAGCGCGCCCGAACGCGAGGCGTTCTTGCGCGCGCTTGATCGCCTGTCCCACGAGCGCCATCGTGACGGCGCGTACAGTTGGGGAATTTTCGAGGACGTCGCCGAGTCGGGCCGTTTCGTGGAAACGTTCCTCGTCGAATCCTGGCTCGAACATCAGCGCCAGCACGAACGGGTGACGAATGCGGATCGTGTGCTTCAGGAACAGATTCTCCATCTCGTCAAAGGCGAGCCGACCGTGACACACCTCATCGCGTCACGCCCGCAACGGGATCAGTGACCGATGGGTCGACGCGATCCAGACCGATGGGAGCGCATCACAACCGAGCTCACCAGATGCATCGCGATCGCCACTTAGCGGCTCCCGCACCGACCGGCGTGCGATCTGCGTGTTCGATTCTGTGATTACACCAGGAGGTACGGGATGTCAGTCCAAGACACATTCCGCCGGCTCAAGCACGACCATGAGATCCACGAGGACATCCGCCAGGAGCTCAA
Organism: Gemmatimonadaceae bacterium; assembly: GCA_035569435.1. GTDB lineage: Bacteria > Gemmatimonadota > Gemmatimonadetes > Gemmatimonadales > Gemmatimonadaceae > DASRDS01. The sequence continues at coordinate 3,797 of DATMNB010000135.1, forward strand.
GTGGGATCTCGACGTCACCGATGAGCGTGACATCCAGATCACGGTCGACCACGGCGTCGTCTCCCTCGGCGGACAGGCCGACAGCTTCGCCCAGCGCTGGGCGATCGAGCAGGCAGCCAGTCGGGTGGCCGGCGTCCTGTCGATCAGCAACAACCTGACCGTCAAACCGCCCAAAGCCGACGACTTCCACGAGGACGACGAGCTCATCAAGGTCGCCAACCGAACGCTCGAGTGGGACGCCCGCGTGCCCTTAGGCGTACGCGCGACAGTCGAGGATGGGGTCGTCACGCTCCTGGGCGCCGTCAGCCTTTTCTCCGAGAAGGAGGCGGCCGAGGACGCCGTCCGCAATCTCGTCGGGATCACGGGCGTCGAGAACGCCATTACCGTGAGCGGCCCGGTGGCGGATCTCACGGCGGGTCTCGAGGCAGCCGTGCGCCGCCGCATCTTTCCCCTGGCGGACGCCGTCAGCGTTGAAGTAGCCGATGGCAGCGTCACGCTGCGCGGCACCGTCCCGACTGCGTACGATCGCGCCGCCATCGAACGCGCCGCGTGGTCCGTCCCCAGCATCACGCGCGTGGACGATCAGCTCAACGTGTCGTGACTGCCCAGCCTCCACTCCCAACACTCGTCGCCACTGACGAGAGCGAATCCGCCCGCACCGCGATCCGGATCGCCGCTGCCCTGGCTGCGTGCGGCCGGATCACCCCCGAAGTCATCGTCGTCGACTCCGCGCGGACCGTTGGCACCGACCGCCGCGAGGCTGTCGCAGCAACCCTCCGCGGCGATGGCGCTGGCGACTGGCCCGTGCGTCTCCGCAGCGGCGATCCCGCCGAACGTATCATCGAGGACGCCACGACAGGACAGTTTGCTTTGATCATGCTCGGGCTTCGCGAGGATGCAGCACTCGAGCGCGCCCTGCACCGCGAGACAACGATCAAGGTCACCCGGAACAGCCCGGCCCCCGTCTTCGGCGTCGCCCACTGGCTGCACCACCTGCCCCGACGCATCCTGGTGGCCCTGGACTTCAGCCAAACCAGCGAGCGCGCGGCCACCCTGGCCTGCCGCCTGCTCGGCGACGGCGGGACCCTCACACTCGTCCTCACCGATCCCCCACGCGAAGACCCGCCGCTAGCGTGGGCGCGCGCGTTTGGCAGCGGCACGCCCGAGGAGATCCCGGCCCTCATCAATCGGCTCCCGCTGCCGCCCGGGGCCCAGGTCGACACGCTCCCGCTCGCGGATTCGCCGGCCACCGACCTCCTCGACTTGGTGGATCTCATGAGCGCCGATGTGCTCGCGGTCCCTCGCGAGACAAGGATCGCGGACGATGTCATCCGCGATGCGCGATGCTCAATGTTGATCGTTCCCGCGTCCAGGCCATAGGTCGTTATGTCAACCACACCGCCGAACCGCCGTGGGGATGTAGGAACGCCTGGATGGACGTCTCAGCGCGTCGCGCATTCCACGGTGCCGATAGACACCGCAAGCCACGCCGTCGCCGCCAGCAGCCCGCCCACGACATCGCTCGGGTAATGGACCGCCAGATACACGCGGCTGACTGAGACCGCCAGGACGATGACCGCGGCGGCCGCGTAGAGCGCCGCCACCCGCGCGCGGTCGAGCGCAACGAGTTTCGTCACGACATAGGCAAGCATACCGTAGCACAGGCACGCGTTCATCGCGTGGCCGCTCGGAAAGCTCGTCGAATGGTCATGCAGAAACGCGCTCGCATACGGCGGCCGGGGACGATCGACGGCCGTTTTGAGCGCAAGCGAGAGCAGTCCGCCGCCGCCCAAGGCCAGGATCCAGGCGCCCAGCAGCAGCCATCGCCGCATCCAGATGAGCAGGAGCCCCACGAGAACACCGATGATCCATGCCCCGGGGAGAGCGAGCAGCGATGCGAGGACAAACACGCGGTCGCCCACCGGCGTCTGGCGCGCGTGGATCCACGTATCCACCGCCTGGTCCCACTGTGTGACACGCCCGCCCTGCAGAACCGCATACGTCACGGCACCGTAGCCCATCGCCGCACACCCGAACACCGCCGAGGCGATCGCCGCCGCCCGCCCGCGGCGCGACACTACGCCATGCGATGGAGAACCATCGCCAGCGAGGACCACGCCCACCCCGTCACGATCAGACTGATCCCGATGTATAGCCCGATGACCCACAGCCCCGTGGCGGGCCATCCTATGAGAATCAGCACGCCGAGCAGACACGACACGACGCCGCTGAGCGCGTGCCACCCCCAGCCGGGTGGCATCACCGACAGCACGGCGAAGAGTTGAAAGATCCCCCCGACGAGAAAGAACATCGCCATGACCACGGTGACGACCTCGGCTCCGATCACCGGCCTGCGCACGAGGAAGACGCCGACGACGCCGAACAGCGCGGCTGCCAAGAGGTGCGCGAAGAAATACGACCACGATCCCACCAGGATCGCCTGCGCGATCTCCACCGCGCAGGCGAGCACCAAGAGCCATCCGAAGAACTCCATCGACACGATGGTGGCGGCCATCGACCGCCACACGGCGAGGACGCCGAGCACGATCAGGATCACGCCAAAGGCGAGAAACCAGCCCCAATGATGGATGACGTCCGGGGACGCCGCGATCGAGACCGCCTGCGTATCAAGCAAAGGTCTTCCGTCGCAAAGGAGGCTGAAAAACTAAGGCCATCAGGAAAAGCCATGTGTCAGCCGAATCCCTACAACCGAGCCCGCCCTGCCGGTGCGCGGGCGCCCGTCAGCCGAGCAGGGAGCCCACGACGGCATCTATTTACTTAGCCACAGCCACAAAGAGAGCGCCTGTCAATTGGCCATCGTCACCGGTGAGCGGTGCGTAGTTGGCTTGATACATTCGGCCAAATACAGTGGCATCCCCAGTGTAGGAGCGTTTTTGCATTAACGCCTTATACGCTGGAGTGTCATGCTCGAGTTTTGTATTGACGGCGGATTTCCCGTTTTCTGTGACCAATGTGGTTTTGCTTCGAACAAAATCGTGCCCATCATAGGAAAAAATAGTGGCTTCGATTGTGGCTTTGGCTTGAGCCACATCCCGCGAACTCCCGTCGTCATCGACGAACGCGGTCAATGCACCTGCAAGCGCCAACGCGAGAACGAAACCGATCCCGTTGCTAACCCGAGCCGATACCCGTCGATGTAAGCGCATAGGTCACCTCTCCTTCTGCCGGACGGCTGTAGTTCGTGCTCACACAAGAATTTACACTTTTCCAGCCGCCACACCGGACTGATGCGCGCCCACACACAATCGGGTCCCACGCTTGGGTCCCGCGCGCTTGTCCGCTGCATAGCGGGCTACGTGGCGCGTTCGAGATCCGCTCCGTCTGCCACCGGCCGCATTGAGCGACGGCGTCTGGGTTCCGCCACGTCGAAGCGATCCAATACAACCCTGCAGCAAATCGGACCATTTGCCCGGGACGTGGATCGGCGTCTCTCGCCGCAACTCGTTGCTGACAAGTAAGTTAGCCGCGAGCTGTATGGCAGAGGTCGCTGGCGCGAAACCTGCTGGTCTCGTCTGCCTGCGGGGGTGCGTCCCCGAGTCGTTCCACAGACAGGAGAGCCCAAGTGATTGAACGTGCGGTTGCACGCCGAGACGGGATGACGCTCATCGAGTTGGTACTCGCCATGGTCGTGGCAGGGCTGATCACGATGATCGCCATCCCGCGCGCCGCGACCGTGATCGACGTCACAAATGTCGGCGGCGCGCGAAAGATGGTCGCGGAGCTCGTCGGCAAGACACGCTTCGAGGCGATCATGCGCGGCGGACCCGCCCAGCTCACGATCAACCCGGATGGGCGTCTGTGGGTCACCGCGCCCAAGGTCGGCGTCCCTGGTGCGGAGGACACTGTCGGGACCATCGAGCATCTCGATGGCCGGTTCGGCGTGGCCGTGACCGCACCGACGTCGCAAACCCAGATTGGCTTCGACGCCCAGGGTGTCGGCACGGCGCCGGGCAACACCATCGTCGTCCTCCGGCGCGGCAGCAAAGTGGACACGCTCACCATCTCTGCGTCCGGGAGAACCACGCCATGATCCCGACACCCCGTCACTCGGCCCGCTCATGCCGCCCGCTGTATCGGCGCACGGGCCACACCGCGCGTGCCGGCGTCACCGTTGTCGAGGTCATCGTCGCCATGATCGTGGCCGCGATCGGGGTGATCGCGCTCGCCAGTACAAACACGCTGTTGATTCGACTCGTGGGTGGCGGCGAACGGGCCTCACGCGGGGCCTTCGTCGCCCAGCAGCAGCTCGAGTCCATGCGGGCTGACGCCCTCACCGCGACCGGCTGCGCGGCGCTGGCCAACGGCGCCGATACGACCGGGATCTACAAGCTGGCCTGGACCGTGACCACATCCGGCGCGGCCCACAGCATCCGGCTCATCATGACGTATCCAGTCCGGACGGGACAGGTACGGTCGGACACCCTCGGCACAACTCTCACATGCTGACGCCGTCGCGCCGACCTGCCGGGTTCACGCTGGTCGAGATGCTGGTCGCGCTCGTGCTGAGCGCCATTGTATCGTTGGCGGTCGTGGGCACGTTCATGCACAGTGGGCGATCATTCCAGGGGCAGCTCGCGACCGTCCGGCTCGGACAGCAAACCCGCGGTGCCGCCTATGTGCTGTCGGCCGCGCTGCGTGACCTCGACGCCACGGATTCGGACATCGTGGAGATGTCCGATTCGGACATGACGCTGAAGGCGACGCAGCAGATCGGCTTCATCTGCGTCGCGCCGACGAAGCCGTATGCCAGCGTGTCCGTCCAGACGTCGCGGAGCTACGGCCGGCGCGCGTTCGCCGCGCTGGATTCCGCGCTCGTCTTTGCGGACAACGACACCACGACGTCGAAGGATGACGCCTGGATCCGTGCCACGATCAGCAACGTGGGCACCGGGACATGTACCAACGGGAAGGCGGCCACAACGCTCACGCTAGCCGTGAGCCCCAACACCGATTCCATCTACATGGGCGCCCCGGTGCGCAGCTTTGAGCTCGACCGGCTCGCGCTGTTCCAGGACGTCGATGGCCGCGAGTACCTCGGCAAGTCGCGCCTAGTGAACGGCGCCTGGACACCCTTGGATCCGGTCGCCGGACCGTTCGCGCCAGCGGGCGTCGCCCTGACGTACTACGACACGACGGGCACGGTCACGACGTCGCCGCAGGCGGTGAGTGAAGTGGGCATCGCGGTACGGGGACAAGGGCTGACGCCGGCGACACAGGCCGGGACGCTCGGCAAACCGCAGCGCGACAGCGTCATCACACTCGTCGCCGTGCGCAATAACCGGCATTCCTGATGCGAGCAGATATCACTGGAGGGGGCACCGTGACTGAGAGTCGACGAGACCGGCGAGGCATGGCGCTCGCCACCGTGATCTTCGCGCTGACCATGATGGCCGTCATTGGCTCCATCGGCATCGCCATCGGCGTGCAGGAAGCGCGCATCGGGAGCAACTCCCGATATTCGGCCAAGGCGTTCGGCGCCGCCGAAGCCGGCATTGCGTTGCAGCTCGCCCAGTGGAAAGTGAGCAAGTTCGACACCTTGACGCCGGGCGACTCCACGGTCGTCTCGGCCGGGGCCATTGGGGGCGGGTACTACTCGGGCGTCGTGCGGCGCCTCAGTACGCCGGTCTTCGTCGTCACCATGACAGGGACGGAGCATCAGAATAGCAGCCAGACCCAGACCCGACTCGGGCAGGTGGTCCTGGTCCGGAAGCCGCATATTTCCATCAAAGGGGCCCTGACGACGTCCGGGTCCGTCACGGTCGGCGGCAACTCCATGGTCTCCGGGACCAACACGGCTCCGTCGGGTTGGACCGGATGTCCGCCCGGCGGGTCGCTCCCGGGCATCACCGTGCCGAACGCGAACCAGGTGACCGTCAACGGCAATGCGACGTCGATCACCGGGACCGGTCCGAACCCGTCGCTTGCCAGCGACACAACGATCAACACGTCGACGTTTCAAAATTTCGGCAGCACCACGTATAGCCAGCTCGCCGCCGGCGCGGACATCCAACTGCCCGGGGGGCCAACGATTAACGGCATCGGGCCCGTTCTGAATGGGAATGGGTCGTGCAACTCCGCCGTGACAGCGAACTGGGGGGATGGGCTGAATCCATCCGGCGCGTGCGGCGGCTACTACCCGGTCATTCATATCGCCAGCGGAGTGACTATCAACGGGGGGCAAGGCCAGGGGATCCTCCTGGTCGATGGGGATCTCAAGCTGTCGGGCGGGTTTACCTTCTTCGGCATCGTCATCACGACCGGAACATTCGATGCGACCGGCAACGGCGGTAACGGCGCCACCGTGTACGGCGCCGTCCTGGCGCAAAACGCGAACATCAGCACCAACGTGGTGAACGGCGGCGCGCAGATCCAATACTCGAGCTGTGTCGTCCAAGCCGCGCTGGCGGGCGCCGCCACGGCCTCACCGCTCAACGGCCGCGGGTGGTTTACGCAATAGCACCACGTGCAGCGTGTGTGAAAACGCGCGGCTGAGAAGGCGCCGCACGGCGCGTCACCGCTCGTTGTCGCGTCGCCGTAGCGGCTCAGGTAATCGCGAGGGCACCCCCGTCGCCAGCCGCTCGAATCGCGGGTTCCCGCGGAGCGGCGCGAAGTTGGGATCGATCCGGAGCAACGCCGGCGACAGGACGTACGGCTTCCGAAGCAGCGGCTCCAATGCGTCCAGCGCCCGCTCGGTCTCCCCGACCAAGATGTAGATGCGCGCCAACTGGTGCTGGATGTACGCACCTAATGTTGCGTTGCGCGCAATCGGCAGTAGGGCGACCGCGTGCTCGCCCTCGCGGATCGCCGCGTCGCGGCGGCCCAGGTAGGCGAGCGCGACTCCCAGCAACGCACGCCGCTCCGGGTCGGCTGGCGTAACCTTGAGCTGCGCCTCCCATGCCGCGCGCGCCGTATCGGCGTAGGCGCGCGCGCGACGCTGATCGCCCCGGAACGCGTACTGCTGCGTCAGCGCGAACGCCCACGACCCACGGTCGCCGTCGAACGCCTCCGGCCCGAGCCCGAGCAGTCGCTCGGCATCGCTCGAATCGAGGGCCCACCCCAGATCAGCGTAGGTGGCCAGGTACGCGACCAGGCTGGGCCGGTCGATGCTCGGCGGGACGGACCGGAGGAACGCCCGACCCCCGGCCAGATCGCCCTGGAGGAGCGACAGCAGCAGACGCTCCTGGATCCCGGCGAAGGCCGCGGGCGACAGCGTCAGCGCGCGTTCGAGCGCGGTTCGCGCCTGGTCGTACTGGCGGCGCAGCGTTTCCAATTGACCGAAGGTCCAGGCGGCGGTGACGGACCGCGGGTCGAGCCGCATCGCGTCCACCATGTGCGCCTCGGCCATGTCCCAGCGGCCCAAGGTCTCTTCGGCCACGCCGGTCTGCCGCAACGTGTTGGCGTCATGTGGCGCGAGAACGAGCGCCACCGAGTCCTCGTGCAGGGCAGAGACGGGGTCCTTGCGGACCTCGAGGTAGTAGGTGGCGCGTGCGGTGTGGGCGTCGGCGAGATTGGGGGCTAGGGCGAGCGCGCGGGCCGAGTTCTGGTCGGCCGAGTCGGCGAACGCCGGCCGCGGTATGTGGTAGGCATACTCCCGCGCCTGCACCCGGGCGAGCGCGGCCCAGGCGAGCGCGAAGGTCGAGTCCCGGGTGACCGCCTCCGTGAAGAGCGCGCCCTCGCGGTGGACCACACTGGGGCTACTGAAGCTACCACTGGAATTCGCGAGCGCCGCGCCGCGGAGATAGGCGTCGTAGGCTGTGAGATCCGCTGTCGGCCGGCTGGCCAGCGTCTGTACCGCAGCCGGCGTCAGCGCGACCTGGAGCCGCTCGGCCACTTGCGCTGCGATGTCGCTCTGGACTTGAAAGACGTCGGTCAGCGGTGCATCGAACGGCTGCCCCCACTTGTCCGCCGCCGTCCCCGCATCGATGAGCTCCGGACTCACCCGCACGCGACTCGTGCCGTCCGGTCCCTTCGCCCACCGCACGTTGCCCTCCAACAGATACCGCACGCCTAACTCCTGCCCGATCTCGCGCGGTGTCTTGGTCGTATGCCGGTACTGCGCCGAGCTGGTCGAGCCGATCACCTCGAGTCCCGGTAGGCTGGTCAGCTTGCCACGCACCGCGTCGGTCACCCCGTCGGCGAAGTAGGCGTCCGCCGAATCGCCGATATTCTCGAACGGCAGCACGGCCAGCCGGAGCGGCCCCGGGACCGCGGCGGGTGCATCGGTGCGCGTGAGCGTCCCAGCGAACCACACGCCCGCCCCGATCACGACCGCGAGCCCGAGGGTGAGTGCCGCGGCCAGCACCCGCCGGGTCGGCGCCGGCGTGACCACGGCCGCACCCGCCGTCCACTCGGCGGTCTCCAACGCGTGGGCGAAATCCTCGGCGCTCGCCCACCGGTCGGCCGGCGCCAGCGCGAGCGCCTTGCGGAGCGCCGCATCCAAGTGCTCTGGCAGCGCGGGCCGGACACGCCGCACCGATAGCGGCTCGCTCGACATCACCGCAGGCTCCCTGACCAGCATCTCGTACAGCACCGCGCCGAGGGCGTACACGTCGCTCCGCGCGTCGAGGGCGCGCGCGCCCGATGCCTGCTCGGGGCTCATGTACTGCGCCGTCCCGACCCTCATGCCGGTCTCGGTCAGTCGCGTCCCCTCGGTCCCCGCGGCCCCGAAGCCCCGCGCGATCCCGAAGTCGGCCAGTAGCGCGGCGCCTTGTTCGGTCAGGAGTACATTTTCCGGCTTGATGTCGCGGTGGATGATGCCGCGCCCGTGGGCGTAGGCGAGGGCGCTCGCCACCTCACGGGTGATGCGGAGCGCCTCGCCGACCAGGAGCTGCGTCTCGCGCGTGAGGCGGTCGCGGAGCGAGCCCCCCTCGACATACGGCATGGTGAACCAGAGGCAGCCGGCCGTCTCGCCCGAATCGTAGACGGTCAGGATGTGCGGATGGTGGAGCCCGGCGAGGGTGGTAATCTCCCGTCGAAAGCGCTCAACGGAGAGCGAGGCGCCGAGTTCCGGGCGGAGGACCTTGAGCGCGACGCGTCGGCTGTGCTTCGTGTCGCACGCCAGATAGACCGTCGACATGCCACCGCGCCCGAGCTCCCGTTCCAGCGTGTACTGTGCGCCGAGCGCGTCCTGCAGTTCGTCTAAGACTGGTCCCGCCACCCGACTGTGCTCCCCTGGAAGTGCCTGTCCAGATGTCACAACACCACATCCCGCTTGATCGGGCGGTCAGTGTCACGGTAACGATGGCTGGCCGCCGCGCTCTACGTCGCGCGGCATGCATGAGGACAGCACGAATCAAGCCCCGCGTGTCCGCGAGCACTCCAACGGCCAATCACGACCCGACTGCACCGAGCAGTGCCGACGTCCGCGCGCGCGACGCGCTGGCAGTCGCCGCCGGACGATTCAGCGATGACCGACGAAACCTAATCGATCGTACCAACGTGCCGGCGGCATCGACAGGCCCTCGCATCGCGGGCGGCGGCGCTGCGGGCGCTCGCCGGGTCGATGCGGGCGCTCGCTCTCTTCCGTCGTGCGCTGCGCATCCGCGAGGTGATCGCGGAGTGATTCCGAAGTGATTCCGGAGTGACGAGGGCGGACCTCGACCTGTCGCGGGGTCGACGATTGCGCGTCGTCTTTCACCAGCTCGCGGCGGGTGTGGGCCTATCAGCTCGCCGACCCTGAGACCACCCGCGCGGCAGATTGGGTTCGCATCCCGGCCGACGCTTACGCAGAGCGTCTCGTCGAGACGATCGATTCGTTGAGCTCCGCAACGACCGTGAAAGAACGTACGACCTAGGTCGCGGGTAGGAATCGTGCCTCGGCGGCGCCCGCCAGGCGGGTCTTGAGAAATCCGTTGCATCCCTGAGCCACGCGCCAGCGCCCAAGCACCCAAGCGCCCAGGACCACACGCGGGGCACCAACCGCCGCACAGCTGAATGGCAGCCCCCGGGGGATGGGTTGCATCGAATTGCGACTATGGTTATATATCCATGGACACATTCTCCCCAACCCTTGCCAATGCCTACCCGTCGCCCCCGCTCACCTGCCACCGTCCGCAGTGTCCCCGCAGGCGAATTCAAGCAGCACTGCCTCCAGCTCATGGACGAAGTCCGTGACCGCCGCATCGCCCTCGTCATTACGAAGCACGGGACGCCGGTTGCGCAGCTCGTGCCCGTCGACGAAAACGCCGCTGATGGATTTGGGTTCTTGGCTGGCACGGTCACAGTCCATGGCGACATCGTAGCGCCCGACGCCGACGAGTGGGGCGACGACGCCTAAGCGCACGACCTCGCGCCAGCCGGATCACGCCATGCCGCGCGGTGCCTGGCGCCCCACCGATCGACGGGATTCCTCAGGTCCACTGCTGATCGACACGCACATCTGGCTGTGGTACCTCAACGCCGTTGAAGACGCCATCTCTGCCGGCGCGCTGGCGTTTCTCCGGAAGTCCGCCAGCGACGCCGGCCTCCTCGTCTCCGATATGTCAGTGTGGGAGTTGGGCACCAAGGCCGCCAAAGGCAAGCTGACGCTGCATCCCTCAGTAACTTCTTGGATCGACCGGGCCGCCCGCGCACCGGGAATCGCATTCGCCCCGGTTGACCGCGACATCCTGCTCGCCAGCACCCAACTTCCTGGCGCCATCCACGGCGACCCGGTGGATCGCATACTCGTCGCGTCCGCGATCGCGGCCGACATCCCGCTTGTCACTGCAGACCGCGCCATCCTCGAATACGCCGACGCGACCGGCGCACTCTCGGCCTGCGACGCCCGACCATAGCTGGGGATTTTCTCGTTTCGGCGTTCCACCACGCCGTCACCTGAAGTGTCTTATAGACGCTAACTCACACACTTTCGGCTATAACTCACACACAAAGGGCCACCGAGCAAACCTCACTCGAGCGGCCCTCGTTCCAACCAGTTCAGTTGTAGTGTCTTACAAAGTGCGCCCGGAGAGACTCGAACTCCCAACCTTCTGATCCGTAGGCATGAGTTCAGGTCGCGCTAGCCACACTCAATTCTCGTAAGTCCAACAATCGTGCGAGATTGCGTCGTCCGTTGCCGTCGTTTTCATCAGACGATGCCGGCTTTTGCCGGCGGCAGCGTACACCGAAACGTACACACGATTCCCCGGCAGTGACGGCAGCCCGACGGAACCGATAACCGTCCATTGTGCAGAGGTCAGCTCGGGCACATTACGCTTTGCGTCGCACTCAGCCCGAGTACCCGACCGCCGCGGCTTGTGGGTCTTGTCTCGACCCGCGCCGACGTGCCATCGCGAGACGCCACGGTTTGTCATAGTATCTATAACTGCCGGCGTCCCGGGAACGGTGGCGTGAGCGTACCGCATGCGGGTGCGCGCGAAGGGACCACGGCCGTCACTCCAGAGTCACCCAGAAATCATCGGTCGGATGCGCTGCGCAGTCTCTCGCCACGCGCGAGGCCGCATTCGTCACGCGCATTGTGCGTCGCTCACCGGGCGCTAGTGTGCGTACATGTCAGAGCAACCACGCTACGGACTGCGGGAGAGCATCCTATCGCAGTGGGAGACGATCGCGCAGTCGCTCTCCAACATTGCCCCGACGGCATCGCCGGCGCTGATCCTGCCGCTCGTGATCGCGGCCAGTGGCCGGTCCGCCTGGATCTCGGTGATGATCGCGACGATCGCCGTCGTGCTCATCGCCCTGCATGTCAACGTTTTCACGCGCGACTCCGCCACGCCGGGCTCGTTATTCACGTTCGTGAGCGGCGAATTTGGCCCGTGGGCTGGCATCCTTGCCGGGTGGGCGCTCCTCATCGCCTACATCGCGACCGCCGGCGCGGTGAGCAGCGGCATCCTGCTGTATCTGCAAGGGCTCGTCGGCCCCACGCTCACCGCCCCCGTGCTCGCGAGTGTGCCGCTCATCCTGGCGATGGCGTTGGGCGGCTCGCTCGCCTATCGCAATGTGGAGCTTTCGACGCGGGTCATGCTGTGCCTCGAGTGCGCGTCGGTGACGACGATCCTCGTGCTCTTTGTGTTCCCGAGCCACGCCCATCGCCTCGGGTGGGACCCGGCACAGTTTGGCGCCGGGGCGTTCCGCGGGGGGCCGGTGCTGGCCGGCATCCTCATCGCCACGTTCGGGTTCACGGGGTTCGAGAGCGCCGCCGCGCTTGGCGCCGAGGCCGTCGCGCCGCACCGCACGATTCCGCGTGCCCTGCTCGGGACCGCGATCGCATCCGGGGTGCTCTTCACGTTTTGCACGTATGCGGAGGTCGCGGCCGTTGAGCCGCAGCTCGGTGTGCTCGGCAGTGGCAACGCGGCGCTGCAGGTGATCGCGCGCCTCAAGGGCGTCGGCTGGGTCGGACCAATCGTCAGCGTCGGCGCCATGGTGAGCTTCTTCGCCTGCGTGATGGCATGTCTCACGGCGGCGTCGCGGACGGCCCTCATGATGGGCATGCGTGGTGTGCTGCCTGCCTCCGTGAGCCGCGTCCACGAGCGGCATCGGACCCCCCACGTCGCCGTGGTGATCGCGGCGATCCTGGGCATCGTCCCGGCCGCGGTCCTGATTCTCAGTCACATCAACGCCTCGGACACCACGGAGTGGCTTGGGGAGATCGCGACGTATGGCTTTATGACGGGCTACGCGTTGATCGTCGTGGCGGCGCCTGTGCGGCTCTTTCGGCGCGGGCAGCTCACGGCGGGCAGGGCCACGCTATCCGTTCTGACGATCGGGCTGATCGCGGTCGCCGTGATCGGGAGCGTACCGACAGGTGGGACTGGCCCGGAGCAGTGGCTGCCGTACGTGTATCTCGGAGTGCTTGTCACCGGTTGCCTGTGCAGCGCGGCTCTCGCCATTCGGGGGAGGATCGCGGAAGCGGCGCCGTTGCCCTGAGGTCAGGTACACACGAAGGGCCGCCGGGTGATTGTCACCGCAGCGGCCCTCTCGATTAACTCAAACTGCTAGACTGCTTTAGAACTAATGCGCCCGGAGAGACTCGAACTCCCAACCTTCTGATCCGTAGTCAGATGCTCTATCCAATTGAGCTACGAGCGCGTGTGGTGCCTCTATGGGCGGTACAAGACTCGAACTTGTGACCTCCACGATGTCAACGTGGCGCTCTAACCAACTGAGCTAACCGCCCTACACCAACTCAACCCACGTCTGCCAACAAGCCCGGCCATTTCTGGAACAGTGGAGGCGAGGGGAATCGAACCCCTGACCTCTTGAATGCCATTCAAGCGCTCTCCCAACTGAGCTACGCCCCCGCCCTACCACCCCACTGTCCACGTCCCAAAATATGCACCGGAACCTCGGAAGCTATGCACGGGTATCTGTCGTGTCAATTGAGTCCGACATGGCCGCCCTGGCGGAAATCCTTCGGGCCGGTATTTTGCGGTGCTTCGTGACCTGGACACGACTCTGGGCAAAATGTGCGTCCCTCACTCGGACGCCGTTGCGGCTGAGTAGTTGCGGCTAGCAGTTCTTCCGGAGAGGACACACATGGCCGAAGTGAAGCAGCGTCGCCGGCGAGCCGCGCCGCCCGGGATCGCGCCCAGCGAGCCGGAACGCGACATCCTGGATCAGTACCTCTACGAGGTCTCCACCTACCCCCTCCTCCGAGGGACCGAGGAGCTCGACCTCGCCCGCAAGATCCGCACGGGTGACCCAGATGCCCTCCAGGAGCTGGTCAAGCGCAACCTGCGCTTCGTCATCTCTGTCGCCAAGAAATACCAGAACCGCGGCCTCCCCCTCATTGACCTGATCGGCGAGGGCAACGTCGGCCTCCTCACCGCGGCCCGCAAGTTCGACCCCGACCAAGGGGTCAAGTTCATCTCGTACGCCGTCTGGTGGATCCGCCAAGCGATCCTCTCCTCCCTCGCCCGCCAGGGCCGTACGGTCCGCGTCCCCTTGAACCGCACGGCCGACCTCTCACGCATCATTAAAGCGTCCGAGATCCTCCGCCAGAAGCTCCGCCGCGAGCCCAACCCCGAGGAGCTCTCCCAGCTCACCGGCCTCTCCGTCGACGTCGTCCAGTCCCTCGCCGCCCTCAACACCGGCGACGTCCGCCTCGATGCGCCGATGGACCCCGAAGGCGACCGCTCCCTCATCGAGCGCTTCGTCGCCGACGAGCTCCCCGACGCCGAGGAGGAAGCCATGAACCGCTTCCTCAACGACGAGATCGAGCGCGCCCTCGACACCCTCCCGGCCCGCGACGCCAAGGTGCTCCGGCTTTACTTTGGCTTGGAAGGCGGACGCGAACATACCCTCGAGGAGATCGGCGCCATGCTCGGTGTGACCCGCGAACGCGTGCGCCAACTCCGTGACCGCGCCCTCAAGCGTCTCCGTGAAGGGGAAGTCGGCAGAGCACTCGGCAGCTTCGCGGCATGAGCGCTTGACCACGCGCTTGACCGAGCTCAGGCCGCCGCCTACATGATCTCCCTCCGCCACGTCAGTAAGTCGTTTGGCTCGAAACACGTCCTGCGCGATTTCTCCCTCGACGTGGAAGAAGGCGAGACCGTCGCCCTGATCGGCTTCTCCGGCACCGGCAAATCGGTGGCCATCAAGCACATCGTCGGGCTCCTCATGCCCGACAGCGGCCAGGTCATCGTCGATGGCCTGAACGTCCCCGACCTCACGCGGCAGGAGCTCTATCGCCTGCGGGCCCGCATCGGCTACGTGTTCCAGTTCGCCGCGCTGTTCGATTCCATGACGATCGGCGAGAACGTCGCCATGGGCCTGCGCAAACACGACTCCATGAGCGAGACCGAGATCCAGGATCGCGTCCACGAGTCGCTGCACATGGTCGATCTGCCCGATGTCGCCGAACGCATGCCGGCCGAGCTCTCCGGCGGCATGCGCAAGCGCGTCGGCATCGCGCGGGCGGTCGCGCTCAGACCCAAGTACATTCTATATGACGAGCCGACCACCGGTCTCGATCCCGTCACCAGCGCCGTGATCGACGATCTCATGCTGCGCATGGAACACCAACTTGGCGTCACCGGAGTCGTCATCACACACGACATGCGGAGCGCCTACACGGTGAGCAATCGCATTGCCATGCTCTACGAGGGCCGCGTCCGCCAGGTCGGATCGGTCGACGAGATCCGCAACACGACCGACCCCGTCGTCCGACAGTTCATCGACGGACGAGCCCAGCTCGCTGCGTCGACCGGCATCGCCGGCTGACCGCGCGCCGGGCACGCGCATGGCTCGCTCTCGCGTGAGTGCCAAGCTCGAAACGTCGGCCGGCGGCGTCGTCTTCCGCATCGAGCAGGGCGAGCCCGTGTTCCTGCTCATCCGCGACAGCTACCAGAACTGGGGATTCCCCAAGGGGCATCTCGAGGGCAACGAGCTGCCACGGGACGCGGCCGTGCGCGAGGTCGCCGAAGAAACCGGACTGACCACCCTCGACGTGCGCGGCGAGATCGACACGATCGACTGGTACTTCCGCTTCCACGGCCGGCTCATTCACAAGGTCTGCTCGTTCTTCTTGATGGAAAGCGCCGGCATCGAAACCTCACCGCAGCACGCCGAGGGCATCACCGCCTGTCGGTGGGTGCGCTACGACGAAGCCGCCCGACTCATCTCGTACGAGAACGCCCGCCGCGTCCTCGATCGCGCCCACGCTGTGGTCGTGGCCCGCTGTCTTACCGCCTGACTCCGAGCGGCAACGGCACCACCCCACACGCGTCCCCGCGCGTGCCGCCGGGTCGCGTGCCATCGAGCCGCGCACCGCGCACGGCACGCGCCGACGAGTTGCCCTGCGTCGCCATCTACGCGCCCGGCGGCTCCCCCCCCTCCCGCGACCGCGCCAGAGCCCTGGCCCGCGCCGCCTTCTCGCGCCGCCGCGCCCACCTGATCATCGTCCGCACCGCCGCCGATCTCGCCGCGGCGTTTCACACGGATCTGATCGACGCCAGCCTCCTCGACCTCGGCACGGGCAGCGACGACGCCTGGCGCGCCGCCCGCCTCGCGCGCGAGTTCCCGAGCGCCGCCTTCTTTGCCGTCACCCCGCTCCGCGCCGCCGACGCCACGACACTCGCCCGCTGCGCGGAGCTCGAGTTCGCCGACATCCTGGTCGAAGGCATCGACGACTCGGTCGCCCGCGACCTCGTCACCCCCGCAACCTTCCGCGCCCGCTTCGCTGCCGCGCTCCACGAGCCGCCCCCAGCGCTCTCCCTCACCACACCACTGCAGCGCACCGCCTGGCGCTGCATCGTCGCCCACGGCGGCCTCCCGGTCCGCACCGACGCCGTCGCCGCCGCCGTCGGCGTCACCCGCGAGCACCTGAGTCGCGCCTTCGCCACCGGCGACGCGCCAAACGTGAAACGCGTCATCGATCTGGTCCGCTTGGTCGCCGCGGCCGAGTTGGCCAAGAACCCCGGCTACGATATCCGCGACGTCGCCGTCGTCCTCCGCTTCGCCTCCGCGTCCCACCTCTCCACCACGGCCCAACGCGTCGTCGGCATGCGCCCCACCTCCCTCGCCCGCCTCCGCGCCGTCGATCTCGTTGAACGCTTCTCCATGGGCCGCGGCCGGAGCCGCGGCTAAGCGCGGTACCCGAGCAGTTGCCCCACCTCTCCACCGCCCGTAGCTTTTACGGTTCGCACTTCGATACATCGCGCGCGTAGCTCAGTTGGATAGAGCGTCGGCCTCCGGAGCCGAAGGTCGTGGGTTCGAATCCCGCCGCGCGCATCCCCGCCATCTCGTTCCCTCTCAACACGTTCGCTCCGCGCCGCCGCGTCTCGCGGTTGTGTCGTTCGTTCGGTGAGGCCGACGCGCCTGGAATGGTGCGCCACGACTGGTCTTGCTCTACGGTCGCCGACGCGTTGGCAAGACGTACCTGCTGACCCACATCTGGTCCGCCGAGCGAGCCTTCCAGAACGCGCCCACAACCCCTTGCTGATGGCCGCCGGCTTCGCGCAGACTGACGTCCCTGTGCCGTGGTTGGACCGACAATCGAGGCGTTTCTCGTAGGGCGGTTCGCATTGAACATAGAAATCTCGCCTCTGCGCGGCTGATGGGGTATCAGAGAAATGATTCTCGCCTACGCAATCACCCCTCAGGACGACGACAGCTTCATGCTTGGGGAGGATACGTATCGTCCTCTCGATTCCGGCGGCTTCTACGATTGGCGATTCGGAGTTAGCGGCGCGCCACATCCTGCAACCTGTGCCACGTGTGGCACAAAGACGGATGTTAACTTCGTGAATGACCAGTTCAGAGTTCACAATAGACGGCGTGACCTCACTGCCACGTATGATGGCTACCTATTGGCGTCCAAAAGGTTCCACAAGCACTGTGTAGCCCACAGATATCCCGGCGTTGAGTTCGTGCCTTTGCCCGCCGACGAAGACTTCTTTTGGCTGCGTTCGCAGAGAACTGTTCGATTCGATGCAGCACGCCGTGGCACACGATTCGAGAAACTCTGTAATCGGTGCGGTAGTTACTTCAACATTGTCGGCGCGCATCCAATATTTCTTGCTGCCGTTAGCACGTCACTTACCGATGGCTTTTATCGAACAGACATCGAATTTGGCTCAGGTCACGAGCAACACCCGATTGTTCTTGTTGGCACCAATACGGCCGCGGAACTTCGCGCCTTGAATCTGCGCGACCTGGAACTTGAGGCGGTGGAAGACGAGCACCCAGTCATCCGCTGAGCGAAATTCTGACGCCCTAAAAACCGGGGGCACCAGACGGGTACGCATGGATCAGCTGTTGGGGGCAGGGTACTGCAGGGTACGCTTTACGCAGCGTTGAGACACGCCCTCGCAAACAGTACCAACCCGCCGCTAGGTCGCATCTCTCGGGTTTAACGTCTCGCCCTGTGCGCTCCCCGGCCTCCGGAGCCGAAGGTCGTGGGTTCGCATCCCGCCGCGCGCATCCCCTTCATCCCGCCACCCCGCAACGCCTGAGCCCTCACCGGCGGGCGCAGGCACCGACGTCGGTCGGCCGGAAGGGTGTCTGCGCTATTTCGCCGTTACTTCGTCGCGTAGTCGGCGAAGCCGTGCAGGGCTTCAGCAAGTCTTGGCGTCGCGGGCGGTTCGGGCAGTCGATGGCGCGCATAGATCGTCTTGCCCAGATATTCTGCCGAATTATAGGTCAGCCAGACCTTTCCCTGGTCATCTTCCCACACCAGCGCCTTCAGCGGCACGTCGATGGCCAACGTCGGCGCCTGTATCATTGCCGGCGTTCCTAGCTTCGGATTCCCAAACACGATCACAACACGCGGCCGCATATCGAGCCCGAATCTCTTCGCCGCGGCCGCGTGGTCGATCTCAGTGAACACCATGAATCCCAACGACTCCTTTGCCTTCACCGCGACCTCGAAACGCGAGATGGTCTCCTCCACCGAGTAGCGGCTCTGTGTCGAGATCAGACCGTCATCGGCGGAATGTGACGCGTTCACGAACGCGACCAGGGCGAACGACGTTACTGCGAGTGTCACGATTGAACGGTTTTTCACGCCGGCTCTCCCCGCATTCATATTTGTTCTGTGTCACCGAACAAATGCCACGGCTCCGGAATTGAATCCCAAGTGCCGTGGGCCGAAGGCGCGTCACGCAGCGTGCCAATGCAACCAACGGGCGCATGAAAACGGCCACTCTCCCCGTGAGTGGCCGCTTGCATCGTGCACGCCTCAGGCAGCCTGCCGCTTCGCCTTGCGCCGCCGCCCGCGCCGCGTCGGAGGCGTCACACGCCTCGCCGCGACGGCTGACTCGAGCTGCAGTCGAACAAACTCGTTGAGACTCACGTCCCGCTCAGCGGCCGCGAGAACGATCTTCGCGTGCAGATCCGGCTCCAGTCGCACCATGAACTGCCCCGAATACGGCTTGTCAGGCGCCTCCCCACGCTCGGCGCACCAGCTGAGATAGTCCTCGATCGAGTCCCGGAGCGCCTCCTCCAGCTCAGTCGCCGTCTCGCCCACGAACGTGATGACATCCCGCGTGTTGACCACGAGACCAACGAACGCGTGCTCGTGCTCGTCATAGTCGACCTTGCCGACATATCCCTTGTACTTCATCACCATGCTCACGGGATCACTCCTGCCTCTGTGAGAAAGATGCGAATCTTCTCGACCGTTCCTGCGCCGATGGTCGGCCTCGGGTGCGGACGGTGAAAAGAAGCTCTCACGCCATTGATCGCCACGTGCACACGCGAACCGCTGCCTTCCGAGACGTCTCCGACGTGGCGAAATAGCGCCTCTACAAGCGACCACCGGATTTGTGTCGGCGTTGGCACGGAGAAAATCGCGACGAGCGTCCTGCGATGCCTGTTGTGCATGGGAAGATGATACCATTTTCTGGTATCGTCAACCCATCACCCCGTCACATCAGGGGCGATTTCTCCTCACCTACCGCACATGTGCTGGACCAGATGAGCTGACACAGATCTGCCATCTCGTGTGCCACAAACCACATCGGCACACCCCGCCGAGCCATCGAGGTTGGAGACAGTCCCTCACGACTGTCACCGCTACTCCACCCTCGGAGCTCACGATGCGCCTTCGCCCCACACTCACTCGCCTCGCCACCCTCCTCGCCACCGCCGCCACCCTCGCGGCCACCACGGCATCCTGCTCCAACCCGACGTCCCCAGCCCCGTCCAACGATTGCGGCACCGGCGTCATGGCAGGCAGCGGCAATCACTGCTGACGCACCACCACCGTCACCCCGACGCCATCGGCCGCCGACACCAATCCGGCGCCGCCGCCGCCAACTGTCGGATCGCACCCGCAATGAACCGCACATCCTCCGCGACGTCACCCCTCGGCCGCCGCGGAGGCGCCGGCCGCAGTGTCTCCGTCGCCAACGCAGCCGTCGACTCGGCGGCCAACCGCGGTAACCCGGCAGCCCGCGCCGCCCGCCGCGCCCGCGCAAACGCGACCAACGCCTTCTCCGGCCGCCCAAACCGCCGGCACCCCTCCCCCACGATAAAGTAGTAATCAGCCATATCCCCAACCCCAAGCTCCCGCTTACTGAGCTCGAGCCGATAATGCCGAAACGCCGTGCGATCCCCTTCGACCACGGCCAGCCGCAAGAGATGCAGCATCGCCACCAACTGCTGCTCGAGCTCCACCGTCGGCGAAATCATGAGCTCATAGGCAGCCCGCCCCTCCTCCCGAAACCCCACCTGCAACAACGCCGACCCCAAATCCGTACACGCCATCTCCCGCCGCGCCGACGTGCCATAACTCATGAACGCATCATAGAGGAGCCGCACCCCGCGCTCCGGATCCCCCGCCTCCACGAGCAGATTCCCCAACTCGTGCACCGCCGTCGCCCGCACTTCTCCAGCGCGCGCCGCCAACGCATCCCGCCGCAGCATCTCGAGCCGCGCGATCGCCCCAGACACATCCCCCCACTGCGCCGCATCCCGCGCCTCCCCGATCCGGATGCGCAACTCGCCGTCATACGATCCCACCGCCCGCATCGCCGCCCGCCCCAACCGCCGTGCCTCCGCGGTCGCGGCCCGCCGCCCCAACCGCCGCCAACAATCCCCAATGCGCAGATAACACTCCCCCAACTGATCCTGCTGCGACTGCGTCCGCGCCAGCCGCACCACCACGCCATACACGTCGAGCGCCAACCGCCACTGATGCCGCACCTCATGCCGCGCCCCATAGTGGAGCAACAACGCCTGAATCGACGGCCCACGATCAGGTGAATGCTCCCGCACCGCATCCGCGATCGCCGCGATCATGCGCCGCTCGGACCCCACGACCATGAGCTCCGCCGCCTGCCGCACCGCCTGGAACGCCCGAAACGACGGCGCCCGCCCCGCGAAATGCCGCGCCCCAAACTCATCGACCAGCCGAACCCCCAACAACCCCGCCCGCACCTCGTGCCACCGCGCCGTGTCCGCCCCCACCTGGGCCATCGCATCCACAAACGCCCGATGCTCGGCCAACGGCCAGAACCACTCGGGCGCCGCACCCACAACACCCGTCGCCCAGTCCGACTCCGGTGTCTTTGACATGCGAACCAACGCATTGGCCTCGGCCAACACAGCCTCGATCGCGGCCGCGTCGCCCGGCGCGCGCTCGCGAGCGATCGGCTGCCACTCGTACCGCGGGGTCGCATCACCCGCACCGTCACGCCCCATGCGCACCACCCGCGCGTAGCCCGCACAACACTTCACCGCATCGCGCGGATCGAGCCAGACGTGGCGGTCGGGCCCCGCACACCGATGCAGCGGACGCACCGGTTCGCCACCCGTCGCTGCGGTGTTCATGCTGTCACACTCCGGCCCTCCGCCGTGACCCGCTCGCATCTCCACCCAGGCCCGATCGCCACTGCATTACCCTCTGCACTGCGCGCGTGCCGCATACAACGGGGACTCTCGCAGGAAGCGCTAGCCGCGCGCGCCGGCGTGGATCGAACGTACGTGCAAAAGATCGAAAAGGCCACGAAACAACCGTCGTTCGACACCGTCGCCCGAATCCTGGCCGCACTTGGCCTCACGTGGGCCGAGCTTGGTACCGCCATCGATGTCGAGATTCAGCGGTTACTTTCCAAAGACCCACCACCGACCGGGATCCCCTGAGACGGCAACTCTCCTGGCGTAACCTCGTGCCTGGCGTCACCACCGCCGCGATCTTGCTCGTGGCGGCCACTGGCGTGCTGGCATTCGGCCGCATTGGGGAGTTACACGGCCCGACCGTGCGCTTCTATGTCGCGACCGACGAGGCACGAGGGGTTATCCGGGGAACAGACGTCTGGTTCGACGGCATGCGCATCGGCAAAGTCCTCGGCACCAAGCTCCGCCCCTACACAGTTGATACCGCGCGCCGCGTCCTCGTGGAGCTCGAGATCAGACGACACGCCGCACCTCGCATCCGCCGCGACTCGCGCGCGCAGATCCGCCCAGGATCGAGCCAGCTCGGCGCACCCGTCGTGTTTTTCTCCGGTGGCACCCCGGCGTCGCCAGAAGTCAGCTCCGACGACACACTGATCTCTGATCCGCAGAGCGCCTTCGACGTCACGCGCGCCAAGTTCGCCGACTTCGAGCAACAGATCCCCCAGATCCGCGCCGACATCGATACCCTCAAGGCGCAAATCTTCTCGAATAACAGCTCCTTCGGTTCGGCGACACGCGAGAGCGACCTCCGCACCGCACGCGAGTTCAAGGTCCTGACACAGAGTCTGGCGCGCCGCCGCGCCAAAGCCCTGGGCTCACTGGCCCTCATCGGCCGCGGCGACCTGATCGCCCTCACCGTTCGCACGTTCGCCGAAACCGACTCATTGCTTACGCTCGTCCGCGGCGACCAGGGCATCCTCGGCCGCATGCGCACGGACACGTCGTTGGCACGGCGCGTCGCCGGTACGCGCGCCGATCTGGCCACGGTGCGCATGCGCTTGGATAGCGCGCAGTGGACCCCGGGCCGGATGAAGGCCGACTCCGCGCTGCGCAACGCACTCGACGACGCCGACGCCAGCCTCCACGAGCTCCAGTCCGACGCCGTCAGGCACCCTGACCGGTACTCGCCATTCTGAGTGGCGTATCTGCGTTGGTCACGATTGCCGTTGTGGTTCCTGTTGCTCTCGCGCGCCAACATGGCTAATTTTTCGCTCACCGGCGCCCCCGCACGCGCTCGGAGTTCGTCCGGGAACACCACCTCCCGATCCTCTTCCGCCACAGTGACCTCCGCCCCCCCGCCAGGCGCCACGCTCCCCTGGGCGACCGGACCCGACGCCCCACCGGTCCCAACGCCCGAGCTCCACGCGCGCACCATCCCCGAGCTGCAACGCATCGCCGACACACTCGGTGTTCGCGAATACTCGGGCCTGCGCAAACAAGAGCTGATCTTGAAGGTCGAGCTGGCACTCTTGAGTCTCGACACCCCGCTCCGCGCCAAAGGCGTCCTCGAGATCATGAGCGAGGGCTACGGCTTCCTCCGCAGCCAGGAGTGGAGCTATCTGTCGAGCCCCGACGACGTCTACGTCTCGCCGTCGCAGATCAAGCGGTTCGACCTCCGCACCGGCGACACCATCATCGGCCTCGTGCGCGCCCCCAAGGAATGGGAACGCTACCTGGCTCTGCTCAAAGTCGAGTCCATCGACGGCGAACCCCCCGATCGCCCGACACCCCGCCCCTCATTCGACGCGCTCCGCCCACGCTATCCCGACCAACGCATTCGACTGGAGCGTAGCAACGGCGATCTGAGCATGCGCGTCGTCGACATGCTCGCCCCGATCGGCAAGGGTCAGCGCGGTCTCATCGTCGCGCCGCCCCGCGCAGGCAAGACCATCCTCCTGCAAAAGATGGCCAACGCCATCGCCGAGAATCACCCCGAGATCACCCTCATCGTCCTGCTGATCGACGAGCGGCCCGAGGAAGTCACCGATTTCCGGGCCAACGTGCCCTCAGCCGAGGTGGTGAGCTCCACGTTCGATGAGCCCGCCGACCGGCACGTCCAGGTCGCCGACATGGTCATCGAGAAGGCCAAACGCCTCGTGGAAACCGGCAAGGACGTCGTGATCCTCCTGGACTCGATCACGCGACTCGCCCGCGCCCATAACACGGTGATGCCGCACTCGGGCAAGATCCTCTCCGGCGGCGTCGACGCCGGCGCGATGCAGAAGCCCAAGCACTTCTTTGGCGCCGCCCGCAAGATCGACAACGGCGGCTCCCTCACCATCGTCGCCACCGCCCTCGTCGACACCGGCTCGCGCATGGACGAGGTGATCTTCGAGGAGTTCAAGGGCACGGGAAACATGGAGCTCGTCCTCGATCGCAAGATCTCTGATCGCCGCGTCTTCCCCGCGATCGACATCGCCCGCACGGGGACGCGCAAGGAAGAGCTGCTGCTCACGCCCGCCGAGATGAATCGCGTCTTTCTCCTCCGCAACTTCCTGGGCGACATGCCCGAGGACGAGGCCATCACCTTTCTCCTGCACCGCATGAGCCGCACGAAGACGAACGCCGAGTTCTTCGTGAGCATGGCGCAGGGCACGTGAGCCGGGGTTGAGGTTGTTAGCGATCGACTATGGCGACCGGCGCATCGGCCTCGCTGTGAGCGATCCGACAGGCACGATCGCGTCGCCGGCTGGCCACATCGTCCGCCGTCCGGGCAAGCGCCCCCCGATCGCCGAGCTCGCGCGCAAGGCAGTCGAGCTCGAAGTCCAAGGCTTGGTCGTCGGTCTCCCGCTCGATGGCAACGGCGACGAGACCCCACGCTCCACCGAGGCCCGCCGCGTCGGCGACGAGCTGGCCCGCCGCACCGCATTGCCGGTGCGCTACGTCGACGAACGATTCACCACCGCCGCGGCCCTCCGCGCCGTGCGCGAGATGGGCGAGACCACCCGCGGACGGAAAGGCGATGTCGACGCCCTGGCCGCCACAATCCTTCTACAACATGCGTTGGCACTCCCGCAGTAGCCTGCTGCTGGCCGTGGGCCTCACGGTCGCCGCCTGCGCGCCCACAGGCTCGCCAGTACGCGTGGTGATTCCCGCGGGGTCCACGTTTCGCGCCGCGGCCGACTCCCTCGCCTCGGCACACGTGATCCGGTCAGCGAGACTCTTCCGCTGGTACGCGGCGCTGACCCACCATGACCGCGCGATCAAACCGGGCACCTATCTCCTCCGCCCGGGCACCGGCTGGTCCAGCACCCTCGACGCCCTCGTCGAGGGCAACGGCCTCGTTCACTCGCTCACGATCCCCGAGGGCTGGGACCTCACCAACATCGTCCCCGCCCTCGCGCAAACACTGAGCGTCCCCCCCGAGTCCGTGGCCGCCGCCGTCCGCGACTCCGCGTTGCTCGACAGCGTCGGCGCGCCCTCCGATGCGGGAACGCTCGAGGGGTACCTCTTCCCCGACACATACACCTTCCCCGACGGCACGCCCGCGCGCCTCGCCGTCGCCGAAATGGTCCACGAGTTCGAGCACGCCTGGCGCCCCGAGTGGAACGCGCGCCGCGACTCGCTTGGCCTGAGCCGGCACCAGATCATCACCCTGGCGTCCATCGTGGAGAAGGAGGCGCGCATGAGCGACGAACGGCCGCTGATCGCCGCCGTCTACGAGAATCGCCTGCGCCTCCACATGCCCCTCCAGGCCGACCCCACCGTGCAGTACGCGCTCGGCCACCACGTCGATCGCGTGTACTACAAGGATCTCGACGTCGAGTCCCCCTACAACACGTACCGCCACCCAGGCCTGCCGCCCGGCCCGATCGCCTCGCCCGGCACCGCGTGCATCGCCGCCGTCCTCGCGCCCGCGTCGGTGCCCTACCTCTATTTCGTGGCCCGCCCCGACGGACACCACGAGTTCCGGTCGACGTTCGCCGAGCACACCGAGGCCCGCGCCCAAGTCCGCCACAAAGGCGCGCGGTGACCCCCCTCCCCGACGCGCTGGCCCTCATCGCCATCACGGACACGCGTCTCGATCTGGTCGCGCGCGCCCGCGCCGCCGTCCGTGGCGGTGCGACGATGATCCAGCTTCGGCTCAAGGACGCCGACCCTCGCACCCTGACCGAGATCGGCCGCGCCCTCGTGACCGCCCTCGATGTGCCCGTCATCGTCAACGACCGCGCCGATGTCGCCCTCGCCTGCGGCGCCGCCGGCGCGCACCTGGGCGCCGACGATGTGCCGGTCGCGGCCCTCCGTCCAGTCGTGCCGCCCGGCTTCATCCTCGGCGCATCGGCCGGCACCGACGCCGAGCTCGATGCCGCGACGGGCGCCGACTACGTCGGGATCGGCGCGGTCTACACCACCGGATCCAAGGCCGACGCCGGGACGGCGATCGGCGTCGCCGAATTCACCCGACTCGCCGCGCGCGCCCGCGAGCGCGGCATCCCGGCCGTTGCCGTTGGGGGAATCACAGCGGGTACCGCGGGCGCGCTCCGGTCTGCCGGCGCCGTCGGTGTCGCGGTAATCAGCGCCATATTTGGCGCGCGCGATCCAGAGACCGCGGCACGGGCGTTCACCAGTCAGTGACCGCAACCGTCTCGACCCGCGGCGCCCACCGGTGGACGGCCGGGCATCCGTGGATCTATCGCAGCGACGTCGCCGACCGGCCCACCACCGACGCCGGCGCCGTCCTCGTCCGCGACACCCGCGGCAAAGCACTCGGCTGGGCGCTCTGGAGCCCGACATCCGAGATCTCGCTCCGCCTCCTCGACCGCGACCCCGATGCGCGCATCGATGCCGAGTGGTGGTATGCGCGCCTGCGATCTGCCGTCGTCCGTCGCGGGCCGCTGGCGAACGAGACCAATGCCTATCGTCTGGTCCACGGCGAAGCCGACGGCTGTCCGTCGCTCGTCGCCGATCGCTATGACCGGTGGGTCGTCGTGCAGTTGGCGAGCGCCGGGATCGAGCGGTTCCGCTCCGCCATCATCGATGCCTTGGAAGCATTGACCGCCGCCGACGGCATCCTCGCCCGCAACGACCTCCCCCTCCGCGCCAAAGAGGGCCTGCCAGAGTCAGTCGAGCTCCTGACCGGCGATGTCCCCCGCGCGATAGAAGTCGTCGAGCACGGCATCCGCTACCTCGCCGCCCCATGGGACGGCCAGAAGACCGGCGCCTTCCTCGACCAGCGCGAGAACCGCGCCCTTGTCGGCGCCCGCACCCACGGCCGCGCCCTCGACTGCTTCAGCTATCACGGCTCGTTCGCCCTGCACATGGCGGCCCGCGCGACGCACGTGACCGCGCTCGACAGCTCAGCGGCTGCACTGACCCGCGCCGCCGCCAACGCCGCGCTCAACGGGTTCGACAACGTCACGACCATTGAGGCCGACGCCTTCACGTTCTTGAAAAGCGCCGAGCGCGCGGGCGAGCAGTACCACACGGTCGTCCTCGACCCACCGGCCTTCGCCAAGACCAAGTCCGCCCTACCGGCTGCCATTCGTGGCTACAAGGAGATCAACCTCCGCGGCATGCGCCTCCTCACGCCCGGCGGCCTCCTGTACACGGCGAGCTGCAGCCACCACCTCTCCAAGCCGCTGTTCCTGGAGATGCTCCACGACGCCGCCGCCGACAGCGGTCGCCGCCTGGCCGTCCGCGCCATCCTCGGCCAAGCATCGGATCATCCCGAGATCCTCACGATCCCCGAGACCGGCTACATCAAGGGC
>DATMNB010000136.1:0-47034 GCA_035569435.1 Gemmatimonadaceae bacterium
CCCCCGTGTAGCTCAGCCAATCCGACAGCCCCGCCCCCGACACCGCCGCGCGGAACCGCCGCGTCTGCGTCACGGCCCACATGGTCATGAACCCGCCATAACTCCACCCCGTGATGCCGAGCCGCAGGCTATCCACCGGGAACCGCGCGACGACCTGATCGACGCCCGCCAGAATGTCGCGCAGATCCCCGTAGCCAAAGTCCTTCACGTTGGCCCGCGTGAAGCGCTCGCCTTCACCGTAGCTGCCGCGAGGATTCGGCAGAAACACAAAGTACCCGGCCGCCGAGAGCGCCGACTCCACCGAGTAGGGCGAGCCGTAGTTGGGTGGCCACGCGTACGCCGGCCCGCCGTGCACGTCGACGATCATCGGATACCGGCGCGATGGATCAAAGTCGTGGGGGTAGATCAACCACCCCTGCACGTCGAACCCATCGCTCCGCCACGTGACGCTGGCCGACTTGCCCCACGACTGCGGCGCCGCGCTCGCATGCGTCGCCGCGACCCAGTGGCCGATCGGCCCGACCCAGACGTCGGGCGCCGTGGTGATCGTCTCCCGCACCACGGCCGTGACCGCGCCATCGCGCGTCGCCGACAGCGCCGGACCGACACTCGTCACGCCCGTCGTCACCCATTCGTCGCCGTGCCAGGTGTCGCTGAACCCTCCATGCTCGGCATCGATGCGGCCAAACGCGCTCCCCCCGTTCGACCACGCCCCGGCCAGGATCGTCTGGGCGCCAACCCACGCGATCGTCGACACGGACACGTGCGCGTCCGGAGTCAGATTGCGCGGCGTCCCACCGTCCGCCGGCACGACGTACACGTCGCCCCCCGTCACGCCTTGATCGCTCATCAAGCCGCCGATGTACGCGATCCGCGACCCGTCCGGCGACCAGCGCGGCTGGGCAATCTGCGTGGTCGGCGCCGCGAGCTCGCGCAGGTGCCCCGAATCCGCGGGAATCGCGTACAGCCTGGCCACCCACCAGTTGTTGTTCCCGGAGCCCGTGGCCGCGCTGGCCACGAGCGCGCGCCCGTCCGGTGACCAATCGAACTCGTACACATAGAGGTCCGCGGGCGTGAGGTGCCGCGTCCGGCCGCTCGCCACGTCGACCACGACGAGGTGTTGCCGGTCGACGTGATCGTCGATCACCCCGGTATCGCGGGGCGCGGCGTCGAGTGGGCCGTTGGCCGATTCCGTCGGCGACGTGTAGAGCACCGCCAACCGCGCGCCGTCGGGCGAGAACCGTGGCGCGCTCACCGCGCCGGGGATACGTGCCACGCGCCGGGCGGGCCCGCCGGTCACCGATGCGACGTACAACACGGGCACCGCGCCGTCCTCGGTCGTCGCCACGAACGCCAGCGCCGTGCCGTCGGTCGACCACGTCAGGTCGTGCGCGCTCCCGCTGTCAGCCCCCGGAACGGCTATGACCGCTGGCGCCGCGGCGGAGGCACGACGGTCCGTGAGCACGATGACGGGCAACCCATCCCTACTGCCGCCCGGGCGCGGGCCCACCCACGCGACGTGATGCCCATCGGGCGCGATCACGACGTCCTGATATCGCGCGACCTGCGCCCCCGCGGGCGCGGCGAGCAGCAGGACCGCGAATGTTCCAGCCCACGACGCACGAATCACGGATGGTGCCCGGAAGGTTGAGCGGATTGTTGGAGGGTGCGCGCAACGATGCATCCAAAGGGAAGATCCCCATGCGTGGTCCACTTGGCCACCGCCGCGCCCGGCGGCCCGGCCGCGGCGCCCTGCTCAAATGCCGTGCGCATGAGACCATTCCGCAGCCGGTCGTCCTCGGCGCTCACGCTGTCCGGTTCATCCTCGCCCGACTCGCGCTGCCGGTTCACCTCGTCCTCGATCGCCTTCACATCGTAGCCCGCCATCCGGTCCGGCGCTTTCGCCTTGAGTTGCGCGAACAGGACCGAGTCGTACAACGCATCGACGTGCCGCGCGGCCAGGATCTGGTCGGCCTGCAATCCATACGCGCCACGAAAATCGACCCCGCCGAGGTCCGCGCCGGCAAACGTCGCATGCTGCAGCCGTGCCTTGGTGAACTTGGCGCCCTGCAACAACGCATCGTCAAACGTCGCACCGCGGAAATCCCCGTACGACATGCGCGCGTAGCGCAGGTTGGCCGCCGTGAACAACGCCCGTTCACACAGCAGCGTGTCGATCCTGACTGATGTGGCAGTGCTGTCGATGCGGACCGCGATCGGCACCGTGCCGGCGCGCGCCCGTCTGAGATCTGCCTGGTAGAGGAGCGAACCCACCAGACTCGCGCCGGTCAAGTGCGCCCCGCGGAGATCGGCGCCCCACAAGTCGGCTCCGAGCAGGTCAGCCTGGCGCAGATCCGCCAGCGCGAGGTACACCCGCTCCGCCGACGCAAACCGCAGATCCGCGCCGATCAGCCGCGCACCGGCGGCTTTGGCTTCCGGCAAGGTGTCGGCCGCGCTACTGGCGGCCAGTCGAGTCGAGACCTCGCTCTCCGAGAGCTGGGCGACCGGCCGCACGCCGAACTGCGCCATCCACGCCGGCACGCGGGTGTGAAGCGTCGGCACGGTGTGCTCGAGCTTGAGCGCCAGTCGCGTCTGCGAGGGTTGGCCCGCCGCGGCGCTCGGGTCGATCCCGTGATAAATCCCGGTAATGGCGTAGAACGAGATCGCGCCAACGACGATCGGCACGCCGACGCCCACCAGCGTGACCGGCAGATACGCGTGCCTGGCACGCAGCTGGCTGGGGATCGTCCCCGGTCGTGGCACCGTTCGCGCCGCGAGAATCAGGAACGCCGTGGCGGCCGCGCATCCGATCGTCAGCGCCACGACCTGGATACTCGTCACCATCCAGTCGTGCCGATGGAGGTATCGCTCCCAGAACCACAGGACCGTCAGCGGAGCAAACCACCACCCGATCACGAGCGTCGCCCACGCCTGTACCTGGGCGAGCGCGCTCCGCGACCCGGGGCGCGAGAGCCGCTCCGCGGCCCATGAGCCGATGAGCCATGTGCTGGCTCGATCCGCCATCGCCGTCCCATCGGGAAGGACCGACGGCGCGGCGGCCACCGCGGACCACAGGCGCTGCGCCTGCAGCATCGCCACGATCGCGACGCCGACGATCGCCAGCGGCACGAGCGCATAGAAGTTCACGATCGGCAGCTCGGCGTTCAGGATCGGGAGCTTCGACGTGGCGGTGTCCGTGAGCAGCTTGGCGTCGAGCGTCGAGTTGATCGTGAGCCACGAATACGCGCACACGAGCAGCATCGTCACGAACAGCTTGCCCGTCCCCTCGGCCACTTCGTTGGCGGTCTCAAAGGCGCTGAATCGCACCCCGGCCGGCAGCATCGCCCCCGTCAGGTCGGCTCTCGCGAACTGGCTACCGACCAACCCCGTCGCGCCGCTCAGGTCCGCGTGCGCCAGCCGTGCGCCCTCGAACTGCGCGTCGGCCAGCTTGGCGTCGACCAGCCGGGCCTCCGAGAGATCGGCACCGCGAAAATCGACGCCTCGAAGGTCCGCGCCGCTCAGGTCGACGCCAACCAGGCTGGTCCCTGATCCGTCTGTCGCCTTTCGCCAGTCCCGGCTGGCCCGCAATGCTGCCGCCAGGTCGCCAGTCGACGACGTCGGTTCAGTCCCTGTCAAAATCGGTCTCGCACGGCCGTAGACTGACCGCCCGCTCGCGGTACCGCAAGCTATGGAGCGCTACGACTGCTCCACACCGGTCTCGGTGCGCGCAAACCAGTCTCCCAGCGTCCGCCAAGCCGAGACCGTCTCGTCGGCGGAGACAACAGTCCGCCAGCTCCGCCCCGCGCAGTCGCCGAGGCATCCGCGGCGGTAGGCGAGCCCAAACCGCGCGATGACCCACTCCTCATAAGCGGCCACGGCCTGGAGCGCGTCGGCAATCGCCGACCGGGTCTCGACGAGCTCAGGGCCCGCGTGTGGCGATCGCAAGTGCTCCGCCCGGAGCGGCATCCCCGCCGTCGGATCGTCCGCTACCGCGTCCGCGCGACAGGGATCAAACCCCAGACGACGGAGGAACGTCCCCTCTGAGAGGCGGTTGCCCTGCACCTTCGTGATGTAGAGGCCGCACTCGGACGCCAACATGCGCCGCCCGACCGGGAGCGCCAGCGTGTACACTGTCGTGTCCAGCGTCCCAGCGGGGTTGCGTGTGGCGGTGAACCCGTACGCCAGCAACGCATTGCCCGACGGATGCTTGATATCACAGTTCCAGAGCCAGATCTGGCGGTCGAGCAGCTGCTCGGCCTGCATTCGGAGGGTCCGCGGCAATGCGGACGGAACTGGTACAGAGGAGAAGCGGGACACTACTCGTTGGGTATGGGGTTCTTGGGCGATGGTGAGCGGTCAAGAGTGCAACACGTGGTGAGGGCAAGTCTTACACCACCACGCGTCGAAGTTCCCATCTTGTTATACGAACCCGACCGCTCCAGCGCAACCCTCCCCCCATCCGGAGTATCAAGCGCTACGGCGCCGGACGCTCCAATTGCATGGCCAGCCGCCACGCTGTCGCCAGCTCCTGGTCGGCGCTCGTCTGCGCCGCCAACGCCCGCATCACCGCCGGATTCACCTCCAGCGCTTCCTGCACTGCCGGGAGTGACCACAACATGGCCAGGGCGCGCGACTGTGCACGGACCCCTTTGGTCAACGAAATGACAAGGGCCTCGCACAGCTCCTGGCGCGTCGCCGGTGCTGGAGCCCCGAGAATTTCAGCGATTTGTGTGTCAGTTAATGGTCGAGTCATGCGCCCAAGATGCGGCGCGATCCGATTCGGACGCTGTGACCGACCTCACGCCCCGGCGTACCCGGCCCAGGAGCTCCGCCTGCATGACGAGCCAGATCACCAGGATCGGCGCGGTCTTGAACGCAAAGCGCTCGACCACGCCGCGCCGGATCGCATGCGGAACGAGCTCCGTCGACGACACCGACACGACGAGCACCGCGAACACCACGAGCGCTGTCCGAAGCCGTGTCGGTCGGTTGGTGGCATACCACAGGCCGACGCCCGTCATTGCGATGACGTAGGAGGGCGCCTCCGCGCGATGATTGAACAGCACCGCGTAGAGGAGCACCGAGCACAGGATCCCAAGTCGAAACTCCCCGTCGTCCCACAGCGATCGCCCCAGCACGACCGGCAGTACCAATAGCGCGGTTCCGGCAACCTGGATTGGCCAATTGGGCCACGCGACGCCGGCCCACACCCGGACCGCCTGCATCAGGCCGCCGTTGAGACCGACGGCATGCACCGCCGTTTCGCCGGCGGTGATCGCTCGCCACGAGTGATACTGGGTGAGCAGCGTCCTGCCGTCGGTGACCAGGAGGGGCAGGACGGCGAGCGCCGCCATCGCCGCCGCACAGGCCAGTACCGTGCGCACGACACGCCGCCGCGGCACGGCACAGAGGAGCGCCGTGAGGGGAAAGATCTTGACGCAGGCGCCGATCGCCAGCAGGCTGCCGGCGCGGACCGCGCGCTCGTGCTCCAGGGCGGCAAAGGCCAGGATCATGAGTGCCGCGACGAGCGCGTTGCTCTGCGAGTACTGCAGCGAGCCGACCGTCTCGAGGTACGCGATCGCCAGCGCGATGGGCGCCCGATCGGCCGGCAGCACTTTCACCACCGCAACGCAGAGCAGCCCGGCGTTCAGCGTGTTCCACAGCATCAGCCCGGGCGCGAACGGCAGCACCGCGAACGGCGCGAAGAGGAGCGCGAACGTCGGACTGTACTTATACAGGTCGCGGTACTCGGCCGGATACGCGGCATACAGGTCGCGCCCTTGGATCAGGTGCGACCACGATGCCCGAAAGATGGCGAACGTGTTCTCGTGACTCAGGACGCCGTGCTGGATGCCGATCGCGACAGCCGTGGCCAGGTAGAGGGCCGTGAGGCCAACCAACCATTTGCGCATCCAGCGATGTTAACGGCCTGCTCCTATAACGTCACGTTGACGACCGTAGAGCCCACGATACCATCCGTCGTGGTGGCCGTGATCGTGGCACTGCTGGACGATGTTCCCACCGCGGTAACCAAGCCGGTGGCGCTGACCGTCGCCACGCTTGGATTGCTCGATGCCCACGTGACGGTGCGGTGCGCCGTCACGTCCGTGCCAAACGTGTCGGTGATCGCGGCGGATAGTTGGACCGTCGTCGGAAACAGGACCCCATGGACACTGATCGTGGGGTTGGCCGGCGACACGGTCACGGTCTTGGCATGGCCGATCACCACGACCGTGGCAGATCCCGACGGTAGCCCCGGATCGGGGCTCGTCGCGGTGACCGTGGCCGTGCCGGCCGCGGTATTGGTCGCCGTCACGACACCGTTGGCGACGTTGACGACCCCGCCGGTCTCCGACCAGATCAGCGATTGCCCCGTGAGAACCGTGCCAGCCGCATCGCGCGTCGTCGCGACCAGCGTCACCGTGTTGCTCGGCGCGGTCGCATAGATCGTATCCAGCGTCGGCGACAGCGTGACTGTCGCCACCGTAAGCGGCTGCACGATGACGGTGGCGAACCCCGAATGATTCTGGGCGCTGGCGGCGATCCGCGCCGTCCCATTGGCCAACGCGGTGACGACGCCCGACTGCGAGACGGCGGCGATGGTGTTGTCACTCGTCGACCAGAATATGGTCACGCCCGACACGGTCTGGCCGCTGGCCGAGTGGGCGCTGGCCGTCAGGGTGACGGTGGCACCACCCGGAATGGAGGACGTGTCGGGAGTTACGATGATCTGAGCAACTGAGCCCGGAGGCGCGGTCGACCCACTCCCGCACCCCATCACTCCGACGGCCAGGATACCAAGCGTCAGTGGCGCTCGCATGCCAGGGCCTACTGCAAACTTCAGTCCGTTGGTGCGGTCCTATCGGCCCTATCGGTCCTATCGACTGAGACACCATGGTATTCGCGCGGCACGACGGTGCCACGCCGCGTCAACTTCTCGGTCATGATCGACTCGGGATGAAGCCGCAGCGCCACGAGGTAGGCCGTGGTGCACCCAGCCAGTAGCGGCAGGAGCGTGAGTGGCGTCCGTGTCGTCTCGAACGCGAAGACGACGGATGCGAGCAGCGCGTGCGACGCCCCTGCGAACATGGCCGCCATCCCCACCACCGCCGCCACACGGGGATCGACGCCCAACCCCGGCGCCACGGCGGCGATAGATCCGCCGACCAACGCGCCGAACCCCCCTCCGATCGTGAACAGCGGCGCCAGTGTGCCGCCCGAGGTGCCGCTGCCGAGGGCAATCTCCCACGACAGGAGCTTCCATCCGACCAGTCCGAGGAGCGCCCCGCCGGTGATCGAGCCGTTCACGATGTGCTCGATGTTCACGTAACCGACGCCGAGCGTGTCGGGCGCGATCCACCCGACGACGCCGACGACGATCGCGCCAAGTGCCGGCCACCACATCCAATGAATCGGCAGTCGGTCGAACCCGTCCTCGATGGCAAACAGCGTGCGCGACACGCCCACGGCCATGGCTCCGGTGAGCGCGCCGATGGCCGCGTAGGCGAGAATCGCTGCCGAGCCGGGGGCGGCGATCGCCGGCATGGGAAACACGGGCGCCGTCCCGACGAGGGCCATCCGCACGCCGGTGGCGACGGCCGAGGCCAGTGCGATCGGGATCAGCGACCGTGGGCTGTATTCGAACACGAGCAGTTCGATGGCCAGGAGCACGGCCGAGATGGGACTCCCGAACGTGGCCGCCATGCCGGCCGCGGCCCCGGCGGCCAGCAGCGTCCGGCGCTCATCGGCCGTCGTGTGGAGTCGTTGCCCCAGGAGCGAGCCCAGAGCCCCGCCCGTGGCAATGATCGGGCCCTCGGCGCCAAAGGGGCCACCCGTGCCAATGGCGATCGCCGCGGACAGCGGCTTGAGAAAGGTGACCCGCGCCGGGATACGGCTTTCGTTCAGGAGCACCTGCTCCATGGCCTCCGGGATGCCATGCCCCCGGATCGCCGCCGACCCATGGCGGGCCATGAATCCGACGATGATCCCGCCGATGACCGGGACGACGATGACCGCCGCGCCCAGGTGATTGGCCGCTGGCGAGACGAACGTCCCCGACCAGCGGTGATAAAACGCCAGATTCGTGACGAGGCCGATCAGCCAGGTGAGCAGCCGCGCCGCGATCGACGCCAGGACCGCGACGACGACGGCAAGCCCGGACTGCCGGAAGAGCCGCCCGTACCGGGGGGCCTGGGGTGACGGCGCCAGTGCGGCAGCCGCCTCGACCGATTCAATCGCCGGTTCCAGCGATGGTGCCACCGGAATCCCACCGCCCGCCTCAGCATCTGAATGCATCGACACCAATCAATAGTAATTGATGTCAGTTATTGGTGTCGATGCCGGTGGCACTCAGCCGCCGCGACTCATCCGTGCCAACGGTGGGGCGAGGCCGCGGAGCGCCGCTCGATCAGGTTTTCGTAGTACGCCACGATCCGCGACTGAATCGACGTCTCACTATCGGCGGGCGACACCGGGCACACGGCGTATTTCTGGCCGTCGCCGGTCACGGCGAACCACCACCAGAGCAGCGTCGGCGTCCTGGCTGCGTGACCGGTATGGGCCCGGTACTGCCGACCGCCGTGCTCGAATTCGAACGGGGTTGAGGACATCGGACCTCCCCGACAAAAGAAAACCGGGGCCGGCGTGCGGCCGGACCCGGTGGGCTGTTTCCATTCCTGTAGAATGATAGTGCTCCGCCATCAACCGGGCAAGTCACCAGCCTCCAACATGCAGTGCGAGATGGTGCGTCGATTGGCGATCAGTGTGTCGATCGTCGGCTCGCCACGCATCGCCCGCGCGATCGCCAACTTGGTCGCCTCATAGTTGGTGCGATAGAGATCCGCGCGATCGAGATGCGCGTCGGTCACGCACCGGGGATCGAGCCAGATCATGACCACAATACAGATCGCGTCGACGTCGGCGCGCGGGAGCACGCCCTCGATCACGCAATCCAGCACCGCGTCCGCCGTCGCCGCCTGCACTATGCTCCCAAACAGATTGACGTACGCCCCGGTCTTCATCGTCACCTTGGAGACCATCATCGTCGCCGGGCGGACCATCTGATTGCAATCGCGCACGGCGAACATGCGCGTGTGCCCGGCCGTCTGCCCCATCATTGATGCGAAGGCGTGCCCCGCGGGGCCGTCGACCGACCCCACCAGCACCTCCGGCATGGCATCCGTGTACTGCCCCGCCGCGGCAAAGACCGTCGCTTCACCGGTCCGAAAGAGCGGGCTGCTCATGAATGTCTCATAACTGTGATAGTTCCGGGCAAAAATGTGAGAGCGGCTTAAGAAAAATGCGAACCAATTGTGGCCGGATGGGTTTATTATTCGTCAAGTACTGAGATTGTTCTGAGATTTGCCGCGGGCCGTGCGCCCTATCAACCGATAGAAAGCTTCAATGCGTTGAGCAGGACGCCGTTCGACCTGAATACTACGATACCTCCACATCCTTGTCTTTCAAGCGAGTGCCGCGCCCACGATCGGCGCGCACCGCGGAGCCTTTACGTCCTATGGCAGAGGTAGAGAGCACCCGCACGCCGTCCGAGACCCCGGCGAGCTCTAAGCTCGTGCGTCCCGAGCAGGCGAACACTGTCATCCGGCCCGAGGACATCCGGCCCGAGAACGCCGGCATTGTCGGCGTTCCGTCGCACCCGCACCCGCCCGTCGCCCCACCGGCGCCGCCTGCCCCACCGGCACCGGCGGTCCAGCCAGACCGACGCCCTATCTTCTTGGCCCTCGCCGGCCTGGGCGTCCTCATCGCGATCGGCATCCTCCTCTCGCCGCTCGCCGACAGCGTCCTCCCCCCGGCCGTTGACCTGGTCTGGGTCCTCCCAGCCCTGCTCGCCGTCCCCCTCTTGGGGGCCGTTGCCATCCTGGCGACTCGCGTCGCCACCACCGCCCGATGGACCGCCGTCGCGACGCTGACCCTCGAGCTCCTGCTCTCACTCGTGCTCTGGGCACGGTTCGACGCCCGCGCCGTCGGACCCCAATTCTCCCTCTCGATCCCGTGGATCCGCGACTGGGGCATCCACTTCGCCCTCGGGATCGATGGCATCAGCCTGGTGATGGTGATCCTGACCACCTTCCTGATGCCCCTCGCGATCGTCGGCAGCTGGACCAGCATTCGCACCAAGGCGGCGCCGTTCTACGCCCTCATGCTCGTCCTCACCACGGGCATGATCGGCGTTCTCCTCGCCACCGATCTGTTTCTGTTCTACCTGATGTGGGAAGTCATGCTG
Source organism: Gemmatimonadaceae bacterium (assembly GCA_035569435.1). Lineage (GTDB taxonomy): Bacteria > Gemmatimonadota > Gemmatimonadetes > Gemmatimonadales > Gemmatimonadaceae > DASRDS01. The sequence continues at coordinate 10,244 of DATMNB010000136.1, forward strand.
ATCCCGATGTACTTCGTGATCGGCATGTGGGGCGGCCCGCGGCGCCTGGAGGCCGGCACCAAGTTCTTCCTGTACACGATGCTCGGCTCCCTGCTCATGCTCGTCGGGATCCTGTTCGTCGGCTTCCAGGTCGGCCATGGCGGCGCCCCCAACTTCGCCATCCCAGCAGCCGCGCAGTGGGCGGCCACGCTCCCGCCGGCGACCGCCCTCTGGCTCTTCGGCGCCTTCGCCATTGCCTTCGCCGTCAAGGTGCCGCTCTTCCCCTTCCATACCTGGCTCCCTGACGCCTACGTCCAGGCACCTGCAGCGGCGTCCGCCGTGTTGGCCGGCATCATGGCCAAGATGGGCACCTTCGGCTTCATTCGGCTCGCCATGCCGCTCTTTCCGGCGGCGGCCATGCAGCCCACCGTTCGCGCCATTCTCCTGACGCTGGCCGTCGTCGGCATCCTCTACGGGGCGCTCCTCGCCCTCGTCCAGCCCGACTTCAAGAAGCTCGTGGCCTATTCGTCGATCAGCCATCTGGGCTTTGTCCTCCTCGGTCTCTTCGCCCTCACCGTTCAGAGCGTCCAGGGCGCGATCCTCGTCATGATCAATCACGGGATCACCACCGCGGCGATGTTCCTCCTGATCGGCATGCTCGGCGAGCGCCGGCACTCCCGCCTGATCAGCGCCTACGGCGGGCTCGCGCGCTCGATGCCCCTTCTGGCGGCGGCGCTCACCCTCGTGTCGCTCTCCTCGATCGGCCTCCCGGGCACCAACGGCTTCGTCGGCGAGTTCCTCGTCCTCCTCGGCGGCTTCCGCTCCGAGCCGTTCTTTGTGCTCGTCGCCACGATCGGCGTGATCATGGCCGCGTGCTACGCGCTCTGGGCGATCCAGCGGATGCTCTTCTCTCCGCTCGACAAGCCCGAGAACGCCAAGCTCCCCGACCTCAATTGGCGCGAGTTGGGCCTCCTCGCACCGCTCCTCATCGCGATCGTCTGGCTCGGCGTCGACCCGGCGCCGGTCCTGCACCGCACCGAGGCCGCGGCCACGGCGTTCGTATCGACCGTCCAGCACGGCTCCTCGGCCAGGGTGGCGCAACGCTAAATTGTCGGGCATGACGCACCCCGTCGTGCCCACAGCAGACGTATGTGATCGGGAAGGAACCCTCGCGGTCGTCGCAGAGCCCGTTTTTCGGGACTACGGCGGCCGCGTCGCCTTTGCCGGACCCGCCGCCACGGTTCGTGTCTTCGACGATAACCTGCTCGTACGACACATCGTCTCCTCACCCGGCGACGGCCGCGTCCTCATCGTTGACGGCGGCGGCTCCAGGCGCTGCGCCCTCATCGGAGACAACCTCGCCGGCCTCGCCGCCAACCATGGTTGGGCCGGCATCATCGTCTTTGGCTGCGTCCGCGATGCGGCCGGACTCGCCACACTGCCGCTCGGCATAAAGGCCCTCGCCACCCACCCGGCCGCGAGCGCCAAGCAGGGCGCCGGTGAACGCGACGTCGCCGTCACGATTGCCGGTATCACAATCTCCCCCGGCGCCTACGTGACCGCCGACGCCGATGGCGTCGTCATCACACGATCCGAACCGCGCGCTTAATCGAAGGCCGGACCGGCGTTCCACGGTCAATCGTGGTATCATCTCCGGCATGCATCAACCCTCGTCCGCGATTCTCGCCCTCTCCACGGCGGCGCTCTGCACAGCGGCCCTTTGCCCGACCGCCTGCGCCAGCCACACCCCACACACGCCGCCGCCGCCGCCCCGGCACCTCCACGACCCGGCGCCCGACACCGGCGTCCGTCCCCTCCGGTCGCCGCCGCGCTACCAGGCCGGTCGGGGCGCCTACGAGGTCACCTCGGTCAGCATCCTGACCCACGACGTCGCCGGCGTCGCACGCACCGACACGCTGATCACCCGGTCGATCGTCCACGACAACGCCCGATGGACCAGCCGTGGCCTCGACGTCACCGGATCGGTCGTCTCCCGCGTCGTCAACGCCTCGCCAGGCGTCCTGGCGATGCCACCCATCATCGTGGACCCGATCCCCTTCTCCGCGACCGTCGATACCGCGACCTCGCGCGTCGAGTTCGTGAGCGACTCGGCTGCCGCGACAACCCTCAGCTGCCCCGTTCCCAACACGGAAGCCCTGGCGGCCGCCCGCGATCTGCTGACCGCGCTTCCCCGCACGCTCGCGCCAGGCGCCACCTGGACCGACACGCTCGTCACCACCGCCTGTCGCGATGACTTTCCGATCCGATCGTCCGCGGTCCGACGGTTCATGGTGACCCTCGACCGCGCACCGTCCAGCCCCGAAGGCGTCGTCATTGTCGTCGTCCATACGACCGAAGCGCGTCTCACCGGCGCCGGTCGTCACGAGGGTCGCGCCGTCGACCTCCAAGGCACCCGCCACCTCGAGGCGCGCCAGCAGTACGACGCCCTCACCGGCCAACTCCTGGGCGCGCGCGTCGCGTCAGACTTGGACCTCACCGCGCGCTCGCTGGACGAAACCCATCACGAGCACCAGCACGCGGAAGCCACGGTCCGCCCGATCGCGGACTAGAGGGTCGGGGACACCCGCTCGGCAGTCACGCGCGCCGGGTGCGCGTACACGTTGGCCGAGTGGCCGCGCAGCAATGCGATCAGCGTGAGGCCGGCCGCATCGGCCAACCGGACGGCCAACCCGGTTGGCCGCGATACCGTTGCCAGAATGGGTACGCCGGCGACGGCAACCTTCTGCACGAGCTCATAGCTGGCCCGGCTGGTCATGACGACGAACCCGCCCGCCGGATCCGTTCCCGCACGCGCCAACGCGCCGGTGACCTTGTCCAGCGCATTGTGCCGTCCCACGTCCTCGCGCACGACCTGCAGCTCGCCATCGGGCGTGGCCCACGCCGCGGCATGCACGGCCCCCGTCGCCTGGTTGATCGTCTGCCGTCCCGCGAGCGCGGCCTCGGCGCGCCACAACGCGTCCGGACTCAATGTCCAGTCTGCGGTCACCGTGCGCGCCGGCCTGAGTGCCTCGCTCACCGTCTGCACGCCGCAGAGGCCGCAGCCCGTCCGACCGATCAACTCGCGACTGCGCCCGGCGAGCACGTCGCCGGCCGCGTCAGGAATGATCAGCTGGATCTCGACACCCTGCGCGTAGGGCATGACCGTCACATCCCGAATCTCGGCCGCGGACGCGACGATCTCCTCCGACAACGTGAACCCGACGGCAAAGTCCTCGTAATCCGCCGGCGTCGCCATCATCACGACGTGCGGCCGCCGGTTGTAGATGAGCGCCACCGGCACCTCCTCGGCGACGGCGGCAGACCCCTCGGCCGCGGTATCCTCATCGAGATGCACGAACTGCCGTGTTCGGAACGGACGCGAATAGCCCAACCCGAACAACGGATGATCAGGCGCCAGCGACGGCGGGCGGTCAGCCATATTGCAGTATAACCCACGCCATCCCGAGACGGAGAGGAGCCATGACAGGCGAGACGATGCACGCCATACGGATGCACGCGTTTGGCGGCCCGGAAGTCCTGACCGAGGAGGAGATCCCGCGGCCCAAGCCCGGCGCCGGGGAGGTGCTGGTGCGTGTCCGCGCGGCGGGCGTCAATCCATTCGAGTGGAAGGTGCGGAAGGGTGCCTTCCCGTCGGCGGTTCAACTCCCCGCCACGCCCGGCACCGAGTTCGCCGGGACGGTGGAGGTGGTCGGCGCGGGCGTAAACGGATTCCGCCCCGGTCAGGATGTCTTCGGCGTGGGCGCATCCGGCGCGTACGCCGAATACATCATCGGCAAACCGGCCGCGCTGGCCGACAAGCCATCCTCGCTCGACTACATCCAGGCGGCGGCGGTGCCGGTCGGCGCAACGACCGCCTGGCAAGCGTTGTTCGATCACGGGAAGCTGCAAGCCGGACAGACGGTCCTCATCCACGGCGCGGCGGGCGCCGTCGGCCTGTTCGCCGTCCAGTTGGCCAAATGGAAGGGTGCGACGGTCATCGGCACCGGCTCGTCCAAGAACGCCGAGTTTGTCCGGTCGCTCGGCGCCGACACGTTCGTGGCCTACGACCGTCAACGGTTCGAGGACGTGGTCCACGACGTCGACCTGGTGGTCGACACGGTTGGCGGTGAGACGCAGCAACGCTCGTTCGCCGTGCTCAAACGCGGTGGAACCCTGATCGCGCTCCCCAGTCCGCCATCCCAGGACCTGGCGACACGCTTCGGCGTCCGCGCCGAATGGTTCTCCTCGCAGGCCTCGGCGGCGCTCCTGCAACAGTTTGCCAAGCTGGTCGACGACAAAACCATTCGACCCGTCGTCGCCGAAGTCTTGCCGCTCTCCGAGGCCGGCCGCGCCCAGGATGACAGCGAGCACAATCACCACGCGCCCGGCAAGATCGTGCTACGAGTCGACTGACTCCTCAGCAAGGACCTCCGGGGCCATTCGTCGCCTGCGGAGCCAATAGAGGACCGATGCCACGATCAGTACACCCGCAAAGGACGTGAGCTCAGCCCGGCCGGCCTGCGCCAGGAGCCACAGCGCGACCAGCACCGCCAGGATCGGAACGGTCGGACCACCGGGAATGCAGAACGGCGGGCCATCCGATCGCACATTCCGCCGCCGGAGCTCCAGCGTCGCCAGAGCGCACGAGAGGTAGATGACCAACGACCCGACCGAACCCAGGATCTCGAGCGCGCGAAAGGTGCCGCTGAGCGCCAGCATGCAGCACACCACACAGTAAATGGCGATCGCCACGTAGGGCGTGTGAAAGCGTGGATTCACGGCGCCGACCTGCGGCGGCAGGAGTCGGTCCCGCGCGAACGCGAACAGCACGCGCGGCGTCGCCAGCATGTCGCCCGTCATGAAGCCGAACGTGGAGATCGACGCGCCCAGCAACACCAGGATACGTCCCCACCGACCCATCGCGCTCCCGGCCGCGGCCGCCACCGGCGCCGTGCTGTCGGTGGCGAGCTCGGGCCCGAGGATCCCCTGCGAGACGAGCTGCACGCCGATGTAGAGTGCCGTCGTGATCACCACGCCGACCAGGATCGCGCGAGGAATCGTGCGCGCCGGATGTCGGACTTCGCCGCTCGGCGTGAGCACGCCTTCCAACCCCGTGAACGCAAAGAAGAGCGCGAGCGAGGCCGCCCCAACCTGGCCAATCGACGGCCAGTGTGGCCACGCCAGATTCGCCGGCGTAATGAGAAACGCGCCAACCACGATGAGGATGACTAACGGCGCGATCTTGGCAACCGTCACGACATTGATCAGACGGGCGCCGACTTGCACGCCCCGAATGTTCACGACCGCCAGTGCCAGATAGACGGCGATGAGCAGGATGGCTCGACCGGCCAGGCCGCTCAGTGCCGGCATCAGCGCGCCGAGCGATCCCACGAAAATCGTTGCCACCGCCGCACTCGCCACGACCTGGCTCACGAACAGCGTCGCCCCAACCAGCACGCCGACGTAGGGACCGAACGCGATCTCCGCATAGGCGTACGTGCCACCTGTCAGCGAGACCCGACTCCCTGACTCCGCGAAACAGAGGGCGATCAGCGCGACCGCTGTCGCACACACCAGGTACGCGATGATCGCCGCGGGCCCCAGGATCGCCGCGACCGCGGCCGGCAGCACAAAGATGCCCGACCCAACGATGCCATTGACGACGTTGGTCGCCATCTGCCGCACGCCCAGCGTGCGGAGCAGTCCCGCCTCGGTGACGACCGCGGTGTCCTTCACCATCGCAATATGGACCAATCGGCCTCAGGCGCCAGCAGTACGCGCCCGGGCTGAGCGATACGATCATGGCAGCCGAGTATTTTTTGGGCTATGGCCGACTCCCCCCGCCCCCCGCTGCCGCCGTTTACTCGCGAGACCGCCATTCAAAAGGCGCGCCTCGCGGAGGACGCGTGGAATACCCGCGATCCTCAGAAGGTCTCACTCGCCTACACCGCGGACTCCCGCTGGCGCAACCGCGCCGAGTTTATCAACGGCCGCCCCGAGATTGTCGCATTCTTGACTCGAAAGTGGGCCAAGGAGTTGGACTACCGACTCATCAAGGAACTATGGGCGTTCACCGGCGATCGCATCGCCGTTCGCTTCGCCTACGAGTGGCACGATGACTCGGGCAACTGGTTCCGGTCGTACGGCAACGAGAATTGGGAGTTCGACACCCTGGGCCTCATGCGCGTGCGGCTGGCCTGCATCAACGACCTGCCCATCAAGGACTCGGAGCGCAAGTACCACTGGCCGCAGGGCCGTCGGCCCGACGACCATCCCGGGCTGAGCGACTTAGGCTTTTGACGCCCGGTCGCTGACCGCGTTCCGTCGAAAGCAGCCGACGATGTGATCGTTCGCGATGCCGGTCGCCTGCATCCACGCGTACACGATGACCGGCCCGACGAACTTGAACCCGCGCTTTTTGAGTGTGGCCGAGATTTCTTCTGAGAGGGGCGTCTTGGCTGGCACGGGACCTTTGAGCAGAAACGGCGCGCCTTGGGCCCTGGACCACACGAACGTCGAGAAAGGCTCCCCGCCTTCTTCGATCGCCAGGTAGGCGCGCGCGTTGCCGATCGTCGACTCGATCTTGGCGCGCGAGCGGACGATCGCGGGATTCTTGAGCAGTCGCGTGACGTCACGGGCGCCGAACCGTGCGACGACCTGTGGATCGAACCCCTGAAACGCCTCTCGAAACGCGTCCCGCTTTCTCAGGATCGTGAGCCACGACAGTCCCGCCTGGAACCCGTCGAGCACGAGCTTCTCCCAGAGCGCGCGACCGTCGCGCTCCGGCACCCCCCACTCCTCATCATGGTAGGCCTGTAGGAGCGGATCGCTCTCGGCCCATGGGCAGCGATGCGGCATGGCCGGAAAGTATACGCGGCGCGCCGTTCGCTAGTCTGGCGAACCGCCTGGGTATGTGGCACCTTAGCGGTCAATTCACATCAAAGGAGCGACCGTGGCTATGCAGCGCTCGACGATCATGCTCGCCGTTCTGCTCATCGCAGGCCCTGTGGCCGCGCAAGAGGCCAAAGGCAGCGGTGTCGTCGTCCTCCGCGCCGCCCACCTGATCGACGGTACGGGCGCCGCACCTGTCACGCCTGGCGTGGTGGTCGTGACCGACGACCGCATCACCGCCGTCGGGACCGACCGCACGGTCTCCATCCCAGCCGGTGCGACCACGATCGACCTGGGCGATGCCACGCTCCTCCCCGGCTTCATCGATGCCCACGTACACCTCATCGGACGCACACTCGGCGACCCGGAGGGCGATGACGCCGCGGTCCGTGACTTCAATTCCTTTGGCGCGATCCTCGGCGTCGCCAACGCCCAGAAGACGCTCCTCGCCGGCTTCACGTCCGTCCGCAACGTCGGCGCGCCGCACTTCGATGACATGGCGCTCCGCAAGGCGATCACCGAGGGCTTTGTCATCGGCCCTCGCATGGAGAACGCCGGCCACGCGATCGGCATCACCGGCGGCCACTGCGACGAGAACGGCTTCAAGCCCGGCGTCCTCCCGCCGAGCCCCATCGACGGCCAGGCCGACGGCCAGGACGAGATCCGGCAAGCTGTCCGTGAGCAGATCAAGTACGGCGCCGACGTGATCAAGACCTGCGCCTCGGGTGGCGTCCTCTCCGAGGGCGATGCAGTCGGTGCCAGCCAGTACACCCTCGAAGAGTTGACGACGCTCGTCAGCGAAGCGAACCGCCTCGGCCGCAAAGTCGCCGCCCACGCCCACGGCACGGAGTCCATCAAGATCGCCACCCGCGCCGGCGTCTCCTCGATCGAGCATGGCTCGTTCCTCGACGAAGAGGGCGCCAAGATGATGGCCGCCCACGGCACCTATCTGGTCCCCACCCTCTCCGCCGGCGAAGCCTCCGAGCGCGCGGCCAAGAACGGCGTCCTCAAGGGGCTCCGCGCGCAGAAGGCATTCGCCGCCGCTGCCGCCATGCGCAAAGCCATCCGCATCGCCATGGCCAACCACGTCCCCATCGCCCTCGGCACCGACGCGGGCGTCGACCCCCACGGCCAGAACGCCCACGAGTTCGTCCTGATGGTCGAGTGGGGCGGCCTCACCCCCATGCAATCCCTCGTCGCCGGCACATCGAGCGCCGCAACGCTCCTGGGCTGGGACCACGACGCCGGCACCCTCGCCGCCGGCAAGTGGGCCGACATCGTCGCCGTCCCTGGCGATCCGTTGGCCGACATCCACGCGGTGGAGCGGCCGGTGTTCGTGATGAAGAACGGCGTTGTATATAAGAAGGGCGGCCAACCCACGCATCTGTACGTGGTCAACCCATAAGATGCGTGGGCGGGCCTGACCGCCTAGTCAGGAATATGGAACAGCTGGGCGACCTGCGCATACGACATCGCCTGCAGTTCCTGGCGGGTATACCGCGCGCCGACGGTTCCGCGCACGACGACCTCGCCCGCGGCGGCGGCTGTCACGCCGCCGGGCACAACGACGTATCTGAACTGGTGCGCGGTGCTAATGCCGCCATAGAGATTGGTATTGTTCACCATGTTGATCCGGAGCGTATCCGGTGTGGCGAAGGCCGACCACGTGTCGGTCTCCGTCGTCCCCGACGCCAGATAGCTCACGACAATCGGCATGAGCGCCACCTGGTCCGTTGGCCATATGGCCGTGATGTAGCCATCCAACTTGCCGTACGTCAGCACGACGCCACTGTCCAGAATGGTTTGTGTGATCGCTGGGGCGGCGACTGTGTAGTTGAAGTTGAACAGTCCAAAGACCGTATCCTCGACCCACGGATTCGGCGTGAACCAGGCCGAATACTGCACATTGGGGGATCCCGCAGGCCCCTGCACGCCCGCCGGTCCCTGCGCCCCTTGCGGTCCGGTCGATCCGTTGCTGCACGCCGCGACGAACACCGCAGCGCAGACGATCACCGCGCGGTGACGTTCTGCTCTCTTCATGATGCTGCCCTCCACGAGTTGGGTAGACAGTCCTGTGGTGACGGGGGGCGCGTCCCGAGCAACCCGTCGATCGATGCGGCAACAGACGACTCGACCACATGGGCGATACCGACCAGACGCGTCGTTTCTGTGGCAGCCGCGCCACACACCTCACCTGGCCTATATGGGTCGCCATGGAGCTTTGCTATGGGTAACTACAGAATCCGCGGCGATCACGCGGTGCCGTCACCGTCGAACCGTTACACCCGTCTGAGCGCAATGGTCGCTGCCGCCAGTGCCGCGCTATGCATCGCGCTCCCAGCGCGAGCGCAGGTCACCGCCTTCCCCACCGACTTCACGACCCGCGACATCACCACCAATGGCGCGACGATCCACGTCCGCGTCGGCGGCCACGGCCCCGCGGTCGTCCTCCTCCACGGCTTCGGCGACACCGGCGACATGTGGGCGCCCCTCGCGGCCGTCCTCGAGCGCGATCATCTCGTGATCGTCCCGGATCTCCGCGGGATGGGCCTCTCGTCTCATCCGGCGGAGGGCTATCACAAGCGGATCCAGGCCACTGACATCGCCGGCATCATGGACACGCTCGGCGTTGACCACGCGGCCTTTGTCGCCCACGATATCGGCAACATGGTTGCCTTCGCCTTCGCCACGGGATACCCGCATCGGATGACGCGGCTCGTCCTCATGGACGCGCCCATTCCCGGCGTCGCCAACTGGGATGAACTCTCACACGACCCCAAGGCGTGGCACTTCTATTTCTATGGGCCCGACGAGGAACGACTTGTGGCCGGGCGCGAGCGGATCTTCCTCGATCGTTTCTACGATGAGCTCAGCGCTCACCCGGAGAAGATCGACGAGAAGACGCGCGAGCATTACGCGGCCCTCTACGCGAGGCCGGGTGCCATGCATTCTGCGTTGAGTCAGTTCCATGCCTTTCCGCAGGACGCCATCGACAACAAGGCAAGCCTCGCCCATGGCAAGCTCTCCACCCCGGTCCTGGCCATCGGCGGCAGCGCCTCCTACGGCACCGTGATGGCCACCATCGCCTCCGCGGCCTTCACTACCGTCGACGGCCGCGTCATCGCCAACGCGGGGCACTGGCTCATGGAGGAGCAGCCCGCGGCTGTCATCGCGGTGGTGGTGCCGTTTGTGGCGGAGGCGGCGAAGCCGTGAGATAGCGGTACGACCCGACGGGCGGCCGTGCGAAGAAACTCGGAGCGACGAGTCGCGGGGCGGACATCCACGGTACACCGTGCATGCATCGCCCCCTCAGCGTGAAGTTAACGCGGCAGCCGCCGCAATCCGAGCGGACCGCGACCAAGCGGCCCACGTGACTGCCGATTGCTGATTATAGATTGGGTTCAGCCAACCAACCGGACGCCCGAATGGCCAACCCCGTCGACCTGCAAGACGCCAAGACCAACCTCGCTAACCTCGTCGATCGCGCCGCGGCCGGTGACGAGATCATCATCGCCAAAGCCGGCATCTCACTCGCCCGCCTAATCCCCCTCGATCAACCTCACTCGACCCGTCAACCCGGAGGTTGGGAGACCGGCCTCTGGATTGCCGGTGATTTTGAGGCGCCCCTCCCCCCAGATATCCTCGCCGCATTCTCTGCGGGCGTCGCGCCACGGCCAACCGGCGCGCCGCGCACGCGTCGCACACGCGGAACCGGCCGATAGTGTCCCTTTGCAATGACATCGCCCATGCGACTCCCGACCAACCGACCTCCCACGCACCCCGGTGAGATGCTCCTCGAGGAGTTTCCAATCCCATTGGGCGCGTCGCCGGCCCGCTTTGCGACGGCGATCGGCGTCTCCTATCCGCGCCTGAACGAAATCGTGCACGGCAAGCGCGCGATCACCGTCGACGCGGCGCTCCGCCTCGAGCGAGCCCTGGGTATAGGCGCCGATTTCTGGCTGCGCCTCCAGCTGGCCTGGGATGTCTGGCATGCTGCGCGATCGGCGGAGGCACGCTAGCACAGAGTACGCGCCGCGCGACGGTGTCGAGCCGCACCGAACGATTTTGTGCCGGTGGCACGGACCGCCGATAATTCATAGTGGATTCCTCGATCGTACCGCTCGCGAGGGAACTAGGAGAACACATGACCGAGCCTGACCCACATCCAGACATCGCGGAAGCCTTCAACGACGACAAGCGTATCGCCCGTGCATTTGCGCAGGCGGACGCAGCCGCGGCGCACGCCACGCCGAGGTCAGCTTGTCGACGGTGTATGCGTGGGGAAGTCCGAAAATGCGACAAGCGCCCGGTCCGGAACGACTCGTTGACCTCGCGAGTGCGTTCCGGCATGCCGCCGAAAGTCTGGTCGCCGTCGCCGAAGGCTTGGCCGGGTGGTACGACGAGGCGTGGCTAGGGGTCGCCGTGCAGCTGATCGTGTTGGTGGCGACGATCTACTTCACGGGTCGGCCTCGGCGTCCACCCAGGCATTGTACTTGGTAGGGCGCGAGTAAAACTCCGTGATCGCCGCCGCTGTCGGGCGCGGCCCGTCGAATACGTAGCCGCAGTTGGCGCACGCGCAGATGTTGTTCGCGCGGTCCAGCACATCCACCTGCCGGCGGCCGCACAGATCACAGCGGTCGAGTGTCTCGACGTCCATAGGACGGGGTAGCGTAATGGTGGGATTGGGCTTCCTCAAGTCGCTTCGCGGCCTCCGAGGAGCGCCTCCAACTGCTGCCGCCGGCGGGCGTTGATGCGCAATCGCGTGCCATCCCGCAGGACGAGCGCGTACTCACGTCGGGAGAAGGGTTGCAGCTCGCGCACCCGTTCGAGATTAACGATGGCCGATCGGTGCGCCCGGAAGAACATCCGTCGATCGAGGCGCTCTTCCAGGGCCGACATCGACTCGCGGAGCATGTGTACTGCTCCCGCCACGTGGAGCTTGACGTAGTAGTCGGCGGCCTCGATCCAATCGATCTCGTCGGCACGCACGAACAACACACGGCCGCCCGATTTAACCACGAGTCGGATCGGCCGGGGTGAGCGGCGCTCCGCATCGTCAAGGAGGCGCGCAAGCCTAGCGGCGACATCCTCCCGCTGTCTGTCACGGGCAGCGGCCTTGGCGCGCGCGAGGGTGTCGGCGAAGCGCACATCATCGAAGGGTTTGAGCAGGTAGTCGAGGGCGTGTACCTCGAACGCGCGGATCGCGTACTGGTCGTAGGCCGTCACGAAGACGACCACCGGCAGCGGCTCGCCGTCGAGCGCGCGGAGCACGTCGAAGCCATCGACATCTGGCATCTGGACGTCGAGGAAGACGACGTCGGGTCGCACCCGACGGATCGTCTCAATGGTACCTCGCCCGTCCGCGCACTCGGCGACCAGCTCGACGTTCGAATCGGCGGCCAAGAGGGTGCGCAGCCCGGCGCGCGCGATCGGTTCGTCATCGGCTACTACAACGCGGATCCGATCGCTCACGTCGTGGTTCCGGCGAGTGGCTGCGTGTGCCAGGGGATGGAGATGGTGGCAACCGCGCCGCCGCCTGGCGCGGGGGCCAAGGACAACGTTGCCTCGTCACCATAGAGGTGTTTGAGGCGTTCGCGCGTGTTGTGCAGACCGACGCCGTCCGTCGCCGTCCCGCTCGGTCCGGGACCATCGTCGCGTACCGCCATTGTCAGGGCGGATCCGATCTGCGCGCCAGTAATAGTCAGCCGGCCGCTCGCCGCGCGCTTGGCGATCCCGTGTCGGATTGCGTTCTCCACTAACGGCTGGAGCACGAGGCGCGGCACGTGAGCGTCAAGCGCCGCGTGCGTCACGTCGACGGCAACGCGCAGTCGGTCGTGGAAGCGAACGCCTTCGATGCTCAGATAGCATTGGAGGAAGGCCAGTTCCTCGCGGAGCGGGACCTCGTGCGTGCCGGCATCGTCGAGCATCTGTCGGAGGAGATCGCCCAGCCCGGCGATCACGGTCAGCGCTCGCGGCCCGTCGCCTGTGCGGATGAGCATGGCGACGGTATTGAGCGTGTTGAACAGGAAGTGCGGATGGAGTTGCATCTGAAGCGCCCGCAATCGCGACCGCGTGAGCTCGGCCGTGAGCTGTGCCGCCCGGAGCTCGTGCGCACGGCTCCTTCGCCAGTGTTGGACCGCAAACGTCGCAGCGATCAGCGCGGCGTATGTGATCAGGTCGAACAGCAGCCAACCACGGGCATAGAGCGAGAGTGGCTCTGGCCGGAGCGCGAGCGATGGCATGAACAGCGCGCGGAGGGCGAAGATCAATACCGAGTGGGCGACGGACGCGATCACGCCGGTGACCGACAGGATGCCAAGCAGTGTCCCGATGTGTCGGACGCGCTCGAGTCGTCGACTGAGCTGCACGAGGAACGGGAATAGGAGGCCCCATGCGAGCCAGTAGCCGAGTTGGCGTCCGAGCGTTCCGCTCCACGTGATGGACTCGCCTTCGGCTATGCTCGAGTAGTACTGTTGCCCGGCGGAGAGGAAGGCAACGATCGCGCAGGCGGAGAGCAGTCCGAGCGCGGCGAGAATACGCCGTCGAATGCTCCGCGACTCGGTCATGCTCCCAAATCTGCGTGGCGCGGGCGATAGGGCCAATGGGTGCGCCAAGGCGCTTGCGGCGGCAATGGGTTAATTGACGGCAGTTCTGACGCGCGTCGCTGCACGCTGGGCCGTGGTCCCTGACAATTGATAGATCCCGCCGCGGCAGTGCGGCTAGCATGGGGGCATGCGACTATCGATGATGCTGTTCCTGGTGCTGGCGCCGGCGCATCCGCCGCGTCAGAGCGCCGAGGCTGTGGTGCGGCGGGCGTTCGCGGCCATTGGTGGTGAAGAGCGGTGGCGGGCGGTGCGGACGCTGGAGCTGATCGGGCGAGGATCACAGAACCACATCGGTGACTCGGAGTGGTTCGATGGGCCGTTCTTTGTCGACTACGTCACCGTTGATGAGTGGCGCGATGTCCCTGGGATACGCCACGACGCACGCGTCACCGTGTACGGCGCCGCTGACACGGCCAGTTACGCGAGGCGCACCGTCTCCACACTTGGCGGTACGACACAAGCCGTCGGGGAGTTCGGGGACAAGTCGCCGAGCGCGCTTGCGCCGGACACGCTGGCATTGGTGCTCGCACCCGAGCGGATGCTCTGGACGGCGTTGAATGCGCCGGACCTGCACAGCGAGCGCGACACCGTGTTTCGGTTCGTGACGCACAACGTGGTGGCGTTCCACGTCGGGGCGGCCTCGGTGCGCATCTTTTTCGAAGCCGAGTCGGGGGTGCCGCGCATGATGGAGGTGCGGCGGGCGTTTCCGACGAGTGTCTTCTGGACGGCGTGGGGGGATGTACTGGAGCGAGTCCGTTACTCGGACTGGAGCGTCGAACAAACTGGCATCTGGTACCCACGACAAATCGACCGGGACGTGAATGGACTGCCGTGGGAGAGCATGGCGTACGGCGCCGTGCGCGTGAACGCGGCGCCGCCTGCGGGCACGTTTGATGCGCCGACGGGCGACGGGCGCCTGGCGTGTGGCTTCGGTTGCCTGGCCGCCGATTCGGTCCCGCTGGGCATCGGCGGCGCGGGTGGTGTCAGCTCGACTGGGGCATCCCGGGGGGCGCACGAGATCGGCGCAGGGATCGTGCAGATTGTCGGCGCGTGGAACTCCACGCTGGTCCGACAGGATGACGGCGTGGTGGTCATCGAGGCGCCGATCTCCGCCGGGTATTCGCGGCGCGTGATCGAGGAGGCGGCGCGGCGGTTTCCTGGCGTGCCGGTCAAGGCGGTCGTGACGACGACCGACTTCTGGTGGCACGTGGCTGGCCTGCGTGAGTACGTCGCGCGGGGGATCCCGATCTACGTGCTCGACCGGAACGTTCGGGTGGTCCAGGATCGCGTGCGCGCGCCGCACACGCTCGTGCCGGATAGTCTGGCCCGCGCGCCGCGCCCCGCGATCCTCAAGCCCGTGGACCGCCGGATGACGCTCGGCACCGGCGACAATGCGATCGAGTTGATTCCATTCCATGCGGACCAGCTCGACCGCATGCTGATGGTCTACCTGCCGCACCAGCATCTCGTCTACACGGCCGAGGGGGTTCAGTTGTACCCATTTGGACTCAGCGCGCCGCAAACGGCGGTCGAGGTGGTGAACGTTGTCAAGCGCGAGGGGCTCGCGCCGGAACGATTCATCGGCATGCACGTCGCGGTAACGCCGTGGGCGCGGCTCACCACTATCCTGGATTCGCTGGCCATCCCGCACTAGGCTACGCACCATGCGGATCCGCTTTGTCAAGCGTGCCGACGGTGGTGCAGTGCTCCGGTGCGAGCGGCCCGATGGCTCGGTCGTCTGGCAGCGACAGGATGGGCGGCGGGGGCGGTTCTTTCCGCCGCATGATCTGACGCACTACGCGGTCGAGACGACGCTCGGATTTCGGGACGGCCCACGCGACCGCCGCTTCCGCATCGAGCACGCCCAGCACATCGCGGCGAGCGACGTGTCCCGGTTCGGCCACCTCAACGTCCTGGCCAGCATGCAGCCCTACCACGCCATCGACGATGGCCGCTGGGCCGACCCCATCATCGGCCCCGAACGCGCCAAAACCACCTACGCCTTCCGCTCCCTCCTCGACACGCACGCCACGATCGCCTTTGGCAGCGACTGGGACGTCGCCCCAGCCACGCCGATCGAGGGGATCTACGCGGCCGTCACCCGCCGCACACTCGACGACGCGCACCCGGATGGCTGGGTCCCGGCCCAGAAAATCACCGTCGACGAGGCCCTCCACGCCTACACGACCGCCGCGGCCTACACCGCCTTCGCCGAGCACGACCTCGGCACCCTCGCCGTCGGCCGCCTGGCCGACCTGGTGCTCATCGACCGCGACCTCACGCGCATCCCCCCCGAGACCATCCGCGATGCCCACGTCGACCTGACCGTCGTCGGCGGCCGCATCGTCTACGAGAGGCAGTAACCATGCCCGTCATCAACCTCGCGCAGAAGCTCAGCACCTTCTCCAACCACTGGTCCCCCCGCATCGTCGAACGCTTCAACGGCCACGACATCATGGTCGTCAAAGTCCGCGGGGAATTCACGTGGCACTCCCACCCTGACACCGACGACTTCTTCCTCGTGCTCCAGGGCAACCTGACCATCCAACTCCGCGACGGCGACGTCCACCTGGGCCCCGGTGACCTCTACGTCGTCCCCAAGGGCGTCGAACACCGCCCCGTGGCCCCCGAGGAAGTGCAGCTCCTGCTCATCGAGCCGATCGGCACCCCCAACACGGGCGACCCGGCGACGGCGGCCAAGAAGGAGTTCGTCTAGTCGTCATCAGGCGGCACCGGATCGGGCGACCGAAACGGTCTGAGAAGTTCGAGCGCATCGACAAGATGACCCAGGATGTCCGCCCGCGCGCTCGCACGTGAGTGGGCGGGCTCCCGCTCGATCAACATGGCGACGGCCCGATCGACATCGTCGGCAAACGTCCCCGCGACTGCGAAATCAAGGTGACTGACCACGCTGTCGACCATGAACTGCGCGACGGGATCACTGTCGAGAATTACCCGAATGTCGCGCGTGATCACGTCGGACACGGCCGTGCCAGCGGCCATGAGATCGCGCAGGTACAGCAAGTCTTTGGCGCGCTTCGGATTGAACGCGAGGCCCGAGCGCGGCACGCGTCGCGGAAAGATGAGTCCCTTGTTGATCACATAGGCACCTAATCGGGGAACGCGCACCGCGAGGATGTCGTCGTCTCCGGGAACATGCAGCACTGTCGTATGCCGCCCAAGAAACTCCACGCCTGGAAGCATGATCGCCGTCACACCCGGCTGTCCGGTGACCGGGACAGGGCCAGCTGATGGTCGCAACGGTCCGCGGTGCGGCACCAAGAACTCGATCGCGTCACCGCCGTCCGCGTGCGCCCAGACCGCCGCGCCGACCATATCGCCGATCGGTCGCAAGCCCGCCTCAGTGAGCAACACGGCGAGTGGCGGGCGATCGCCAGTCGGCACACCGTCGGTCGACACGAGGACGTCGAGCTCGGAGGTAAACGATAACTCGGACGTCCAACCGGGAAGCGCGCCATACTGCCGATAGAGGTCGGGCACCCATCCGCCGATCAGGACGAGATCGGCGAGGTATGGACGCAGCACCGTGAGTACACGCCGGAGACGGCCCGCGAGCACCGCCCGCGATTCATCGCCGCTCATCGACCAACGACCTGAGAAGGACCTCGGCCTGCTCGCGACCACGCAACGGATAGTTCCAGAGATCCAGGATGAGTTGCAGGTCACTCACCACGGGCAGTCGCTCCAGTTGCCGCAGGCCCGGCCACACCGTGGCCCGATAGTAGGGCGCGAGGAGCACGAGACGCCCGTCTGATGCCGGCTCCCAACCCGCTGTGGCCGCAAATTCCGCCAGCGCGTTCTTCTGGGTGGATGGCAGGTCGACGTATACGTGGAGACGCTCCCATGTGGCATGCGGGACACGCAGCGACGCGCCGGCCTGGAGCGTCAACGCCCACCGACGCCCGCCCGCAAAAAGGGTGGGCAAGCGCCGCAGGAGCCGGTCGACATTGCCAACGGGGACATGGACGGGAAGGCTTCGATTCATGCGCCAGTCGTACGCATGGGCCCACGTCTCGATGACGGCGGCCACATCGGGGATGCGGATCTGGGCGGTGCGTCCCGCTCGCGTGAGCGTGACGAGTCCTCGATCGGTCAACGCCCTGACGACGTCGGAGGTGGTGCCGAGCGCCACACCAGTCGTGCGCGCCAGCTCGCGCACACTCCACGAACGCGCGGACGTGAATTCGAGCATCGTACGCACGATGAGCGAACTCTTGTCGGCGAATGGGTCGACCGGTGCCCCTCGCGCGCGAACAATCTGCGTCGGTGTCAGATCGGTCCGGTCGATGAGCGCCCACGGCAGCGTCAGGTGCACCGCGCCACGCAGATCGATGAAGGAAACGCCGTTGGCTCTCAGCGCGTCGCGGTGGGCTGCAGTCGACTTCGTGAGCACCCAGACGATCGGGTCAGTATCTGTGCTCGGGTCTAGGCTAGGCGTGGAGGGACCGGCCGTTTCGATGGCGCGCAGGCGAAGCCGCCGAGGCGTGTCGGACGCTCCGGCCCAGCGGATGGTGATTGCGTCGTCGGTACCATTCGCCGCGTCTCGTGACCAGTCCACGGCAGCACGCGAGCCAAGTGCCTGGCGTAGGATGGAAATGGCGGCAGGCGCGTCTAACGGCGTCAGGCGCTTCATTATATGTTCGCCATCACGGATGATGTTCGCCACAAAGCGAACAATAGCCAGTTAAGCGAACATACGCAAGTGTTGCCCGGCTTGTCTTTACAGCCTCTCGACCGCGCGGCCGTAGATGATCCGCGAGATGTCCGAGATGAGCCGCTCCGCCACGTGCTCGTCCGGAATCCCACCCGTCAGCACGACCAACACATACGGTCCCCGCCCCGCGGGATAGACAATCGCGGCGTCGTGCAGAATGCCGGTGATCTGCCCGGTCTTGTGCGCGACCCGCGTCCCCGGCGGCAGGCCAGCCGGAATCTCCGTGTTGAACTCCTGCCCCAACAGCACTTCGCGCATCGCCCGACAGCTCGCCGGCGTCGCTGCCCGGTCCCGGGCGATCGCCTGCATCAGGGTCGCCAAGTCCCGCGCGGTGACGGTGTTGTTGAGCCCCCGCGCGAACGCCGCGCTGTCCTCGACGCCGCGCAAGACCTGCATATGGACCGCGCCGAGCGCGTGAGCCGTGGAGTCGACACGCCGCGCGCCCACGAGCGCGATGAGCGTGTTGGTCGCCAGGTTGCTCGATCGCTGGATCATGAGCGCCAAGAGATCACGCACGGTGACCGACTGACCGACGCGGGCATAGAGACTACTGTCGGAGTCGTCCTTGAGATCGACGCCAAACGGTCGTCCGTCAGCGATGCTCGTGAACCGGTTGGTCACGGACACCCGCCGATCGAGCCCGAGCCGGCCGGCATCGACATCCTGAAAGAGCCGGATCATCACGGCCACCTTCATCGTGCTCGCCGCATGAAAGCTCGAGTCGCCATCGATGGCGAGCGAATCGCCACCCGAGAGATCGCGGTACACCACCGCCACCCGGGCGCCAGGCACCGAGGCGATCCGCGCGCGGATCAGCGAGTCGGGAGTCGCGGCCACGGCCCACACGAACGCCAGTATCAGCATGGCGGGCGAATATAGACACCGGACGCGCGCCTCGCTAACCTCCCGGCGACATGCGACGCCTCCTGTGCATCTGCCTCGTCCTCGGCACCCCCGCCCAGGCGCAATCCCCGACGCTCGACGCGCTCCTGAGCGTCCCCTTCCCCACGGCGCTCACCAGCTCGCCGACCGGCGCCCTCGCCTGGGCCGTCGACAGCGCCGGCGTGCGCAACGTATGGGTAGCCATACCACCGGCCTACATCCCGCGGCGACTCACCGCGTATCAGGCCGACGACGGCCAGACCCTCTCGGCCCTCCAATGGCTCCCCGGCGACTCGGCCGTCGTGTACGTCCGTGGCGGCGACCCCAACGCCCAGGGCGAGCTCCCCAACCCCGCGTTCCTCGCCGACGGCGTCACCCAGACCGTGTGGATCGCCAGCCTCCACGACGCCCCGCCGCGCCGTCTCGGCGATGGCGGAAACGCCGCCGTCGCCCCCACCGGTCGCGTGGCGTTCTTACAGAAAGGCCAGATCTGGTGGGCGCCGTCCGACGGCCACGCCGCCGCCGAACAGCTACTCCACACCCGCGGCCACGCCTCCGCCCTCCGGTGGTCCCCGGACGGCGCACGCCTGGCGTTCGTGAGCACGCGCGGTGACCACGCATTCGTCGGTGTCTACGACGTCACCACCAACACCCTCCGCTATCTCGCGCCAAGCGTCGACAGCGACGAGGACCCCGCCTGGTCACCCGACAGCCGCCACGTGGCCTTCGTGCGACTCCCCGTGCGCACACGCGTCACCGTGTTCGGCGCGCGCCGCACCGGTCGCCCCTGGTCGATCTGGATCGCCGATGCCTCAACCGGCGCCGGCCACGCCGTGTGGACCGCCGACACAGGCGTGGGCAGCGTCTTCCACGCACTCGACGATCCCGAGGAGATCGAGCCCCCCAATCTCTTCTGGGCTCGCGGCGATCAGTTGATCTTCCCGTGGGAGCAGGACGGCTGGCTCCATCTCTATCGCGTGCCGGCGACCGGCGGCCCTGCCACGCTCCTCACGCCGGGCGCATTCGAGGTCGGCCAGGCGACCCTCACACCAGACCGCGGCGCGATCCTCGCTTCGAGTAACGCACACGACATCGACCGTCGTCATTGCTGGCGGATCCCCGTCGATACGCCGCCCATCCGCCTCACATCGGGCGCCGGCATCGAGTGGGGCCCCGTGGCCATCACCCCCGACGGGAGCACGGTCGCCCTGCTCCGGTCCGATGCCACCTCCCCCGCCCGCCCCTCGCTCGTCACCGATCGCGCCCCGCCACGGGATCTCACGACCGTCCCCTCGTGGCCGATGATCTCGCCCGAGGCCGTGACCTTCCCGGCCGCCGACGGCATGCTCGTGCACGCTCAGCTCTTCGTCCCGCCCGGCGCCGGCCGCCACCCCGCGATCGTGTTCTTCCACGGCGGATCCGAGCGCCAGATGCTCCTCGGCTTCCACTACATGCAGTACTACTCCAACGCCTACGCCCTCAATCAATACTTCGCCGCCCACGGCTACGTCGTCCTGTCCGTGAACTACCGGAGCGGCATCGGCTACGGCATGCCATACCGCGAAGCCCTCCACTACGGCGCGACCGGCGCCAGCGAGTACAACGACATCGTGGGCGCGGCTCGCTACCTGCACCGCCGAGCGGACGTCGACTCGTCCCACATCGGCGCCTGGGGCGGCTCGTACGGCGGCTATCTCACCGCACTGGCATTGGCCCGCGCCTCCACCCTCTTCGCCGCCGGCGTCGACTTCCACGGCGTCCACGACTGGAACCTGGAATTCGACGCCCTCGTCCCCGGCTGGAACATCGCCCGCGATCAGGCCGCCCGCCGCCTCGCCTACGCCTCGTCCCCCATGGCCGACGTCGCGCGCTGGCGCTCCCCCGTCCTCCTCATCCAGGGCGACGACGACCGCGACGTGAACTTCAGCCAGACCGTCCAACTCACCGAAGACCTCCGCGCCCACGGCGTCCACGTGGAGACCATCGTCTTCCCCGACGAGGTCCACGCGTTTCTCCGTCACGCCGACTGGCTCACCGCCTACCGCGCGACCGTCGACTTCTTTGGGCGCACGTTACACGGGCTCTCTACAGGACACTAAATAGCGCCAGGCCCGTGGCAACCTCAACCGCTATGTGAGAACTACGTCAACACGTTGCATCTCGGAGGGTTGCACCGCATCGTAAGCCATACAGTAGTGGCGTGACCAGTGGCATGACCCCCGGAGGGGCCGATGCGCGGCTGGCTCATCGAGTCCGGAGCGAAAACCCACCTGTCCCCCGGCGCGCTGGCCACCAGCGTGACGGTGTGGACGCTCTCGTTCGCCATTGTCACCGGTGAACGCGCGGCGACAGAAAAAGCGGTCGCCGCCGGAAACGCCACCGCCGAAACCATCCGCTACCTCCAACCCCCCTTACCCGCCCGGCATCCCGACCCGCTCGGCGGTCTCGGCTGGCATGGCGGCTCCGGACCCGTGGCCGCCCCGTCGCACTCCGGCGCCGGCCGCGCTGGCGGCAACCCGAGAGGCGCCGTCCGGCCGAGCGCCCCGCTCCCGCCCGACATGCCACCCGGCGACGGCGGCACGGTCTACATCGAGTCCGATGTCGACACCCCCGTCGTCCGCGACCCGGCGAGTGACGCGCCCGCCTATCCCCAATACCTCGAGGAGATCCACGTCGAGGGCTTTGTCATCGCCGAGTACGTCGTCGACACCACCGGCCGCGCCGACAGCGCGTCGTTGCACATCGACGTGAGCTCCCACCCGGCCTTCTCTGAGTCGGTCCGCGCCGCCCTGCCCGGCATGCACTTCGTCCCAGCCACGCTCAACGGCCACAAGGTCCGCCAGCACGTCCGCCAGGAATTCCTCTTCCAGCTGAGCCCGACCCCCGCCCCGACACGGACCACGACCTAAAACAGATCCTTCCCGCCAGGGCTTGCCAACACGCCCTGAGCATGCGAGTATCCATAAAGATCATATGTGAACATTACTGCTTCTAACAATCTCTTCAGTGGGAATTCATCATGGCCGCCGACCGCTGGAACATTGACCCCGCCCATACCAACATCGAGTTCTCCGTCCGACACCTCATGATCTCCACGGTCAAGGGGCGCTTCGCCGATTTCGCCGGCACCATTGTCGCCGACGAGTCCAACCTCTCCAACGTCTCGGTCGACGTCACCATCCAGACGGCCAGCGTCGACACGCGCCAGCCCGACCGCGACACGCACCTCAAGTCCCCCGACTTCTTCGACGTCGGCAAGTTCCCGACCCTCGTCTTCAAGGGCGGCCAGATCAAGGGCGATATCAACGGCGACTTCCATCTGACGGGCAGTCTGACCATCCGCGGCGTCACCAAGCCCATCACCCTGGACGTCACCCACGAGGGGCGTGGCAAGGACCCGTGGGGCGGCGAGCGGCTCGGCTTCTCAGCGAAGGCCAAGGTCAACCGCAAGGACTTCGGCCTCGCCTGGAATCAGACCCTCGAGACCGGCGGCGTGGTCGTCGGCGACGAGGTCAAGATCAGCGTCGACGTCGAGCTCGTGAAGGTTCCCGCCGAGCAGAAGGTCGCCGCCGCGGTCTGAGCGCGCAGGCGAACATCGCGCATTGACCCCAAGTCGTTAAACTTGGGGTCAATGCGCAACTCGAGAATCTGGCTCGGCGTCCTCGTCGCCGTTGCTTTCATCGGCTACCTGCTCTGGTCCACCCTCGCCGCCCAAGCGGCCGAGTGCCACGTCTGCGTCGCCTTCCAGGGCCACCGGAACTGCGCGACCGCGTCGGCCGCCACACCGACCGAAGCCGCCCGGCAATCCCAGACCACCGCCTGCGGCACCATCGCCCAAGGCATGAACGACAAGATCGCGTGCGACAACGTCCCGCCGATCTCGCGCGAGTGCCGCACGAAGTAACCCGCATCGCCGACCAGATCCGCCGCGCGGCCGAGGGCCACGCGTGGTGCGGCCCGTCAGCGCGTGAGGCGTTGGACGGCGTGACCGCAGACGAGGCCCACGCCCGCCCGATCCCCGGCGCGCACTCGATCTGGGCGCTCGTCCGCCACATGACCGTCTGGGCCGACGCCGGCCGCCGCCGGCTCTCTGGCGAGATCGTCGAGCCGACCCCCGCCGAGGACTATCCCCCGCTCGACGGCCACGAGACCCCCGCCGACTGGGAGCACGACCGCCACGCTCTCTTTGCCGCCCACCAGGCGCTGGCCCGCGCCGTCGAAACCATGGACGACCCCGCGCTCCACCGCCCCCTCTCCCACGACTACACGGTCTACATCACGCTCCACGGCGTCACCCAGCACACGCTCTACCACACGGGCCAGATCATGCTCCTGAAGCGCGCGCTCAGGGCGGCGGTCTAGTCACGACCGTTGCTGGATGCCGGACCGCGCCATGCCCGTCCCGCACCGCCGCATCGATCGAGTCCGCATCCCACGCGGCCAGCACCACCCGATCATGCCCAGCCGCAAACGTCGACAGGTCCTCCCGGCTGAGCACCGACGCCTTGATCGCGTGCCCGGCGCTGTCGGCATGAAACGGATGCGTGTGCCAGGTCCCAACGAGTGACGGGACCTGCTCACAGCTCCCCGTCACCGCGTACTGCAGCTGCCGCATCCCCCGCGCCGGCACCCAATCCGTGACGTAGACCGTGTCGCCGTCGCTCGAACTGTGCCCGATCAAGCACCCGAGATATTCTTTCTGCGTCGGATGACCCGTCCCGAGCATCTGCGTGAGCGTGTTGACGTCGCCCAGCTCATTCCAGTGCGCATTGTTGCGCACGAAGATGACGTTGATCGAGTCCCGCACCGCGGGTGCCAACACCACGACCGCCGGCGGCGCGGCAAAGAAGAGCGGCATACTCTGCATCATACCATGACCAACCGCGTCGCGCTGGTGACCTGCCAGGCGCTCCCCCACCTCTCGGACGACGACCAGCACGCCCTACCAGCCCTCTCCGCGCGGGGCATCACCGGCGTCCCTGTCGTCTGGAACGATCCGACCGCGACCTGGTCGGACTACGACATGGTCATCATCCGCTCGGCGTGGGACTACTACCACCAGCCGGCGGCGTTCGCATCCTGGATCGACAGTCTCGATCAGGCCGGCGTCCCGCTCTGGAACACGCCCCGCGTCGTCCGCGCCAATCTCGACAAACGCTACCTCGCCACACTCGCCGACGCCGGCGTGCCCATCGTCCCGACCCTCTGGCTCGAGGCCGGCCAGACGGTCGACCTGCCGGCGCTGCTCGCCGAGCAGGGATGGACCGAGGCGGTGATCAAGCCCGTCGTCTCCGCGGGCGCCCACCGGACCCACCTCGTGACCGCGGCGAGTCAACAACTGTTCGACGTCTCCGTCGCCCGCGCCGCGACGATGCTCCAACCCTACTTGTCGGAGATCGAGACCGACGGCGAATGGTCGCTCGTCTATCTCGGCGGCACGTTCAGCCACGCCGTCCGCAAAGTGCCCCGCCCGGGCGACTTTCGGGTACAGCCCCAGCACGGCGGCCAGACCCGCCGCGAAACCCCGCCCGACGCCGTGCGCGCCGCGGCCGACCAGCTCCTCCGCCAGGTCCCCGACCCCATGCTCTACGCGCGCGTCGATGGCGTCGAGCGCGATGGCCAGTTCCTGCTCATGGAGCTCGAGCTGATCGAGCCGCGCCTGTTCTTCGAGTACGCCCACGACGCCTGCGATCGGTTCGCCGACGCGGTCGAAAGCGCGCTCCAGCGTGCGCTGCCATGAAACGCATCGACGAGCAAACCCTCGAGGAGCTCGAGGGCGAACGCTGGGGTCCGCCCGAGCTCGAGACGTCGTTGGTCCTGACCTGCCATCGCCTCCGCCGCGTGCCGCTGAAGCAGTTCGAGCCGCGCGACCTGCGGATCATGATCGGCCAGGGCATAGGACTCCCGTATCTTGTTCCCAAAGCGCTCACCCTCCTGGAGGGGGACCCCTTCCTGGAGGCGGAACTCTACACAGGCGACCTCCTTATGTTTGTCTTCATGGTCGACGATGCCTTCTGGCAAACGATGCCTGACTTGCGGCGACGCGCGGTCGCCATCCTCGATGCGGCACTCGAGCGGGGTGGAGCGCTCGACGCCTTCGATCGGGATAATCTCTGGCCGCGCCTCCTCTCGGCGCGGGCACGGTTCGCATGAGCGGCCCGCGTCCGACAACGTTTGTCGAGTTGCCCGCGCTCAACGACCGCCTGGGCGCTGAGATCGTCCTCGCCGTCGAAGCCTTTCAGCCGACCGGAAGCTTCAAGCTCCGCGCGGCCGACTACGTGGTGCGCCACATCCCGCACCCGTCCGTCATCGCGTCCTCATCGGGAAACTTTGGCGCGGCGATCGCCTATGCCTGCCTTGCGGCGGGCAAGCAGTGTACGGTCGTCATGCCATCAAACTCGGTGCAGATAAAGGTCGAGGCGGTCCGGCAGTTTGGGGCCACGGTCGACTTCGTCGACACGACGCGCGAGACCCGTGCGGCGCGCGTCGCGCAACTGGCGGCGGCCAACCCCGACGCCTACGTCGCCAGCGCCTACGACGACCCGCTCGTCATCACCGGCAACGCCTCACTCGGCCACGAAATCGCCGCCGCCGGTCGCCAGCTCGACGCCGTCATCGTGCCCGTCGGCGGTGGCGGGCTCGCCTCCGGCATCGTCCAGGGACTGCGAGAGTCAGGCGACCCGACGCCCGTGTTCGGCGCCGAACCCCTCATGGCCAACGACGCCGCCGAGTCCCTCCGTCAGGGTCGCATCGTCGCCAGCGACGACGAGCGCCAGACCGTCGCCGACGGCGCGCGGACCCGCAGCCTGGGCGTCCACAACTGGGCCATTCTGCGCACGGGCCTGACAACAATCGTCGAGGTCCCCGAGGCGACGATCCGGGCCGCCGTCCGCGTCCTGGCCGAGTCCGCCAAGCTCAGAGTCGAGCCGACCGGGGCGCTCACCGTGGGCGCAGTCATGACCGAGCCGGCCCGTTTTCATGGAAAACGCGTCTGCTGCATCGTGAGTGGAGGCAATGCCGATCCTGTACTGTATCAAACGATACTGAGAGAACGGGACTCAGGGGGTACGTGAATTGCACCATTTGTCTCAGCAGCTCAAACGGCGCTGAGTAGGCGCAGGAGACACGGATGTCGGCCACCCCGAACCCCCCGACCCCACCCAACAAACCCACCTCGAACACTCCACCTTCGAAGACCTCGCGGATCGACGACGAACCGCGCGTCGTCACCCGCGGCCGCGTCTCCCACGTGGAGTTCGCCGTCGACCAACCACAACCGATGCCGGTCGACATGTCACCCCCAAAGTCCAAGAAGCCCGCCGGGTGACCTCTGGGGACGCCCACCGTCTTGCAGGGTGAGGTATCCTTAACCTTCCCTGAGGACCGCATGGCCGACGTCCCACCGATCGCATCGCTGGAAGACCTGCTCAACCGCGTCGAGGAGCGCCTGATCCCCGAGGGCTCCACCGTGCGCGTGTCCAACGAGCGCCCCGACCTCCAGACGCCGCTCCAACTCAACGAAGTGGTCGACGTCCTGACCGCCTATCGCGTCAAGCTGAACCGCGAGGCGGGGCTCGACAAGAATGCGATCATCGTCGAGCTGCCCCCAGCCAAGACAAAGCCCGCGTTTTAGGGCACGACCACCAGCGTCCGCGGCGGCGCCTGGTGCCCCGCGAACATCCCCGAGAACGTGAACGCGTGCGGCAGGCTGGTTGATCCGCGCTCGGCATACGTATCGAAGACAACTCGACGCGTGGCACCAGCCGTCCCCGCGGGCGCCACCGTCTCATAGTACGGGAGCAGGTCGGTCAGCGCCCCTTCGCTTTCCGGCCAATCCGATGGGTAGATACACAAGATTTGCGTGTACGGCGTCAAACTATCGACCGGCACACGAATCCGGCCCGGCGTACTGGTGATGTTCGTGATCTCGATCGAGACGCTGAACAGCCCACTGTCCGCCGAGAGGGACACGGTGTCTGGCGCGATCCGCGTGACCAGCTGGAAGGCAAACCCGCCCAGGAGCGGCGCCGCGTCCGACGTGTCCGGCGCCCCGCGGGCGTCGTGGACACACCGATCGACGCAGACGACGATGTCACTACAGTTGCCCAGAAACTGCGAGCGCGGATGGCCCCCACTCTGCATGAGTGCATGCAGCATCTCGTGCCGCACGAGCGCGCCGTTGTTCATCTCGGAATCGCCAAGCGCGATGCGATTGCCATCGGCATACCACGCCCCGTTGACCGCGCTCCCCTCGAGCGAAAAGCTGTCCGAGTTGGGCACCCGATACCATCGCACCTTACTGAAGTCACCCGTGAGCCCCGAGCACGACTCGGTCAGCCGCCACCACGCCTTATAGCGCGCGGGCGGGGTGAACTGCTGCGACCCAGCCGGCGGCCCCAAATCGTGCGTACACGCGATGGCACCAGCCATCACGACCGCGACCGCCAACCCAATCCCCGCATGGTGCCACATGACGCTACTTGGCGACCATCACTTCGGTCGACTTGATCACCGCCGTCACCGAGTCCCCCACCTTGAGCGACAAGCCCGTCGCCGACGCCCGCGTGATGACCGAGATCAAGTGGTTCCCGCCCGCAACATCGATCGTCACCTCGGCCATGAGCCCGTCAGTGTTGATCGCCGACACCTTGCCCTTCAGCTGATTCCTCGCGCTGAGTTGCATCACAGACGCTCCCGATAAAACGCCGACTGGCCAATACTCTCCTCGACCTCGATCTCGACCGATGACAGCCGCGCCGCATGCGGCCCCAGTTCGGCTTTCACCCGTCCTACAAAGTACTGCGCCAGCATCTCCACCGTGGTGTTCGGGATGGGCAACAACGCACAATCACCCCGCGGAAACCGATACCGGGGCGTCCCCTCGTAATCGACGACGATGGCGTCCCCCGCCTCGCCGACACCAAGCTTGGGATTGTGCAGCGGCAGCAGCACCTTGTGATCGATCTCATCGCAGAGCCGCTTCATGAGCTGCTTGAGCGACACAAAGTCGAACACGTACCAACTCTCGGGATCGAGCGTCCCCTCGAACCCGATCGCCACCCGATAGTTGTGCCCGTGCAACGACTCACACCGGTGCCCCGCGAACGTGATGAAGTGCGCGGACGCAAACCCGATGTAATCCTTGGCCACGTGGACGCGAAACGCGCCTGGCGTATCCATTCACCGATCCTGGGTCAACAACAACACAAACACCGCGGCCGCCGTGAGGTCGGCCGTTGTGCCGGGGTTGGCCCCATTGCGCGGATACCCACGCAACACCGTGTCAAACTCGGCCAGCGCCTGCCGCCCGCTCTCCGTCCGCACGCCACCAGCCGCCATGACCGTGGCGGCCTGCGCCGTCACGGCCGCCGCGACCGTCGGCCCGAGCTTGCGCACAATATGGGTGTCGGGCGCTGAGGCGAGAAGGCCCACATACGTCTCCACGATGGCGTCATCCCAGGCGAGCCCATCGCCACGCGCCCGAGCCAGCGCCGGCACCGTCACCTCGAACGTCGTGCCAAAATCGCTCACGTACTCGCGCGCGATCCCATCCCGATCCGCCGCCAGCCCCATGGCCTCGCGCAGTGTGACCGTCGGCTCCTGGGCCACATCCTGCCCCGACACGCGCCCCAGCCCGCCCGGCCGCGCCACCCGGATCGCCTGATACACCTGACGAGCATCCTCGACCGTCGTGTCCCGCAGCACCTGCCGCACCGCGTCGCGACGCCCCGCAGCCCGCGCCAGCGGCGCAAACAGCAAGATGATCCCGAGGTTGGTGTTGGCCCGCGTCCACCGCGACGTCGCCTCAACGGCCGCGCGCACGGTAGCGCCGATCGGCTGCTCGCCAGCCAACGCCATCGCCGGCCCGATCGCCACCGCGCTCGCCAGAAAATCCTCGTACCGCGTATCATGAAAGTGCCGCCCGCACGAGACATTCCCCGGCTTGGGCGCGCTCACCTCCAACAAACACGCCAGCTGCGCCGCCTGGGCGATCACGCCCGACTTACCAGATCGAGGATGGCCCCAGCCACATCGATCCCCGTCGCCCGCTGCAACCCCTCCCACCCCGGGATGGCGTTCACCTCGAGCGCGTACACCGTCCCGTCCCGCGCCGGCAAGAGATCGACACCCGCGTAGTCCGCGCCCACCGCCCGCGCCGCCGCGAGCGCCATCGTCACCCACGCCTCGGGCAGCGCGATCGTGTGCGCCCCGCCACCGCGCGAGACGTTCGTCCGCCACTCGGGCCCACCCGGCCGCGCCGTCCGCTCGATCGCGCCCAACACACGGTCCCCAACGACAAACGCCCGGACGTCCCGTCCGCCATGATCGATCGTGCGCTGGATATAGTACACGGCCCGAATCTGATCCAGCGTCCGGAACACGCGAAACGCCATCTCCTCGTCCGTGACGCGGACCATCCCGATCCCCATCGAGCCAAACAACGGCTTGACGATCACGTCCCCCATGGCGCGAAACGCCGCGATCGCATCCTCCGACCGCTCGCACACCACGGTCTCCGGCGTCGCCAACCCCGCGCGCGACAACAACGCCGTCGTATAGAACTTGTCGACCGACCGCTCGATCGCCCGCGGCGAGTTCACCACGCGGAGCCCCGCGTCCTCGAGCCAGTGCAGCGCATCGACCCGATAGATGATCTGCTCGAGCGACCCGTTGGGAATGATGCGCGCCAGCACCGCATCAGCGCTCTGGAGGGTCGGCCCCTCCGCCGGCCCCAGCGTCCCAGCGCCCGTCTGGATGCGCGCCACCAACGGCTCGTACGGCACCACCGTCGCCCGCGCCCCACGTGCGATGGCCGCGCGGCAGAGCTGGTCGGTATGCCAGCCCTGCCGCGCGGCCAGGATGACGACGTGCACGGTCCTTACTTGGTCTCCTCTCCAACCAACACCGTGAACCCACCGCTGGCGAACTTGGGCAGATCCGCATACACCGCCTGCCACCCCGGCGTCGCCATGCCCTTTTTCAGCGCGTCCATCGACGCGAACGTCAACTCCGCCTTGCGGTACAAGGCCGGCGCCTTGCCATCAGTGCTGGAAAACTTGACCAGCACGCCGCTCGTCGGCGCAATCTCCGCCATCTTGGTGGCCAGAAACGGCAGGTGCTTCTCGGCATAGTACTTCTCGAACGCCGCCGCGTCCTTCGGCGTGTTGTATGTCACTACGAGGTGCGCGATCATGACTGTGTGACTCCTGGTTGCCCGTACAACGAATTGCGCAGGACCTCAGGATTGAGGTGCCCGCCATGAAACGTCTCTCCGGTCGTCGCGCTCGTCAGCCACACCTCGGCGGGGCTGAACAGCTGCGGATCGATCTTGTAGAAATCCCCGTTATACCGCCGAAACGTCTCTATAAAAGGCGTCCCGTAGTCCGACGACGCCGACGCCGGCAGCTTGGCCGCCAGCATCTGGAGCGTATCGTCGGGCGCATCGACGACAAACCGCGCCTCACCGCCATATAGAATGCAGTCGTTGGTCCGCCCGATCGCCCGCAGGTCGTCCTTGGCCGTCGGCGGCACCGGCGCGCTCCCGATCGCCGACATCACGCGCGTGATGTCGAACCCGATCGCATCGAGCTTGTGCATCCCCGTCTCCAGCACCCGCGCCACGATCTGCACCCCGCCCGCGGCGCTCGCCGTCGGCGCGACGACGATCGTGAGATCACCCGGCGCGACGCGCGACCGCGACGCGATCCACGTCGCCACCGCGTCAGTCGGATGCGCCCGCGTCTCGAGCACGATGATGCCCTTGGTCGATGTCTCCTCGTACCCGAGCTTCCGGAACAGCTCCGTCTCCACGCGACACAACGACCGGATCGGCCCCGACCCCATGGCGAAGAACTTGTCGACCTTGATCGCCCATCCCGCGTACTGCGACGCCATGCACGCGACATCCGGGATGTCGGTCCACACCTCGACGCCTTGATAACTCTCGCCGCCGATGGTGAGCTGCTGAAAGTTGATGTGGCCGAGCCCGCCCATGCAGATGCCCGCCAACGCCAACCCCGCGCCGAGCCCCCCAGGCGCGTCGATCCCCAGGTCGATCACCCGTGAGCCGCTCTCCAGCGTGTACATCTTGGCGCGGTGCTCGTCCAGCGCGCCGGCGACGGCGTCGGCGATCGCAAGCCCGCGATCGTTGAGCCGCATCGCCGTCGACGGATTGGCCATTACTGCGTTTGCCATTGCAAGATCTCACCCCTGCCGACGTCGGCGAGATCGCCCACATACCGGCTATAGAGTCCAGAAACAAATCGGTCATCGACCGGGAACGCGTACTGTCGCCTGATATAGCGCAGGAGCACGCGCACGACGGTCGGCCGATAGGTACAGGCGTGGCTATACGTCACGGGCACGGTGATCGCGCCGAGCGCGATGACGGACCCGCGCTTGGACCACGCCCCCGCCCCGGGGCCCGCGTTGCCCTGCACGAGCACCGTCCCGGCGATCATGTCGCGCGCCGCGCCGGGCCCGGCGTTGCCGCCAATGACGATCAGCCCGCGCCGCGCCCGATGCCCAGCATCGCGTCCGACATCGCCGCGCACGACGATCTCGCCGCCCACCATGCCGCGCGAGGCGCCCGGCAGCGCGGCCCCGAGTCGGTCGCCAGCGCGACCGGCGATCCGGAGCTGTCCGCCAGCCATCGCCACGCCCGCCCCGTCGCCGACATCGCCGCGCACGTCGATCGTGCCGCCGCGCAGACCGACGCCAATATCGCGCCCCGCCGACCCGTCGATCACCAGCGTGCCACCACCCATGCCCGCACCAAGCCCATCGACCCGGGCGAGATCGCCGGCCACGCGCACGCGGTCGGCCTTCTCCCCGTCAACTTTGAAGATCTCCCCCAGCGGCACCCGTCGCGTCCCCACCCACACGGGCAGTGCCGCAATCTCCCGGTTGCCGAGCATCGCCAGCCGATCGGCCGCGATGGATTCTGCGCCGACCACCTCGGCGAGCGGAGCGCGCAGGGTGAGCGTCACGGTCTCGCTCATGCCGTCTTCCCCCGCACAATCTTCTGCAGATAGAAGTGATGCGGCCCGAGCTTCCCCCCGTAATTCCCGGCCGAGATCCTGATCACGCCCTTCACACAGGCGGCGGGAATCCCCTTGGCCATCGCCGCGGAGATGCTGTCCGCATCCAACCCGTCCAACACGATCTCCATGGTGCTATTGATCCCGTCCGGCAGATCCGTCGTCGTGATCGGTCGGAGCGTCGGGTCAAACGCATCGTTCGTCGACGCGACCAACGACTTGTATCGCTTGGCCCCCACCTTACTCCCGCTGCGGACAATCCCACCCGGAAACGGCAACGCGACCCCCGGCGCTCCGGCCATCGCGTCCACCGCGGCCTCAGCCCCCGCCAATGCCGCGGCGGCATTGTCGGCCAGAATGAGAAAGTTCCCCCCGCCGACCGCCGACGCTCGTCCAAACGTCTCCTCGACCAGACACTCCCCTTCCATGACCGGCAGCCGCCAATACCGGATCCCGCCAATCATCTTGCTCGCCTGAAATCCATCACCAAACACGCGCAACGCCTTGCCGGCCGGGAGACGGTCCGGCAACTGCGGCAGCCCATCGTAGATCGCCGTCGTCGGACACGTGAGCACACACTGCCCG
Organism: Gemmatimonadaceae bacterium; assembly: GCA_035569435.1. GTDB lineage: Bacteria > Gemmatimonadota > Gemmatimonadetes > Gemmatimonadales > Gemmatimonadaceae > DASRDS01. The sequence continues at coordinate 42,961 of DATMNB010000136.1, forward strand.
ATCCGCTCGATCAATCGCTGCTGCAACCCCGCCGAGTCCATCGTGAACATGAGCACACTGATCCCGGGCCGCCCGTCCGGCGTGTCCTCGGCCGCGATCTCACGCTCGATCCCCGCCTCGACCTTGCACCCGATGACCGAGGTCGCAAACCCCGTCATGGTCACCGCCGCCTGTCGCGCCCATTTGGCGTTCGCGGCCGTGATCACCACCCGCGCCCCCCGCATGGTGAACGCCTCGGCGAAGGTGTCCTCGATCTCCACGCCGTTGATCTGCATCGTCGTCATACGGCGTAGTTCTCAAAGGCGATCGTCGAGTACTTATCGAAGTACGCCTTGATGTCCCGCTCGACCGCCACGTCGTAGCCCGGCGCCACGCTCAACCGTTGTCCGCGCGGCGCGCGGCGCAGCTGCCCCTCTTCGACGACGAGTGTGCCCGCCTTCACCACGTAGCGCGGCGTGGCGAACATGTGCGTCAGGTCCGTCTCACGCGCGTAGACCGTCACGTCGGCGTCGGCCCCGACGCCCAGGTGGCCTTTGTTCGTGAGGCCGAGCTGCCGCGCCGGGCCGGCGCGCGTAATAATGGCGATCTCGCCCAGCGTGTACTCACGCGTCAACCCATCGGCCAGCGCGCTCCCGGCCAGATGCTTCTGGTTGACCGTCTTGAGCCGCGCATCCCGATACGTCCGATCCATGAGCAGATGGATCAGCTCGGGATAGCTCATGAACGATCCGCCGTTCGGATGATCGGTCGAGAGCACCATGCGCCATGGATCGGGCGAGAGCAGAAAGAGTTCCAGCCCCACGACCCATTGCAGCGCGGCGACCGCGGCCGAGTCCTTGTACACGTACGGCACGATCCCGCAGCCGGTCTCGAGCTCGATGTCCGAGTTGACCCACTTCCTGCCGCTCGACTTGTGCAGCATGTACTCGACCGCGCCGTCCGCCGTGAGCGTCGTCGCCGGCCCAAACATGACCTGCCCCACGTCGCCGCTCACCTCGGGATGCGACGCAAAGTACTCGGCGATCTGCTTCGCCCCCGACTGCCACCCCGCGCCATAACTATTGAACTGCAGATGGGTGAAGTGCGCCCGCCGCCCCGACACCGTCCGCATGCTGTCGAGCGTCGTGGCGATGTTGCCAGGCAGGCCCAGGTTGTTGCAGTGGATGTGGACCGGGTGGGGCAACTCGAGCGTGTTGGCCGCGTCGGTGAGCGTCTCGATCACCTTGCGCGGCGTCACCCGCGCGTCGCCGATCGGGTCGTCGAGCGTCTTGATCTCGCGCACGTTGCGCTTCCAGAGCTCGACCCCGCCGGGATTCACGATCTTGATCGCGTAGCCGCGCGTGGCATTGAGCAGCCACGCCACATAGTCCCGCGCCCGACCCTGTTCGCCGGCTGCGATCTGGCGGAGCAGGTAATCATCGTTCCCCATGAGCACGTAGAACCCGCCGTCGACGATCGGCGTGTCGTCGAACTGGGTGTGCGTCGACCGCGCCGTCACGGCGGCGACGGCCGCGTCAAACACCGTCGTGTAGCCGAGCGCAGCGTAGCGGTACCCTGTGGTAAAGGTCGACGGCACCGTCCCACCGCTCCCCGAGCGCGGGATCGTCCCGTCGGTCAGGTCCGGCTTCGCCACCGGGTCGGCCGCGTGCTCCTCGGGCAGGAGCCGGCGGGCCAGCGTCGTGCTCGACGCGCACACGTGCGCGTGGATGTCGATCCCGCCCGGCATGACAACCATGCCCGCGGCATCGAGACGCGGCGCATCGGCCGGCAGCGTCGCGACGATGCGGCCGTCCTGGATGCACACCTCGCGCACCGCACCATCGACGCCGTTGGCGGGGTCGTAGACCGCGCCGCCCGTGATCCGCAGCATGCTCATGGGTTCGCGACCTTCGCTAACAGCTGTTGCACGACCGTCAGTCCCCGCGGCACCGCATCAGGCAGCGACGCCCGCAACGGCAGTGGCATATCGTCCATGCGCACGGCGCCGCCACTGTCATGGATCCCCGCGACTCCGGTATCGATCGCCACCGCCGTCGGGAACGGACTCGCGGACGCGCGGGGCCCAATCACGATACATTGCGTTTTTTGCCATCCCACGCTCTGTGGGATGCCCGCTACCGATCCAACGATGAGCGCCACGTCAATCGCGCCACGCGCCAGCTGGCGGTCGGCGCCATCGTACGGCACATACCTCGGCACACCGCGCGCGAAGTCGACCGCCATCGGATACCCGGTCTGTCCCGTGAGCGTGGCATCGGCACCGCTCCGATTCCCGCCGGCCCTGAGCACCGCAATCGCGCATCGCGTCGGCCCGTTCAACCCCTCGGCCAGCGCGTGCAACGCCTCGATCTCAGGCGACGCTTCGCCATCGACGACGAGCGCGACGTACTTCCCCGCAGTCAACGACGTGGCCAATGCGGCCGCGCGCGTCGCAAGCGGCGATGCCGCCACCCGGTTCCCCACCACCGCCGCCCGCGTGAGCGCCAGTGCCGCCCCTTCCTCCTCGGCCGCAAACGCGACGCGCTCGGTCGCATCCCGAGGCCCGACCGCGTTGCCGACATCCACCGCGATCACACGACGCGCGCCCGTGAGAAACATCCCCGCCGGCTCCGGCGCGACCCGCGACGTGAATCGCGGGTACTGCACTCCAGGATCAACGCCCCAGAACACGATCACGTCAGCGCGATTTCGCAGCTCGCTCAACGTCGCCGTCGTCCGCCCGCGCGCCTGCCCCGCGAGCACTCCGACGCCGGCCGTGCCCACGGTCGTCACGCTGTCGAGCAAGGCGTGCAGCACGTCCGCCATCGCCGTTGCCGCGCCGTACGTGTCGTTCCCCATGTCGGGCGCGAGATAGACCAGCGGCCGCCGCGCACCGCGCAGCAACGCCGCCGCCGCATCGATCGCGCGTTGCAGATCGACGTCCTGGCCACCGACCCGTGTCCGCGCCGGCACCTTCCCATCACCAAACCACCTGGCTCCAAGCGTGCACGCATTGCGCGCTTCGGCAATGGCCCCGTCGCGCACGACGACGCTGATGTCATCGCACGAGAGCCCGCAGCCGAGACACGTGACGTGGTCAGTCATGCCGCCGCCCGCCTGAGCGTCCCATACACGCCCTCAGCCCGCACGACCAGCCGCGCATAGCACTCATCCACATCACGGCCCGCCGCGAACACGGTACAGATCGGCCGCCCACGCGGCACCCGCGTTCCTGGCATCGGGATGTCCGCCACCGTGTCGTCTCCGAGCCAATCACGTGTATCACGGACCGTCACCGTCTGCCGCGCATACACGATGGCCTTCCCCACGGACCCATGCCCAACGCGCCGAGCCCCGACGCGTCCGGTCGCGTGCGCCGTCGCGATCGACACGCCATCCCGCCGCTCCACGAGCTCCATGGCCGCCGTATATCGCGGGTTCACTTCGATCGGGACGCGATCGACGACGTCGACGCCATTGACGCCCATGAGGCCAAACGCCGCCGTCACGCGCGCGGCGAGCCCATCGTGATACTCCTCAATGAGGCTGTTATCGAGGAGAATATTCCCGCAGTACCGAAACCCATCCGCGCCAAAGACCGGGTCACCGATCAGCTGCCTCGTGACGCCGAGCACACCGTCGGGCGTAAAGACCACCGACCCCGCCACCCCCGGCACAAACTCCTGCAACACCGCCCGCCGCGGCACACGCTCCCCGCGCCGCCACCGCCGCACGCCATGCCCACCACCCGACGCGCTCGGCTTCACCATCCACTCTCCGTCACGCGGCGCATCCGTCCGCACGGCAGGCGCTCCAGGCAACGCCCGCGCATCACGTGCGCGCGTGACCACCGATGCCGGGTTCCCAAGCAGCGTGCGGCCGGACGCCAACACGTCCAACGCCGCCGGGTGATTCTCGAAATTCGACGTGTACGCCACGGCGTCACACGCGATGCCCCGCGCCGCCCGCGCCGCCGCCATCGCGCTGTACGGCTCGGGCACCGGCACGACCGTGGCGATCGCCCGCAGATCGAGATCCCCATACGCATCGACGGCGGTCACCTCATACCCAGCCGCGACCGCGGATGCGGCAAAC
>DATMNB010000137.1:0-29443 GCA_035569435.1 Gemmatimonadaceae bacterium
CCATGATTGACCATATTTATCTCCCCGTCTCTGACCTGAAACGGTCGAGCGAATTTTACAAGAAGGTGCTCGGACCGCTTGGCATCGACATGCCTTACGAGGTCGGTCAACCTCCCATCCGCGGTTTCGCCATCAATAACAATCCGGGTTTCTGGCTGAAGAATGGCGAAGTCGCCAAAGACCTTTACGTCGCATTCACCGCCAAGAGCGCGGACGCTGTCAGGGCCAGCTACAAGGCGGCGATAGACGCGGGAGCTACGTCAAACAAGGAACCGAGCCTTCGGCCCGAATGGCGTGCCGGCTACTTCGCGGCAAACATCGGCGACCCGGACGGATACAACATCGAGATCGCCTATAAGCCTTGGCTCTACAAATAAAAGGTACGAGCCCTCTACCCATCTGCAGCCAGCCCCACGGCGTCGAGCGCCCGCTCCGGCTGGCTGAGCAGGATGTAAATGGGCACCAATTGATGTTGGCGGTGCGGGCCACGATGCCATGGATGAAGGACGACATGGCGAACACGCCGTCGTTCGTGAAAGGCCACCTGGGCGTCGCACAGGCGATCGATCAGGGCACGTCAGCCGCCAGCTTCGACACCGCCGGGCGCGTCGCTGTCTCTTGGGGCGGCTGATTCGCGCCATCCGCGCGGCTGGGCCCGTGATTTGCCAGGGATGGCTGCGACGGTCGAGCACGCCGCCGGCCTAACGAGATCTTTTGCCCGGTTTCGCATGCTATTCAACAGCCCGGTCTTCCTGTTCGCCTTTCTCCCTATTTGCTACGGGGTCTACTGGTCGCTCCGGTCGGCCAACGCCAAGTATCAATGGCTCGCCATGAGCGGCTACGTGTTCTACGGGTACTGGAACCCGTGGTTCTGTCTGCTCATGGCGTTCTCCACCCTGGTCAGTTACACCGCCGGCCTGGGGTTCCTCACGTGGGATGACCCGCGCCGTCGCCGACTCTGCCTCGTGGTGCCGATCGTCGTCGATCTCTCGCTGCTCGGGTTCTTCAAGTACGCGAACTTTGGCGTGGCCAGCGCGCGGGATCTGCTGCATCTCTTCGGCACCGACGTGCGCGCGCCGCACTGGAACATCATTCTGCCCATCGGCATCTCGTTCTACACGTTTCACACGATCAGCTACATCGTCGACAGCTACCGCCGGACGATCCGGCCGACGCGCAACATCTTCGAGTTCGCCGCCTACGTCTCGCTGTTCTCGCAGCTGATCGCGGGGCCGATCGTCCGCTTCCGCCAGATCGAGGAAGATCTGGAGGCGGTCGGCACGCAGGATCGCCATCGGTGGCTCATGCGCGGCATCGATTTCTTCATCGTCGGGTTGGTCGAAAAGGTCGTGATCGCCGACAGCTTGGCGGCGTTCGTCGATCCGGCCCTCGCGCACCACGCCACCCTGTCGACGGTGGGCGCGTGGCTCGCGGTCATCGGATACACGTTCCAACTGTATTTCGACTTTTCGGGCTATAGCACGATGGCGGTCGGGTTGGGCTACTTGTTCGGGCTCCGCATCCCGCAAAACTTCAACTCGCCCTACAAGGCCCTCGATCCGTCCGACTTCTGGCAGCGGTGGCATATCTCGCTGTCGTCGGTCCTCCGCGATTACCTCTACATCCCGTTGGGCGGCAACCGCGACGGCACCGCGCGGACCTACCGGAACCTGATGCTCACGATGTTGCTCGGCGGTCTCTGGCACGGCGCGAACTGGACGTTTGTCGCCTGGGGCGGGTATCACGGACTCCTCCTGTGCGCTCACCGCGTCTGGCGACCCGCGTGGGACCGTGTGCCGCGCCTCGCCCGCCAGCTCGCGATGTTCCTCTTCGCCGTCATGGGCTGGGTGCTGTTCCGGTCGACGGACTTCCGCATGGCCCTCGGACTCTTCGGCACGATGTTCCAGTGGACGCCGGGCGCGCTCCCCGCCGGGACGGCCCTGGTGCTGCCCCTGCTCGCCGTCGCCGCCTGGTGGGCGATGGTCGGTCCGAACGTGTTCGAGATGCGGTTTCCGGAGACATGGCGCGTGCGCGCCGCGCTCACGGGAGGGTTCGCCATCGCCCTGGCGTTGATCATGGGACTGCACACGTCCCCGTTCCTCTACTTCCAGTTCTGATGCGTCGGTGGTGGGAGCGGCTCGCGCTCGTGGTGTTGTTCGCCGTGGTGCTCGAGGCCACGTGCCGGGTCGAGGACTTCATCCGGTACGGCACGCCGGTGTGGTCGCGCGTCCGGGCGAAGGAGGACCTGATCGTCCTCGACGACAAAGGCAAGCACGGACGACCGCACGCGCAGTTCGGGAAATGGGCCCTCAATAACCTCGGCATGCGCGGACCCGACGTCTCCATCGCCAAGCCGGCCGGCGATGTACGGGTCGTCGTGGTCGGCGCATCGGAGACGTTCGGGTTGTACGAGTCGCCGGGTCACGACTATCCGCGACTGCTGGAAGACTCGCTGCGCGCGCTCGTCGCCCGGACGCCCTGCGCCCGCGAGCGGCCGAGCGACGTGGAAGTGCTCAACGCGGCGATCTTCGGCATGTCGCTGCCCACCGTGGCGCAGGACCTGCGCCTGCGCGTGGCGCCGCTCCATCCGGACGTGGTGGTCGCGTACCCAACGCCCATGTACTACCTCGCGCCGACCACGCCGGATCGCACGCGTCCCGACAGCTCGGGCGCGCGCGATCGTCTGTCGCCGTTGTCCCCGCTCTACCCCCGCACGCTCGACCGGCTGCACGACGCGCTCAAGCAGGTGGTGCCGGAGTGGCTCGTCGGTTGGATGCACGCGCGCGAGGAGGCACGGTTGCAGCGGCACGAGCCACGCGGATGGCTCTTCACGACGGTGCCCCCCGACCGGCTCGCCGCGTACGAGACCGACCTACGCCGGCTCGTCGGTACCGTGCACGCCGTGCACGCGACACCCGTGCTGCTCACCCACGTGAACGCGTCCATGGACAACCGGCTCGACGCCGCCTGGATGGAATTTTGGGTGCACCAATACCCGCGGGCCACCGGTGCCGCCCTGATCGCGTTCGACTCGACGGCCGATGAGGTGACGGTGCGCGTGGCGCGCGACTCGGGGGCGGCGCTGGTCGATCTGGCCAGCCTGGCGCGGCGTGGACTGTTCACACCGTACAGTGAGTACTACGCCGACTATGCCCACTTCACCGACAGCGGCGCCGAGCGGGTCGCGGCTGCCATTACACCAGTCGTCGCGCGCACCGCGCACCTCGTTGATGACTGCGCGCCTTCCACGGTGAGGGCCATGCAGTAGGCCAGTTCAATAGAGTAGCTCGTAATTCAGCCGGATACCCCGGCCAGGTTGTGGTACGAAGTCCTTGATGACCGACAAATTGTCGCGATACGATCGGTTGAGGACATTGTCGAGGTGTAGCGCGACATTGTGGACAATACCCTTCTGCTTCAGGCGAAGCCCGATGCCGATGTTATAGAGACAATAGCCAGACGTCGGCGTGTCGCCAACACCTAAACGCGTTTGGCTGGCCGCCCCGCGCCACTCGACGACGCCCATATAGGTCCCATCTTGATACGTGGCGCGGAGCAACCCGCGGAGCGGCGGAATGAACGGGAGCGGAACGTGCAGCTGGGTGTTCTCGGCGTTCACGTAGTCGGAGCTCGCCTGGAGGACGACATATCGTGCCAGCTGGACGGCGGTCGCGGCCTCGAATCCCACCAGTCTGGCATTGTTGGCGACGAACTTCCGAACCGGGAACCCCTGGATCGTGTCGCCGGTCAGATAGCCGTAGATATAGTGGTCGATGACATTGACGTACGGCGAGAGGTCAAAGGTCGCTTTGTCGTAGCTCCCTTTGAGCGAGGCGTCGACCCCGTACCCGTTCTCGGGCCCAAGGCTGGCTGTGCCGATGGAGTACGTCCCACTGGATGCATCAAGGCCATTGGCGAACAACTCCTGCACCGTGGGCGCGCGGAACGAGCGGGCGAGGCTCAGCGCACCCGTCAACGCGTGCGTGAATTGCGCGAGCACGCCCATCGATCCGGTCAGGGCGTTCGACAGCCGAGAGACGTCGAGCGTCTGGAAGGTTGAATCCGTTGACCGCGCGTCTGGGCGGGTCTGGATCTTGTTGTAATCAAAGCGCACGGCCGCCTGCAGACGGAGATTCGGCGCCGCCAGGTATTCCTCGTAGGCGTAGCCCGCCAGTCCTGTCGTCCGCGAGTTGGGCCCGAGGGGCTGTTGCCCTTCGATGGTCAGGTCCTGGACGTCGGTCCACAGGCCGACGGTGCCACTGAGATTGCCCCACGGCGCCTGCACCATCCGCAGCATCGCGTTGAACTCGCGCTTATGGAAATGGTTGGCCTGCGGGTCGGAGACGCCGCTGGAATCCTGGAGCGTGGGGAACTCCGAGTGTGAATAGTCGTTGTAGCCGGCGTCGAATGTCACGCGTTGCACCAATGCGCTCCCGATGGTGAACAGGCTTCGAAGCTCGATCGTGTTCCGCTGCTGCACAATGCGCGAGGTCGTGGGTGGCTCAATCGCGAAGTCGGGGTTGGGGGGCACGCCGGCGACCCCATAGTTCATGTCGTAGTGCTTCGCGCCGATACCGACCATGCCGAACGCACCTTGGTACGAATAGCCGAGCCCAGCCTCCGCCGTGCGGTCGTCGGTCTGCGGGATCTGATTGAGACGAAACCGGACGCCGGTCGCCGGATCCGTATAGGTTGTCCCTGAAATCCCGATATCGCCCGAATGCAGCCCGCCCGCGGATATGTGGAACGCGGAGTGGCCGGTCGTGTAGACCGTGTTGAAGTAGCCGGCGTACTCATCGTTCACGCTGTTGCTTTCGATCGCCACCGTGCCTGACACGGCGTGGTCAGAGGCGGTGGGGACGAGGTTTGTGATGACGTTGACGAGTCCGCCGATCGTATTCGGGCCATAGAGGATCGTCGCCGGACCGCGCACGACATCAATCTCCGTGACACTCAAGGCGTCGATCGGCGTCGCGTGAGCGGGATCGTACGTGGCGATGTCGCCCATCCGGAGGCCGTTCTCGAGGATGAGCACTTCATTGTCACCCAGGCCCCGGAGGATAGGCCGAGCGGGGGCCGAGCCGTTCCAGCGCACGGTCACGCCTGGAAGATCAGACAGTTTCTCGGCGAAGCTCGATCCCGGGCTGTTGTCAAAGTCGACCTGCGATTTCGATTCCGCGGACTGGTACTGCTTGTCGGCCGGGCGAGCGGTCGGCGACGCCGAGACGACGATTTCTTTGAGTGGTATGGCCGTCGCTCTGAGGTTGACGCGTAGTGTTGCCGTCGCGCCGGTGAGGCGTACGGTGTCGATGGTCGACTCGTAGCCGGTGATGCCAACGAACACCCGGTAGATGCCTGTGGCAATATTCGCGAACCGGAATTCGCCCTGCGCGCCCGTGCGTTCGGCGCGGTCGAGCTCGAGCAGTCGCACCGTGGCGCCGACCACAGGGACCCCATCGCTCCGGACTGTCCCCTGAATTGTCTGTGCCGACCCAATGGCGGCGATGAGCGGCAGAAGGACACACGCCGCGCACGCAGCAGTCACCGTGCGTCGCGCTCGCGTGCGTGCGATGCTCGTCACGCGGGCGTGGCGAAGCGCGCGATGGTGAAGGGGGCCAGGGACACCGCCGTCGGTTGATCCGTCACGAGATCAGCGCTGGCCTCGCCGATGGCGCTGGCGAACTTGAAGCCGTGGCCCGAGCAGGCGCTGACGATCAGCACGTTGGCGTGCGCCGGATGCGCGTCGATGACGAAATGGGCGTCCGGCGTATCGGTATAGACGCACGTCGTGCGCGCGCGCACGGGGGATCCGGCGAGGAGCGGGCTCACGCCCGTGCGGAGCGCGTGCCGGACGCGCGCGACGTCGTCGTCGTCGATGGTGCGACGGATGGCGTCGGGATCGGCGCCCCGCTCGCCCTCGTGGTGCACGCCGGCCTTGACGCCCGACGCCAACCGTGGGAACCCATACACCGCACGATCGGGCGCGTACTCGCAGAGGTAGATCGGGAAGCGCTCGAAGGCGAATGGGTCGGGTGATCCCGCCGGCACCTCAGGGTCGAGCCACAGCAGCACCTGCCGCTCGACGACGAGTGGGAGCGCCAGGTCGGGGACGAGCTGCGCTGTCCAGCCGCCGGCGGCGAGGACGAGCCGGTCGGCCTGATAGCGCCCCACGGTCGTGGTCACGGCAACGCCGCCGCCGTCGGCTTCCCAGCCCGTGACGCGCTCGTCGAAGCGGAGCGTGGCCCCGTGGCGCTCGGCCAGACGCAGGTGCGCGCGCACGGCGGTCTCGGGCTCCAGGTATCCGGCGCGTGTATCCCACAGGCCGGTGAAGGCATCCGGCGGGTCCATGGCAGGAAACCGGCGGCGGATCTCGTCGGCGGACAGCGTGTCGAACGGCACGCCGTGTTCCAGACCTGAGCGGCGTGACCCGGTGAGCAGGGTCGAGTCGGGAGGGCCGATCATCAGGGCACCGGTGACGTGGAGCAGCGACGTCTCGGACTCGTCGGCGAGATCGGCCCACAGGCCGTAGGCGCGGCGGACGAGGGGGACGTAGCACGGGTGCTCGTAGTACAGCTCGCGAATGATGCGGCTGTCGCCGTGCGAGGAGCCGTTGGCGTGGCCGGGTGGGAAGCGATCCAAGCCGAGGACGCGGGCGCCGCGGCGCGCGAGGTGGTACGCCGCGGCGCTGCCCATGGCGCCCAAGCCGATGACGATGACGTCGGCGGTGACGTGGCGTCGGTGGGCCATCGTCAGTCGCCGAGAGCGGGCGATGGCAGTGCGTCGGGGATCGGGGCCAGCCGGCGGAAGCGGCGGCCGAGCCAGGCCTGCAGGTCGTCGAGGTACGTATAGAATACGGGCGTCACGTACAGCGTGACGATCTGGGAGAAGGCAAGGCCCCCGACGACGGCGACGCCGAGCGGGCGGCGCGACGCCGCGGTCGCTCCCACGCCGATGGCGATCGGGAGACTGCCGACGATGGCCGCGACGGTCGTCATCATGATCGGGCGGAACCGGATGCTCGCGGCCTCGACGATCGCCTGCTCGGGCGGAATGTGCTCGCTGCGTTCGCGCTCGATGGCGACATCGATCATCATGATCGCGTTTTTCTTGACGATGCCGATGAGCATGATGATGCCGACGAAGCCATACATGTCGAGCTCGACGCCGGTGACGGCGAGGGCGAGGAGGGCCCCGAACGCGGCAAACGGCAGCCCGGTGAGAATCGTGATCGGATGAATAAAGCTCTCGTAGAGAATGCCGAGCACAATGTAGATCACGAAGACCGTGATCAGCAGCAGGACGGCCATCCCCTTGAGGGAACTTTGCAGGACCGCGGCGCTGCCGGAGAACTGGCGGGCCACCGTGGATGGGAGCACGCGGTCGGAGGTCCGCGTGATGGCGGCGATGGCGGCGTCGAGCGAGCCGCCGGGCGGAAGGTTGAAGGAGATGGTCACCGATGGGACCTGGCCGGAGTGGTTGACGGCGGCCGGACCGACGGTGCGCTCGAAGTGGGCCATGGTCGAGAGGGGGACGTACTGGCCCGATGCGGTGTTGATATACAGCTTGTTCAGGTCGGCGATCGAGCGCTGGGCCGCCGGGAGCACCTCCATGACGACCCAGTACTCGTTGCTCGTCGTATAGATCGTCGAGACCTGTTGCTCGTTGTAGGCGTCAGACAGCGTCTTCTCGATCTGGAGCGGGGTGACGCCGAGCGAGGCGGCCCGGTTGCGATCGATGGCGATGGTGACCTGCGGGTTGAGGTTGAGCAGGTCCGAGGTGACGTCGGTGACGCGGGGCTCATCTTGGAGCGCGGTGACCAGCGTGTCCGAGTAGGCGTACAGGGTCGGGAGATCGCTCGACTGCAGCGTATACTGGTAGAGCGCCTTGGACGATCGGCCGCCAACGGAGAGACTGGGCGGATTCTGGAGGTAGACGGCGAGTCCGGGAATCCCGCTCAGTCGTTCGCTGATCTCGAACAGGCACTCGTCGGCCGGGGGGCGTTCGCCGAGCGGCTTGAGTTTAATGAAGAACTGCCCCTGGTTGGTGGCGCCCGCGGTGCCGCCGCCGCCCAGCGCTGACAGGAACTTCTCGACGTAGGGGTCCTGCTCGAGGAGCCTGCCGGCGGTGTTCTGCAGGGTGATCATCCGGTCGAACGACGTCCCCTGGGCCGCCTCGGTCGTGGCCTGCAGCTGGCCGGTGTCGTCGGGCGGGAACAGGTTGATGATGACGCCGTAGCGATAGAGCACGCCGGTCAGCAGCAGCGTCAGGACCGAGAACGCGAGCGTGAGTGGCCGGTGGCGCATGACCCACGCCAGACTCCGCTCGTAGGCGCGGAGGCTGGTGGCGAACACCTCATCGGTGACGCGGAAGAACCACCCGTGCTCCTTCGCGTGGGCCGGCTGGAGGAACCGGCTGCACAACATGGGTGTGAGGGTGAGCGACACGACCCCCGACACGAGGATCGCGGCCATGATCGTCACGGCGAACTCGTAGAACAGCTTCCCGATGATGCCGCCCATGAACATGATCGGGATGAACACCGCCACGAGCGACAGCGTCATCGAGACGATGGTAAATCCGACCTCGGCGCCACCCTTGAGCGCGGCGTCCATGGGCGACTCGCCCATCTCGATGTGCCGGACGATGTTCTCCAGCATGACGATGGCGTCGTCGACGACGAACCCCACGGCCAGTGTCAGGGCCATCAGGGACAGGTTGTCGACACTGAAGTCGAGCACGTACATGACGGAGAACGTGCCCACGATGGCCATGGGCAGCGTCATGCTCGGGATCGCCGTGGCGACGACGTTGCGCAGGAAGAGGAAGATCACGAGCACGACGAGCCCGAGGGCCAGGGCCAGGGAGAACTTGACGTCGCGCACGGCCTGGTTGATCGTCACCGAGCGGTCGTACTCGATGTGGACGATGACCGACGGCGGGAGCTCGCGCTCGATGCGGGCCAACTCGGCTTTGACGGCGTTGGTGACGGCGACCGTGTTGGTGTTGGGCTGGCGTGTGACCGCCAGGATGATCGAGCGATCGAGGCCGGCGGAGCCGCCGGCCCAATACGAGGCCGCCGCCTTGTTGTTCTGGACGCCGTCGAGGACGTTGCCCAGGTCGCCCAGGTGGATCGCGGCGCCATGCTTGAACCCGACGACGAGCCGGCGGAACGCGGAGGCGTTGGGGAGCTGGCCTGTGGCCAGGACGGTGACCGTCTGGTGCGGGCCGTAGATGGTGCCGGTGGGGATGGCGACGTTCTGTGTATTGACGGCGTTGGAGATCTGGTCGGCGCTCACGCCCAGCGCGGCGATTTTCGCCGGGTCGACCTGGATGCGGATGGCGTACTTCTGTGAGCCGTACACGGCCACCTGGGCCACACCGCTGATCATCGACAAGCGCTGGGCGATCGTGGTCTCGCCGTACTCGTCGAGCGTGGAGACCGGGAGGTCGTGCGACGTCAGGGCCAGGTACAGGATGGGCGCGGCGGCCGGATTCTGCTTCCAGTAGGCGGGCGGGATGAGGTTCGTCGGCAGCCGTGTCTGGGCCGCCGACATGGCCGCGCTCACGTCCTGGGCGGCGGCATCGATATCGCGGTCCAGGGCGAACTGGATAGCGATCGACGACCGGCCGAGCGAGCTGGTGGAGGTGATGTTGTCGATCCCGGCGATCGCCGAGAAGGCTTTCTCGAGCGGCTGGGCGACGGTGGCGGCCATCGTCTCGGGGCTTGCGCCGGAGAGGCTGGCGTTGACCCAGATGGTCGGGTAGTCGACGGTGGGCAGGGCGGCGACCGGCAGCAGCTGGTACGCGATGCACCCGAACAAGAAAATGCCCAGCATGACGAGGGTCGTCATCACTGGGCGGCGGATGAACAGGCCGGTTATCCCACCGTATGTCGCGGCGGCCTTCGGCGTCGCTTGGTCTGCCACGATAGATCATTACGGTCGGGGCCCGCCGGACGTTGACAGGGGGAGGCGTTCGAGGCAATCTCATGCACGACATGCGCTCCGTCTCCGTCTCACTCGCCCTCCTCGCCGCGGCCGCGCTGCGCGCCGGCGGGTGGTCCACTGCGGCGCCGATTCCCGAGCGGCTGCAGGAGCACCATGGCGCCGCGCTGCGCGGACTTATCTATATCGCGGGCGGGTTTGACTCGACCGACACGCCGACGAAGGTCGCGTATCGGTACGACCCGGGGCGCGATACGTGGGGGCGGATCGCCGACCTCCCCGAGGACCGGCATCATATGCCGTTGGTGGTGCTCAACGACACGCTGTACGGCGTCGGCGGGTTGGAAGGCCAGCAGTTTATCGCCAAATCCAACCTGTGGGTGTATCGGCCCGACCGAAACGTCTGGGAGGACCGCGCCCCCCTTCCTGCGCCGCGGGGTGCGTCCGCGGTCGGCGTGGTTGCCGGCAAGCTCGTCGTCGTGGGAGGATTCGGCGACGGTCGTAGGCTACTCGACTCGATCGCCGTGTACGATCCGGGCACGAACCACTGGACGACCCACGCGCCGATCCCAACGGTGCGCGACCACCTCACGGCGGAGGTCGTGCACGGGACGCTCTATGCCATCGGTGGGCGGCCGATCGATCCGGGCAAGAACTATGACGTCGTCGAGGCGTACGATTTGGCGGCGGACCGCTGGACCACGAAGGCACCGATGCCGAGTCGGCGCGGCGGGCTGGCGTCGGCGGTGCTCGACGGCCAAATCCATACCTTCGGAGGAGAGCGGCGCGGTGGCGTGTTCGCGAACCACGAGGTGTATGATCCGGCACACAACAGCTGGACGGTCGCCGCCCCGATGCCGACCGCACGCCATGGCTTCGCGGCGGTGACGGTCGGCGACCGTATCTACACGATCGGCGGCGGGCCGACGGCCGGCTCGGGACAGACGAACGTCGTCGAGGTCTGGCGGTAGCGGCGACCACACCCGGTCGGATCACCGGGGCGCCGAGCCGAGCCCGCCGACCGCCAGGGCCAACGTCGCGGCGGTAGAGAGCGCGGCACTGTACGAATCGGTTTCGGCGTTTTCGGCCTGCAGCAGTTGGGTCTCCGCTGTCGTCGCAACGGTAATGGATCCGACGCCGTTCCGATACGCGGCCAACGCGGCATCGAATGTCGTCTGGGCAGCTGACACGAGCAACGTCGACGCCTCGTGGGCGGAGAGGGCGGTTCGCAGTCCGTTCTGCGCGACGACAATCTCGTGTACGGCCTCCTCTCGGGCGTGGGTCAATGCGAGGGCCGCGTTGTCCGCCTTCGCCTGTGCCTGCTCCAGCATGGCCAGGCGTAGTCCGCCGTCGTAGATCGGAACCGTGACGCCGGCAACCACAGTGAAGTTGAAGTGGTTTGCGGTGAGATTGGTGGTGGGCGACTGATTCCCGAAGCCCGGGAGGGATGTCACATTGAGCTGGCCGCTGTTGTATGCCCCTGTGGCAGAGACGAAGAGCTTGGGAAACAATTCCGCTCGTGCCGCCCGCACCTGTTCCTCGCTGGCCCGTCGCGCGGCGTAGGCTGCGACGACATCGGGCCGGCGGCCGAGGGCCTCAGCAACGATGCGGTCGATCGAGTCCGTCACGGCCGCAGGCAACTCGCGGTCCGCAATGTTTGCCACCGTGATTCTGGTCAAGGGAGAAATGCCCATGGCGCCGATCAGTCCCTGATACGCGTCCTGCACCCCCGCCTCGGCCTGCACGCGCAGCAACTGCGCCTGCGCGGTGGCTTGGCGCGCCTGCGCAACCTCCACGACTGTCCCGACGCCATGGGCATAGTGTTCTTCCGCTGCAACCTGTACCGCTTGGGCATTCGTGAGCGAGCGGCCGGCAGTCGAGAGATGCGCTCGTGCGGCCACGTGCGCGTAGTACGCCAGACTCACCGCGTGGATGACCTGTTGGTGCGCAGCCGTAAACCCGACGTTGGCGATGACAGACCCCTCCTCGGCCGCATGCAGCACCGCGCTCCGCTCACCAAAGTCAAACAGGAGCCATTGAATCGAGAGGGCCGGGATCACACCCTCTCCGTTGTTGATTCCGTTGAGACTCAGCCCCGCTGGGGTCCCGTTGTTGTTGAGGTTCTGGTACGCGGCGACGACGCTCGCGGTCAGGGTTGGAAGAAACGCACTCTTGGCGATGCCCGCTGCCAGCGCCACCCCGCGCGCATCATTCCACGCCTTTCGGGTCAGCGGGTTGTTGGACTGGGCGATGTCGATGAGCTCGGCCAACGAGTACTCGTGGCGTTGGTCGAGCGCCAACGGATCCGGAACAGTGGCGAGCGCTGGGTTGAAGGGCAGAACGTAGCCGTTCGCACCCGAATCCACGGCGGGCGCGGCACCGGGAACGATGGCGCCACCGGACCGCGTCCGCGGTACCCACGGGCGATCCGGACGCCGGGGAGCCATGTCCACGGAGGAGGTCGCGCAGCCTGCCAGCGCCAGGAACAGCAGTGCAGGTACGATTACCTCAGACGGTGACATCGCACACCGACCTCGCCTTGGAGATCCCCAGGGCTGGCGACCACTCGAAGCGCAACGCGTCGACCAGGGCCCGATACTGCTTGTCAATCATGTCGTCCAACCCGCCTCGGTTCATCGGGGCGGCTGTAACGGGTGGCGCGCGTGCAGCCGGCGAGGTCAGCCACTCGGCGACGTCGTTCAGGCGATGCCCAACGTTGGAGGCCGAGACGGGTTCCTGGAGCGTATTCAGGAGGAGCGGCCCCTGCAGCGCGCCGATCGCATGCGCGGCCCGCCGACGCGCGTCCAGCCAGCGCGGCCCTCGCGTCGTGCCGGGCTCGTACGCGGCTAACTCGAGATCCTGATCAATGGTCCCAAGCGCGCCTTGTACTTGTGCGGCGATGGCGCGCCGCGCCGCTGGGCTCTCGGCTGTCGTCATGGCACACAATCGGCGCAGCACGGCAGCCAACGCCGGATCAATGCGACTTGTGACGCTCACTGGCCACAGGCGCGTGAACAGCAGGTACACGACCAGATTGCCAAGCAGGATGCCGATCGTCCGGTCCCGCGCGACGGTCAGGTCGAACGCGGGCGCGTTGCCCTGGATGACGCTGAGAAAAAAGGCGAAGGCGATCTGGAATCCGACGTACGAAATGCGCTCGCTGCCTGCTGCCACCCATGCGGACGCCAGCGCACCGACGAAGACCAGCGCGGCCAGGCCACCGATCGACGTCAGGTGCGGCATGATGTACACGATCGCCGCGATGCCGGCCGCCGCCCCGATGAAGCAGCCCAGGATTCGCAGCCACGACTTCTGGATCGTCTCGGCGGCCGTGCCCAACGAGACGATATAGCAGGTAATGAAACACGTGTGGATCGCTGGCCAGTTGAGGAGCGAATACAGCACGTAGCAGAACATCGCCGCGGCCGTGGTCTTGAGCGCGTACTGACCGTACTCCGGGTTGGTGAAGGCATCGGGCAGGAAGAACCCGCCTTTTTTGTGCGGCGCAGAACCGGCTGGCGGCGAATCGGGGGACGGTGGCTGAGCATATTGTGCCAACAGGTCCCGCATCCCAGCCCACAGTCCGGCCGAACTGGTCGGCAGGGCGGCCTCGGCGCCAGACCGTTCAAGGGTGATCTCGATGGGATATCGGCCCGTTACGAGGATGCGCGCCATCTCCTCGAGCGTGTTGGCCAACTGCTCGCGTAGAGGTAGCGGAATCAGGTGGACCCCTTCGCGGCTCACGCCATCCACCCACGACAGGATCACGGCCGTCGTGACCGCCGCTTGCCCAAGCGCCGCAATGTCGCGCGGCGGAGACGTTTTTTCCTTTCCGGCGAGCGTGAGCCAAGTCTGGACCTCGCCCACCCCTTCCCGGAGGTATTCGGTCAACGCCTGCCGGACGCGCGCATTGGGCGCCACAAGCGCGGCGGCTGCACAGCGCAAGCGCTCGGCGATCGCCCGCTCGGCCAGCCGCCGTGGTGGCGGCGCGATGAGCAGGTTTACGACGGCGGATACTCCAGCCGGCACTCCCACCAAGAGCCAGGCGTAGAGGAGGGCACGCGTCGGGACCACATTCACTGGACTCGTGCCGAGCAGATCCAGCGCATATGCGATAATCAGCATGATGTCGCCGCCGAGTGGGCGCAGCTTGCTGGCAAACGCCACGAACAGGAACGCGATGGAAACCGCGGTCATCATGGTGACACGCCACAGGGGGACATCAATCACCAGCTTGGCCATGAGGAAAATCAGTCCGATCACGAGGGTGACGAGAATCGTGAGGACGACATCCAGACTCAGGCTCTCCACCCGGTCAGGTTTGTTGAGGAAGAACACGATATAGGTGGTCAAGGCCACACCCGGGGTCTGATAGATCTCCGCCACCACGGTGGTCAGCGCGCAGATCAGGGCCACTCTGAGCGCGAAGTGCAATCGCCCGGGGCGTGGAGCGAGCAGGCGGGGGAGCTCGGCAACCAGGGCCAGTCGCCGGCCAGGTGCCTTGACGGCATCGCTTATCTGCATGCCGCACCGTGTCTGATTTGCACCACTGCGCTCGCTCCGAGCCGCATGAGCTGTGGCGGCGGATGCACGAGCCTAACGCGCACGGGAAACCGCTGCTCGACCCGTACCCAGTTCAGGGATCGCTCCACGTACGGAACGGATCGCGGAAGATTGATACGCTCCTGGTCGATGACACCCCAGCCGATCCCCTGGACGATTCCCCTGATAGGCTGCCGGCGATCGATCATGGAGTAGGCGGTGGCGCAGTCTCCTGGTGCGATGGCCTTGAGCGCCGTCTCGCGAAAATTGCCGACGACGTACCACTCCTCGGTATCGATCAGCGTGAACAGCGCTTGTGATGGAATGACGGTCTCACCGGGCGCGACAGAGAGACCGACGATACGTCCGTCGTGCGGCGCTCGCACTGTCGTATTCTCCAGCTCGCGCCTCGCGATCCCCAGCGCGGCGTCGCGGGCGCGCACGCTGGCTTCCGCGGCTTCCTCGGTTCCAATGGCTCGGGTGGCGGCAGATTGCTGCTCCTGCGCCTGCTTGAGAGACGACGTGGCGTCCTGCAGCCTGACCTGGGCCTGGTCGAATTGCTCCGTCGGCACGAATCCCTGGCTCGCGAGCGGCCCCAGTCTCTCGACGGTCCGCGCAGCCAAGTCGCCGTTCTGACGCGCCTTGATGGCTTGTTGCCTCGCAATTGTCGCGTTGGCTCGTTCCGTCGCAAGCACTCGCTGCCGTGAATCGAGCTCACCCTTGGCGAGGGCCAGATTGGCCTCGGCCTGCGCAACGGCCAACTGATAGGGCAGCGGGTCGATCTGAAAGAGCAGGTCCCCCTCGGCAACGGCGCTGTTCTCCTGCACCGGGATCTCGATGATGCGGCCTCCGACGAGCGCGGCCACGTGTACCACGTCCGCATCGATGCTTGCATCGTCGGTTGATGGATGGGTGGCGATCGTACGCCACGCATAGATGCCGATTAGGACGGCAACCGTGACCACCGCGATCGCGACGATCCTTCCCCAGGGGCTCGAGCGATGCTCGCCTGCCGCCTTCATGCCCGAAACCAGAGCAGCCAGATGAGCAGCGCGACGATCACACCGACCGAGGAACACACGAGCAGTTGCTGGGGGACGACCTCGGCAACGCCTGTGAGGACGAATACGACACGCGCGGCGATGGCGGCGCCTATGCCGATCAGGGCCAACAGCATCCAGGCAGGAAAGAATGCCCCGAATATGACGTACGAGGGCGCGCCGCGAAGCGCGCAACCACTCAGCGCGGTGGCGCAGACTGCAGTAAGCAGTCTACCCGCGCACCGCCCGGACAGCGTGTGCAGGACAGCACGCATAGGGATACAGAGATAACCACTTTTCATTGCGCTTCAAGCTGAACCAAGCGGTGCCCATGAGATCGCTCGCGAACGGCATAGACGGTCTCTCCCAAACGGGCTAGCCCCGACTCGCCCTTTGCCAGACGCGGGCGCGTATGGCTGCGAGCGACGTTCCATGCTCGGGGTCTTGTTGACACGGAGGAGGTCATGCAGCAACTGGATTGCTGGCTCGACGCGCTGAACGCGGAGCTCGCGCATCTCAAACGCGAGGTAGCCGAGGATGCCGCGACGACACGTCCCGCGATCCGCGAACGGCTCGCCGCGTTACGTGGGCACGTCGCACTCGCGCGGCTCGAGAACGAGGTCGCGCAGCTCGAGGCCGGACTGGGCACGGAGCGCGACGCGCTGACGGCCCGGCAGGTCGAGGTTCTGCGGCTCATTGCCGAAGGACGATCGATGAAGCAGGCGGCCGCGGCGCTCAGGGTGAGTCCGCGGACGGTGGCGTTCCACAAGTACCGGATGATGCGGCAGCTGCGGTTGCGGACGAACGTGGACCTGCTGCGGTTCGCGATTCGCCACGGCGTGGTCGCCTGACGGGGGCGCTCGAGGCGACTCTAGTCGACGCGCACGAGGCCTCGACGGAGCGCGGTGGTGACCGCCGCCGTGCGACTGGCGACGTCCAGCTTCTCGAACAGGTGTGCGAGGTGCGACTTCACCGTGCCCTCGGTGATGGACAGGGCGCGGGCGATCTCGCGGTTCGGCTTGGCGCCCGCCAGCAGGCGGAGGACGGCCATCTCGCGTGCGGTGAGTTGGACGCGCCGGGTCATGCGGGCGGCGAGCTTGGCCGCGACGCCGGGTGACGCCCACGCGCGTCCGGCATGCACCGCACGCACGCACGCCACCAGGTCCTGGGGCGCGATGTCCTTGAGGAGGTACGCACGGGCCCCGGCCTGGAACGACCGTTCGATCTCATCGTCCGTGTCGAAGGTCGTGAGCACGATGATCGCCGCGTCGGCGGCCGCGGCGCGGATGCGCGCGACGACCTCGACCCCATCAAACACGGGCATTCGCAGGTCGACGAGCGCGACGTCGGGACGATGCCGCAGGTAGAGCTCGACCGCGTGGGCCCCATCGATCGCCTCGGCGACGACGGCGATCCCTGGTTGTTGGTTCAGGATCTGCGCGACACCGCCGCGGACGATCGGATGGTCGTCGGCGAGGAGCACGCGAATGTGGCGGATGTCCACGCGACTGCACTCCCGTGTCGATCCACAGTATCGTGGCTTCGTCTCACGGATGCAATCGGGCGGCTCAGCCCTTCCGCACCAGCCCCCGCCGCACGGCCACGGCAACCGCGTCGCCGCGCGTCATCACGTCGAGCTTGGAGCACACGGCCTCGACGTGCGCCTGGGCCGTTCCGTCGCTGATCGCCAACGCTTGGGCGATGCCATGATCCGATTGTCCCGCCGCCACCAATCGCAGCACGGCCAGCTCACGGGCCGTCAGCTGGACGCTCGTCACGCGCTCGGCAAACGGCGCTCCAGGCGCGGGCGGGGGCACGGACGCGGCCGGCGCTATCCCGGCGTGCGCGGCGCGGACACAGGCCACGAGCTCGTGCGGCGACACGTCTTTGAGCAGACACGCCTTGGCGCCCGCACGGAGTGCGTGCTCGATGGCGTCGTCGGTTGCGTAGGCCGTCAACATCACGATCACGGCGCGGGGAAACCGCTCCAGAATGTGCTCGACCACCTGGACGCCCTTCACGCCACGGATCCGAAGATCGACCAACGCCACGTCCGGCCGCGTGCGCGCGTACAGCTCGACGGCCTCGATGCCGGCCGCCGCCTGGGCCACGACGGTGATGTCCGGCTGCCCATTCAGGATCTGCGCGATGCCGTCCCGCACGATGGCGTGATCGTCGGCGAGTAACACGCGAATGGAGCGCTCGGGCTCGGTCATGCGGGCCACACCGCCACGATCTCCGTGCCGGCTCCGGGTTCGGTGACCAACGTCAGGGCCGCGCCGATGCGCTCGGCGCGCTCGTACATACCGACCAACCCGTAGTGCTCCGTGTGGGGCTCGTTGGGATCGAAGCCCTGCCCATCATCCGCCACCACGAGCCGCACGCCCCGCTCGCCGAGGAACGCCAGCTCCACGTCGATGCGGCCGCCCTGGCTATGCCGTGCGGCGTTGGTCAGTGCCTCGCGCACGATGCCGAACAGCTCGGCCTCGACCGCGGGGTCGAGCAGCCGCGGCGCCCCGGTCACGCGTACCCCGAGCTGGCCGCGATAGTAGCGCCGCACGAGGTCGGTCGCGTCGTGCACGGCGCGCGTCAGGTTGAACGCCGTGGCCGAGGGTCGGAGCATGGCGACGGACCGGCGGGCTTCGGCCAGACTGTTCACCGCGAGCCGTCGCACCGTGTCGAGAGGCTCGCGCGCGGTGGCCCAGGCAGGTCCCAGCTTGTCCTCGGCGTCAGTCAGCTGCATGATGATCTGCGCCAGCGCTTGCGCCAACGTATCGTGGATGTCGCGCGCCAACCGGTTGCGTTCGTCCGCCAGGGACGCGTCGGTCAGGCGCGCCACCTCGAGCGCCAGCATCAGCTCTCGCATCAGCGTGCGTGCCGACCGCAACCGGCCCGCGTTCACTTCGACGCCCGCGCGGTAGGCCAGGCCGAGGAACCCGATGACCGCCTCGCCGCGCCTGAGCGTCACCGCGGCGCCGGTCGCGTGGCCCTCGGCGCGATGCCAGGCCACGCACTGCTCCGGCAGTCGAGGATCGGTGAAGTCGATGCGATGCACGTGGGGATCGTCCTCCGGATGGGTGAGGGTCGGCAACTCCGGAACGGCCGCCACGCGCAACGCCGCGCACCACGCGTCCCTGCGCTCGTCACCGCGGACGTCGACGAGCTCTCCATGCAGGACGGCGGCTTCGAGCACCAGCGCGCTCGACGCCGGCTCGTAGCGGCAGACCGCGCCGCTCCTGCCTCCGGCCCGTTCGACGAGCGCGACGAGCACTTCGCCGATGAAGACGCGTACGTCGGAGATGCGCGACAGGCAGTCGGCGCACTGCCGCAGCACCGCGTTGGGCACCGATGCATGGTCCTCTCGCACGGGACGCCTCCCTCGAGTCCCCGGCATGGCCACGACATGGCCCTAGTGCAGGCTATTCTCGTCGACCATTTCAAACAACCGGTGGTTGTCGCGGCATCCTGACTGAACTGGGTCCGTTCGTCCGTGATGGTCTGAAGGATGCGTGCCGACATCGCCGAGGTCGGGCGTCGCCCGATGCGCGGCGTCAGGGCCACGAGGCTCTGGGCGATGTCGCCGGTGAGCTCGCACCGGCCTCTGCAGGTACTCCGACAGCGCCGTGGTCACGATGCGGGACAGGCTGCCGCTCTCTCCGGCGGAGCGCGTCAGTGTGTCCAGCACCGATGTCGGGATCTCGCAAGTCAACACGGCCATGATGCTGGCGAAGGTACGCGCCGGCGATGTTCCGCGGATCTGTCAAAACTACCGTAGCAGTATTGCGAGTAGGCGCGGCCGGCGGCGGTCAGTTGATTGGTTGCGTGGGTGCGCCTCTTCGCTTCGACATTCCGGTCACCGGGAGTTTCGCCATGCTGAAAGGCTTCACCGTGCCGCGGTCTCCACTGGGAATCGCGGCACTCGACCCTCCGCCCCCGTGGCACTACTCGTCGGACGTGATCGCCGTGGAATACTGGACCGACCCCAAGGCGGCGGCCGCGACGCTGCCACTCGGGCTGTCGCCGGATCCGACAACGAACGGGCACGCCTGGATGATGTTTCTCGATTGGCAGTTCACGGGTGAGCACGACGAGTATCTGGATCCGGCGCGGTATCAGTACCGGGAGGCGTTCGTGCTGGTCGAGGCGATGTGGGGCACGACGCCTGTCACGTACTGTCCCTACATCTTCGTGGACAACGACGCCGCGATGGCGCGCGGCTGGATTCAGGGCTTCCCCAAGCGATTGGGCAGCATCTTTCAGACGCGGAGTTACGCGGCGCCGAGTCTGGCGCAGGGGAAGGTGGCGGCGGGCAGCCGGTTTGGCGCCAGTCTCTCGAGTAATGGGCAGCGTCTCGCTGAGGCGCGCATCACGCTGCGGAAGCCCATCGCCGACCCGACCACGATCTTCAACCGTCCGACCACGCTCGTCCGGTATTTCCCGAGCCTGGTGAAGGGGAAGCAGCAGACCCCGCCGGTCCACGAGTTGGCGATGTCGCTGACGGATAACATCACCATGGTCGACCTCTGGGCCGGCGACGCCGAGCTGGCCATACCCGAGTTGCCCGGCGAAGAGTTGTCCGCGCTGAAGCCTATGCGCGTCAGTGCCGGCTATCGCTACGGCCTGTCCTATTCGGTGACCGACCTCCGCATTCTGCAGGATTATACCAAATGAACGAACTCTCGGATCTCGTCGATCGACCGTTGCTCGAGACGATCTTCCAGCGGCGGACGCATCGCGTCTCGCGCGGCGTGGCGACGATCAAAGCCGGATCGATGACCTATCGCTCGACGCAGGTGGCGGAGCCGCTCACGCCGCTCGAGGAGGCCATCCTGATCAACGTGGTCATGGGCACGGGGCTGACGATGCCGGATCGGCCCTTTCAGGATCCCGCGACGGGCGCGTTCGTCATGGCCAAGCCCAATCTCACCATGCATGGACGGAGCGCGGGGAGCCCGGACAACGCGCAGGGTACGCACTTCTTCATGATCGACGACAGTGGGACGTATTACCTGCGCAACCTGCCGGCGCCGGATGGCGGCGTCGAGTTCGAGCCCGATGCCCTGATCCAGCGCGCGGAGCAGGCCAAGGTCACGCTACTCGACCATCGCATCGACGTGCCCGGCTCGCGGGATTTCCCCGCTTACTTCGACTCCAACCGACTCCTGTCCAACGTCGCGGGGACGACCATCTTCTTCCCCGTCGTCGATCTCTCGCACCAGTACATCAATGGCTTGATGTACCTCTTGACCCAACCGGATGGCGCGCGGCCGGCCTTTGTCGACGACCACAATCAGTATCGGTTGGCGGGCGTGGAGAAGTGGGTCGCGTCGGGGTTTCTCAACGACAAGATCAGGGTGCCACTCGGTCCATTGGGTGGCTTCCGCACGCAGATCGAGCCGGACCTGTTGCTGCAAACGGTATTTCTCGTCGCCGAGGCCATGGGGCTCGGCTCGTGGATTCATGGCTGCCTGAATCCATCGATCCTTCTGGGGGACCCCAGGTTCACGCCGGTGTACGGCCCCATGCTCGGATTCGATTTCGTGACGCCGCCGTACTCCGATCTGGACAATCTGCGATGGAACGTGCCATCGGCGCAGTACGCGGTGGAGCGGACGCATCCGGTTGGGCTCAAGCATGGGGACGAGTATCTCATCCGGGCGATGTGTCCGCCGTATTTCGCGTCGATGGCCGCGGCCGTCGACGAGGTGGTGCGACTCAAGTTCGGGGCGGGCGGCGTGTACGACGACGCGGCGACGTTTGGGAAGATCTACAAGGGCGACTTCGAGGAGCGGTATCTACGCGAGGCGCCGCAATACTCAGACGACGTGGTGGCCTGTGCGCGCGACATCTGCGAGTACATCCATCAGACGCACGGCCGGTTTCCGGCGCACGTCGACGCGCTGTTCGCGCCCGGCGTGTGGATTCAGGTCAGTCATCCCGACACTGACTACTACGATCGGTATTTCCGGAACGGTCTCACGGGCGTGCAGCGGGCGCATTTCGACCACTGGCACGCCCCTGCGGTGTCGCGCCGATGAGCGGGCTGGCGCTCTGAGAAGGCAACAGATCACAGACGCGGCGTCGCTCTGAGTCATCGGGGCGGCGCCGTTGGCGCGATGTCCAGCCTGGTGCTCGGCCGATCTCGAGCATTGCGGAGATTTTGAAAGCGACGCGACGCCCGGATGCGCCAAACTTGTCGAACGGCGCACCGCGCTGTTGACCTTGACTCAGAGAAACACCCACTGTACCGAGCAATCGACCTATGATCCGCTGCCACCGGGTGCGCTCCGCACTCCTCTGCCTAGCGATCGTCCCGCTCGCCAGCAGTCTTCTGGCGGGCCACCTCGGCGCCCAGGCGACACCCGCGAAGGGCGGGGCACTGTTTGATCCCATTGCGAGCGTCTTGCAGAGTCCGCGATGCATCAATTGCCACCCGGCTGGCGACGTGCCGCATCAAAAGGATACCCATATCCCTCATCTGCAGCATGTCATCCGCGGCCCGTATGGGACGGGCTCGCCCGCGCTGCCCTGTTCGACGTGCCACCAGAACCGGAATTCGGCCGAAGGAGCGGTGCCCGGGGCGCCGGGATGGAGACTGGCGCCGCTCAGCATGAAATGGGAAGGGCTCACCAAAGGACAGATCTGTGAGTCGATCAAAGATCCGAACCGAAACGGCAACCGGCGGACGCTCGAGGAAGTCATCGCGCACATGAAAAGCGATTCGCTCGTGCTGTGGGCGTGGCATCCCGGCGCGGATCGGACGGTGCCGCCCGTGTCGCACGAACAGCTCGTCCGCGATCTCAATGCCTGGGTCGCGGCCGGCGGGCCATGCCCGTCGAACTAACGTCGAACTCACGTCGAACTCACGTCGAACTCACGTCTACTCACCTCGAACTCATTTCGCGCCGAGATCCCCATGGCCTTCACGATTACAGTCAACGGCAGCACGCATACAGTTGATGTCGACGGCGACACGCCCCTGTTGTGGGTCCTCCGCGACGTCCTCGAGATGACCGGCACCAAGTTTGGCTGCGGGCGGGCCTTGTGTGGGGCCTGCACCGTGCACGTCGATGGGTCTCCCCGGCGTTCCTGCATCACCCCGATCGGCAGCGTGCGTGTGTCGGCGATCACGACGATCGAGGCCATCGGATCGACCGCCACGGGGAAGAAGCTGCAGGAGGCCTGGCTCGCCGAAGAGGTCGTGCAGTGCGGCTACTGCCAGTCCGGCC
Organism: Gemmatimonadaceae bacterium; assembly: GCA_035569435.1. Taxonomy (GTDB): domain Bacteria; phylum Gemmatimonadota; class Gemmatimonadetes; order Gemmatimonadales; family Gemmatimonadaceae; genus DASRDS01. The sequence continues at coordinate 22,756 of DATMNB010000137.1, forward strand.
AGATCATGTCCGCCTGCGCGCTGCTGACGGCCATCCCGCGACCCACGGATGCCGATATCGACGCGGCCATGTCCGGCAATATCTGTCGGTGCGGCACGTATGTGCGCATGCGCACCGCGATCCATCGCGCCGCCAGTCAGGCGTGAGAGGAGGAGTGACCATGCCACATCCGTATCTCGACCGCCGCACCTTCCTCAAGACCAGCGCCGTCACTGGTGGCGGACTGCTCATGACGGTCGCCCTCCCCGGCCTGTCCCGGTGGGCCGCCGCGGTGCCCACGCCGCCGACGCTGCCCCCCAACGCGTTCATCCGCATCGCGCCGGACGGCGCGGTGACGCTCGTGATGCCGTGCGTCGAGATGGGGCAGGGCATCTACACGAGCATGGCCATGATGATGGCGGAGGAGCTCGACGTGGGGCTGGATCAAGTGCAGCTCGAGACCGCGCCACCCGACCCGCGCTACGTGAATCCGATCATTCACGAACAGATCACTGCCGACTCGTCGTCGATCCGCGCGTTCGGCACCACCGTGCGCTTAGCTGGCGCGACGACACGTGCCCTGCTCATAAGCGCGGCGGCAACCCACTGGGGCGTCGCGGCCTCCTCCTGCACCACGGCGCGCGGGACGGTCGTCCACCAAGCGTCCCGCCGAACACTGAGCTATGGCATGCTGGCGTCGGCCGCCGCCACGCTGCCGATCCCACCACACGTGCCGCTCAAGGCCGCCAAGGACTTCACGCTGATCGGCAAACCGGTCAAGCGTCTCGACACGCCGAGTAAGGTGAACGGCACGGCGCAGTATGGCATCGACGCCAAAGTGCCGGGGATGAAGTTCGCGGCCGTGGCGATGTCTCCCGTCTCGGGTGGCACGGCGGCGCACTACGACAAGGCGGCCGCGCTGGCGGTCAACGGGGTGCGACAGGTCGTGACGCTCCCGGGCGCCATCGCCGTCATCGCTGATCACACCGGTGCCGCCCAGAAGGGCGTCCGCGCGTTAGCCGTTCGCTGGAATGCGGGCCCGAATGGCGATGTCACGAGCGCCGGGATCCTGGAGCAGCTGCGGGTGGCGTCGAGCACCCAGGGTGGCGTGGCGCGCAAAACCGGCGATGTCGCGGCCGCGTTCGCCAGCGCGGCGCGGCGCGTCGATGCGATCTACGAGCAGCCGTTTGTCGCCCACGCGTGCATGGAGCCGTTGAACTGCACCGTCCACGTTCGCCCGGACCGGTGCGACGTCTGGATCGGCACCCAGGCGCCGGGCCGCGTGCAAGCGATCGCGGCCAAGTTGACCGGGCTGCCGCTGTCGGCCGTTGCCGTGCACGGCCACCTCTTGGGCGGGGGGTTTGGTCGGAAGAGCGAGATCGACTACGTGGCCCAGGCGGTCACGATCGCCAAAGCCGTCGATGCGCCGGTCAAGGTCATCTGGACGCGGGAGCAGGACATCCAGCACGACATGTATCGGCCGTACTACTACGACCGCATCTCGGCCGGACTCGACCCTCATGGCAAGCCGGTCGCCTGGAGTCACCGCATCGTCGGGTCATCGTTTCTGGGACGGCTCGTCCCGCAGGCGCTGGCTGGTGGGTTCGATCCCGACGCCGTCGACGGCGCGGCGGACCTCCAGTACGATGTGCCGAACATTGTCGTCGACTTTGTCCGACAGGAACCGCGCGGGGTGATGACCACGTGGTGGCGGAGTATTGGACGCGGGCGCAACGCGTTTGTCATCGAGAGTTTCATCGATGAGCTGGCGGCCGCGACCGGAACCGATCCGGTTGCCTACCGCGCCGCACTGCTCTCTCATGAGCCGCGTGCCCTCGGCGTGCTGCAGTTGGCGGCGTCGAAGGCAGGATGGGGCCAACCGCTCCCGCCCAAGCATGGGCGCGGCGTGGCAGTACAGCCGGCATTCGACAGCTACTTCGCCCAGGTCGTCGAGGTAGACGTCACCGACCCACAGGCGATCAAGGTCTCGCGGGTTGTGTGCGCCGCGGATTGTGGCTTGACCATCAACCCGGATACGGTCGTGGCACAGATGCAAGGCGGCATCATCTTTGGTCTGTCGGCCGCGCTGTACGGTCTGATCAGCCTGAAACACGGCGCGGTCGAGCAGGGAAACTTCGACACCTACCGCGTGCTGCGGATGGACGAGGCGCCACGCATCGAGGTGTACCTGGTGGAGAGCACCGCGGCCTCCGGCGGCATCGGCGAAGCCGGGGTCCCGTGCGCGATCCCTGCCCTGGCGAACGCGATCTTCGCGGCGACAGGGACGCGCCTGCGCAACCTTCCCTTGCGGCTGGCTTCCGGGAAACTGGCCTCGACCTAGCCCGGTCGCGTTGGGGCCCCCGGTTATGGGGATCGCGTACGCCGTGTTGTTCCTCCTCCAGGTGCCGACGACCGCCGCTCTCCCGGCCGAGCGGCCGGCGATCCTCTTTAACCGCTGGGAGGAAGACTGGTCGGTGTTGGCCGATCGGCGTGTGCCGAGAGGACCGCTCGACGACCTGAAATACATCCCCCTCTCGAGGCACGACCCCAAGTTCTACCTGTCGCTCGGCGCCAACGCACGGGAACGGTTCGAGGCCAACAACGCGCCCAACTTCGGCACGGGACCAAATCGCAACCAAGACTACGTGTTGAGCCGTCTCGAGCTCCATGCCGACCTCCGCCTCGGCTCTCATGTCCAGATCTTTACGCAGCTCCACAGCGACTTTGCGCCGGGGAAGTCGATGCTCACGCCGGTCGACCAGGATCGCCTCGACCTCGAGCAGGCGTTCGTGGGCGTTGCCGAATCGGTCGGCGGGGGAGCGCTGAGCCTGCGAGTGGGGCGACAGCAGATCGCCTTCGACCTTCAACGGTTTGTCTCCGTCCGCGACGGGCCCAATGTCCGTCAGTCCTATGACGCGGTCTTTGGTCTGTATGAGCGCGGCCCGTGGATCTTCGAGGCGTTATATAGCCAACCGGTGTACACGGTCGACGTCCATGCCTTTGACGACTATAGTAGTCACCGACTGACCCTTAGTGGGGCGCGGGTGGAGCGCGACGTGTTTGGCGGGTACGTGTCGATGTACGTGTCTCGCTTCACGCAGGATGGCGCGCGCTTTCTGACCGTCAGCGGCAACGAGCATCGTGAGATTCTCGACCTGCACTTCTCTCATGCGGGCGGTGGCTTCGACTCCGACGTCGAGGTCATGGGTCAAACGGGGCAGATTGCCAGGGACGACATCCGCGCGTGGGCTGCCGGCTCGATTGGTGGGTATACCTTCGCCACCGTCGGGTGGACACCGCGCGTGGGCCTGCAGGTCGACGCGGCCTCCGGAGACGGCAACCCGCGGGGGCATACGCTCGGCACGTTCAACCCGCTGTTTCCCAACGGGTCGTACTTGACGCTGGCGAGCTATTCGGGCTACGTGAACTTCATCCACGTCAAGCCATCGGTGACGCTGCACCCCGGCGCGCCGGTCAAACTGATGTTCGCCGCCGCGGGGCAATGGCGCGAGACGACCGCTGACGCCGTCTACTCCCAGCCCAACATCCCGATCCGCGGCACCGCTGGTGTGCCCGGACTGTACACGGGCACGTACGGGCAGATCCGCGTCGATTGGGCGTTGACGAGACATGCCGCAGTTGCCGTGGAGGCGGTCCATTTCGCCGTGGGGGATGTCATCCGACGGGCGGGCGGGCGGACCAGCGACTACCTCGGCGTGGAGATCAAGTACGGGTGGTGACGGTCAACCTACGGGTGTTCCCGTAGAATTCGGCGGCGGGACTGGGGGTGTGGGGCCGCCACAAGTGTCTACTCCTCGGAATACCGAGTTCGTTCACTTGTGGAGATGAACATCCTCATGCGACTCACGCACGCCCTTTCAGCACTGCAGCTTATTCTCGCCCCCCCGGGCCAGGCGGTCACGGCCCGCGGCGCCATCAGCGTGGAGCTGCCGGCTGTCACGCCCGGTCCGAGCGACACCCTGCCGACCGACACCCTGCCGACCGACACCGCGTACACGATCGGCACGCTGCCGAACGGCCTCCGGTACTACATCCGGCACAACGTCAAGCCGGCGCCGCACCGCGTCGAGTTGCGCCTCGTCGTGCGCGCCGGGTCGCTGATGGAGACGGAGGACCAGCGGGGTGGCGCCCATTTCGTCGAGCACATGGCGTTCCGTGGCACGGCGCATTTCAAGGGCACCGAGATCGTCGACTACCTCCAGTCGATCGGGGTGAAGTTCGGCGCCGATCTGAACGCGCAGACGACGTTCGATCACACGACGTACGAGCTGACGATTCCCACCGACACGTTGGCGCACGTGCGGACGGGGTTGCAGATCCTCGACGATTGGGCGCACGGTGTCGCCTTCGGGGCCAAGGATCTCGAAGAAGAGCGTGCGATCATCCTCGGCGAGCGCCGGATGCGGCTCGGGGCCACGCAGCGGATGGCAGACAAAGAGCTCGCGGCGATGCTCGCCGGGTCGCGATATCCGGACCGGATGCCGATCGGCACCGAGGCATCGGTGACGCACATGTCGCGCGAGCAGTTGGTGGCGTTCTATCGGAAGTGGTATCGGCCGGATCGGATGGCCGTCATCGCCATTGGCGACATCGATCCACGGCAGATGGCGCGGATGATCCGCCAGCAGTTCTCGGACATCCCGACGCCGGCAACGCCGCTGGCGAACCCCAAGTATCCCATCCCCGCGGTGCGGGGGACGCAGGTGACGGTGATGCGCGATCCGGAAGTGACGGCGAGCGTGGTGAGGGCCCTGCTTAAGGGGCCGCCGTTCCCGCGGTTCACCGACGCGGCCGAGCGGGCCGATATCAAGCGGGTGCTGTTCGACCAGATGATGAATCAGCGGCTCAGCGACATGGTACAACGGCCCAATGTCCCGTTCGTGCAGGCGGAAGTCAGCCATTCGGTCTTGATGACCCCCGATGTGGGCGTGGCCGAATTGCAGGTGGTGGTTCCCGACAGCGGGCCGGTGCTGGGGATGGATGCGCTGGTGACGGAGGTCGCGCGCGTCGGGCAGCATGGATTTACCGCGGCTGAATTCGACCGCGCGACGCGCTCGCTCAACACCACGTGGGACAACACCTACATCAATCGCAACGATCAGGCGTCGGCCGCGCTCGTGGACGCATGCATCGACAATTTCCTGACCGGCGAGGCGCTGCCCAGCGTGGACGCCTCGGTGGCGCGCGACCGGCGGCTGCTGCCGACGGTATCTGTGGCTGCCGTCGACAGCGAGGTCGCCGATTGGCAGACGACGTCGGATCGCATCCTGTGGGTGTCGCAGCCGGACAAGCCCACGGTGCCGCCGGTCGATACGGCGGCGCTGCTCGCCATCTGGCCGTCGGTCGGCGCGCGGACGTTGGCCGCGTACGATGACCCGGGCGGGTCGGCGTCGGGTGCATCGGGCGCATCGGCGCGGGGCGGGTTGATGGCCGAGCGGCCGGCGCCGGGGACGATCGTCGCGGAGCGGCGATTCCCGTCGGTCGGGATCACGCAGTGGACACTGTCGAACGGCGTGGTGGTCTTCCTCAAGCCGACGACATTCGATCCGGACCAAGTGATTCTGAACGGGTTGAAGCCCGGCGGCTGGTCGGTCTTGGGCGACAGCGCGTATCCCACGGTCAGACTTGCCCAGGAGCTCTCGGGCACGGCGAAGGCGGGGCCGTACGACCAGGTGGCGCTGTCGCGGGCGTTGACGGGGCGCACGGTCGGCGTGCAGACCAGTGTCACGGGCGTCCAGGAGACGCTCCTCGACGTCAGCCGCACGTCGGACGTCGAGACGATGCTGCAGCTGGCGTATCTCCACATGACCGCGCTCGGGTATGACAGCGTCGCGGTCGACGCATTCACGCAGAAAAAGCGGATGGCGCTGGCGAACGAAGGGCTCAGTCCTGACGCGGTGTTCATGGACACGCTCATGACGACTCTGGTCCAGCACAGTCCGCGGTGGACGGTGATGACGCCGGCGGTGCTCGACCGGATCGATACGCGCCGAGCGTTGGCGCTGTACAAGGACCGGTACGCCGATGCCGATGGGTTTGCGTTCTTGTTGGTTGGCGCGTTCAACCTCGATTCGCTGAAGCCGCTCGTGGAGGCGTATCTCGGCGGTTTGCCGGCGCTGCATCGACATGAGGTCGTGCAGGACCGGCCGGCGTATCATCCCCCGATTGGGCCAGTGGTCAAGACCATCGTGGCTGGGCGGGAGTCGAAGACCACGACGATGATCGCGTTCGCCGGGTCGTTCAGCAACAGCCGCGCGACCCAGACGGATCTCGCGGTGCTCGCGGATGTCCTGCAGAACACGCTTCGCGATCGACTGCGCGAGCAGCTTGGTGGCACGTACAACGTCGGCGTCGCCGCCTCACACGACCCGGCCCCGATCAACGGGTACACGGTGCAGATCCAATTCACGTCGGACCCCGCCCGTCGCGCCGAGCTCGTGAAGGCCGCGTTTGCGGTCATCGACACGCTGCAGTCGGCTGGTCCATCCGGCGTGGCGCTGCAGCAAGCGGTCGCGCCGCGGTTGCGGGAGCTCGAGCAGGGTCGCCAGACCAACTTCTTCTGGCTGAACGCGCTCCCGCTCTATCAGGAGGGGCGGCCGTTCGACGATCTCCTCGATAACTCCGAGATCACCGCGATGACGCCGGCCCGAGTCCGGGCCGCCGCGCGACAGTATCTCAGCGTCCAGCG